>JAKISI010000094.1 GCA_021648685.1 Candidatus Polarisedimenticolaceae bacterium
GTCACCATGCCCTGTTCGGTCGAGCGTTTCATCAGCTCCTTGAGTTTGCCTATCTCCCCTTTCCTGATCTGATCCGAGGCAAGCGGCGTATTCAGCAACACCTCAACCACGGCCTGCCGTCCTGAGCCATCTGCCTTCTGTATCAGCTGTTGGGCGACAATGCCTCGCAGGTTCAGCGACAGATCCATTAACAGCTGGCCCCGCCGATCCTCGGGGAAAAAGTTGATAATACGATCCAGCGCCTGATTTGCATTATTGGCATGCAGCGTACTCAGGCAAAGATGGCCAGTTTCGGCAAAGGCGATGGCGTGTTCCATCGTCTCCCGGGTGCGAATTTCGCCAATCATGACCACATCGGGTGCCTGCCGGAGGGTGTTTTTCAGTGCAACTTCATAAGACTCTGTATCAATTCCCACTTCACGCTGGGTAATGATACAGCCTGCGTGTTGGTGGATAAACTCAATCGGGTCTTCAATGCTGATGATATGCCCTGCACCATGATGATTTCGGTAGTTGATCATTGAAGCAAGTGAGGTCGATTTACCCATGCCCGTCGCGCCCACAAAGAAGATAATACCGCGCACCACCATGGCCAGTTTTTTAACCACAGGCGGCAAACCAAGGGTATCGATCAATGGAATATTGGTCTCAATGCGGCGCAGCACCATCCCGGCTGAATCTCTTTGGATAAATGCACTGACCCGGAAACGCCCCACCCCTTTCAAGCTGATAGCAAAACTACACTCATTGGTACGTGAGAACTCCCCACGTTGCGCAGGCGTCATCACACTCAACACCATCTCTCTGGAGAGCTTGTCCGTCAGCTTCTTTTTTGCAATTGGCTTGATTACGCCATCAATTTTAAGGCTGGGGGCGGCACCTGCTGTTATAAACAGGTCAGAGGCCTTTTTCTTCACCATCAGGTGAATGAGTTCGTTAAAATCCATGCCGATGCTCGCTAAGAGGGACTAAAGCCACATATTGCCCTGAATATAAATTCAATTTCAAGAAATTCTAATTTCATCGCTGCTTCCACTGCCCTTTGGCGCTTTGATACCACCACCCTTTTCCAGCCTCTTCAATCCAGATGCCGGCATAGATGTTACGCACATCAGATACCCACTCAGGGCGACCATTGGCATCTGCAATCGCCCGGTAGAGGGCATTGCGATCTGCATTCTCCGCAGCCACCATTTTTTTGATTTTGCTGCGCACTTTTAGTGGAATTGCAGAGGCATTTCGCATCTTGACCATGGCATCCCGCGTAAATCCAATGGCACCCTTTACATAATAGGGCTTGAGTGATGCATTGCGCTTTTTCATCCGCGCCTGAATTTTACGGATTTTTGGGGTGTTAACATTGAAATTTGGCGCCGCAGCATGTGCCGGTGGAATCAGAAAATTGAGCAGTCCCTCACCCACACGCACATAGAGTGGTGGCGGTTGCAGCAGGGCAGACGCTCTGTTCTCTTCTGCCTTGGCAGCATCATCTTTGCCCAGGATATCCTGCACCATCTCCCGCGCGGCCTCTTCAGCCTGGGCTGACGGGAAGTAGATATTGATTGTGACGCAGGCGGTCAGCAAAAAAACAGCCCCGAAAAGCGTGCTGGTTTTGAGTGGGTTCATTGGATATGCTCCTCAGCAGTCATGATCTACAGCAGTGGACTTTACCATTTTAAGATTAGTTCAATCGCATACTATTCAAACTCGGCATTGCCCACCCAAGCGAGTCGTGATGCTCAGTATGCAAAACGGGACATCCAAGTCCCCCTTTTGCCCTCGCTTATCACGACGGTTAATTCCTTTTGCCGCAGCCGCCCTGCGTGCGTGCCGCTTCGCCACACCATCGCAAGCTCGGCGCTGGCTGCGCAGCACTACCACAATGGCTAGACGGCGTTTCGGATGCCTACGCTGCATCCCCTCTGGCGCAAGGCACGACGGGTATGCTACGAGCGGCCTACGCCTACCGCGGACTACCAGCCTTCGTTTCACTCTCCATGGCTGGCAGCGCCGGTTTGCGCAATCTCTGTCAGCTTGCTGATCAGTGATGCCCAGTCAACCCGGTGATTGTATCCCACAATATCAATGCGTGGCAGGCCACTGCCTTTTACCAGATAGCTGCCCTGAGCCGCAGCCTCGACGCCATCCATTTCACAAATCCCGTTTTCCAGACGACAACTGACACCCAATCGGGCATAGCCAAACTCTTCAAAGAAGCTGAGAAAAGTGCGGGAGAGCGCACCCGACATGCCACTGCCACCCAGGTTGGAGATATTATCAATCGCCCGTTGACTGATCCGGTGGCGGCTCTCATCCTGCTCTGGCGTTGCAAAGCGGGCATCAAAGGAGACTGGCTGCCAGTTTTCCAGGTAGAGGTTATCAATCTGCCCCTCCAGTTTGCCGGTGATCTTGCCAAAGGAGAAGGTACGGGTCAGCGCCTCCAGATCCAGATCTTTAAGTTCAAAGTTGGCACTCAGGGTTGGCCAGATGCCGAACAGGTCTTCTACCCTCAGGTCACGAATAATGGCCTGCCCCTCAAAAACATTGGCCAGCATGGCCCCCTCCAGCACCAGCAGACCATTCTGATAGGTTGCCTTTGGGATGCCGCCTGAGAGCTTGCCTGACAGTGGCAGCCAGCCCATGGCCTGACTGAACGACTCCATCGAGACAGGGGCTAAAGCACCTCCAAATGTAAAACGTGGGCCATCGTCATGCAGGGTCAGGTCGAATTCAGAGATAGCCAGAGTGCCGTCCAGCAGCGGGATTGAAGCAGGATTCAAAAGGGTCACATTTTTATTATGCAGCAGCAGATCAAGCTGGGTTTCACCCAGGGTGATCCCTTCCATAAAGTGCCCCCCCTTCCACCTGAGGGTTGAATCAGCCGCTCTCTGCCCACTGGCCCAGTTCAGCACGCCGTTAACACCGTAAAGTGCAAAGCTGCGCCGTTGCCGGGGGGCATCTGCTTCTTCCGTTGCCACGGCAACCTCTTCCACGTTCAGATCATCCAACTTCAGTTTCAGGCGCTGTTCTCCCCCACGCAGGAGTGACAGCTCTAATTTTGCCTCCCCTGCCCACTCCAGATTGGCCAGTGTTGACTCTGCCAGTGTTGGCAAAAAATATTGCGTATAGAGTTGCTGAACAGCAAATGACTCTGTCTGTAGCTGCAACAGCTCTGGCACCCACTGCTGCTGTTTTGACACTGTTGCTGATGCTTCGAATGTCAGAATGCCGGGGTGGTCATAGCGGAGGTCAGTCAGTTGCAACTGCTGTGGACGGGCGGTGAGATGGGCAGTGATGGTGAGTGGCTGCTGCTCTACACCAACATAGAGATGAGGACTCAGGATGGCTCCCTGATGCAGTTTTAACGCCGTTTCACCCACCCACTCGTCTCCCTTTGCCACAAAAGAGCCTTGCCAGCTGCCTGCCAGACCTTCGCCCAGATACTCCCC
>JAKISI010000050.1 GCA_021648685.1 Candidatus Polarisedimenticolaceae bacterium
GCTACAGTCTATCAATTGATTAGTGCCCCAGGGTTGCTGGCTCATGGGCTGGAGTATTGTAAAAAACCGATGACCTCATATCCATTTCCAGAGGACAAAGACTATGTCATTGAATCAGACTAAACAGAATACAGCACTATGGGACAAGCACAGAGCCAAAATCTACAGCAAAAGAGGTGGCTGGCGGATTGGGAAGGGGGTCTATAACTGCGGCTATGACATGATGAATGAGCTTGTGGGTGAGAAGTCATATATGCAGATTGTGATTTTAAATGCTGTTGGTCGGTTACCTGAAAGGAGGCTGGCAGATTGGCTTGAAGCTGCATTTATTTGCCTGAGCTGGCCTGATCCAAGGATATGGTGTAATCAGATTGGTGCATTAAATGGCACAATGAAAGCCTCAGTGGTTAGTGCAACAGTTGCAGGTACTCTTGCTGCAGATTCACGAGGGTATGGGTCAAAGCCATTAGTTGATGGAGCTGCTTTTATTCAAAATGCATCGGTTGATTATAATAAGGGTTTGCCAGTGGCAGAGATTGTTAGCAATGAATGCGCTAAGTATGGAGGGAGGCCATTTATTACCGGCTATGCACGCCCCATTGCAAAAGGTGATGAGCGGGTGGTGGCGATGGAGTGCGTCACCAAAAAGCTTGGTTTTTCTATTGGCTCACATCTACAGTTGGCCTATAAAGTTGAAGCAGAGTTAAAAGAAAAGTTTTCTGAGGATATGAATATCAATGGTTATGTCTCAGCATTTCTATCTGACAATGGCTTTAGCCCAATGGAGATTTATCAGATGTGTACAATTGCTGTAAATAGTGGTGTTACGGCATGCTATATGGATGCCTATGATCGGCCTGCTGGGGGCTTTTTACCATTACAATGTGGGGATGTTGCATACCTGGGAAAATCAGCAAGAGAGCTTCCTGTTAGCTGCCCGTAAAGTCCTCTGCCTGTGGTCAGCTTTTGCATACTTTTACGGGTAAAATCTAGAGTGGTATTACTGGTGTGTAGAGGAGTATAAAATTATGCGAGTTACGACAAAAGGCCAGGTAACAATCCCCAGAAGCGTCAGAGAGGCTTTAGGCATATCTCCCGAAACAGAGATTGATTTTATCGAAGATAAAGGGCGTTTTTATATAGTTAAAACGGATGAGCCTAGCCCAACAGGCAGATTTAGGAAGCTTAGAGGTATCGCTACAGCAAAAATGTCTACCAGTGAAATTATGAATCTGACAAGGGGATCATAATGAATGGTATTTTGGTTGATTCATGCGTGTTGCTTGATCTATTCACGGATGACATGAATTGGGCCGGTTGGTCTGAAATAACACTGGAAAAATATAGCAAAACCAATGCGTTATATATAAATTCTATTGTATACAAAGAGGTATCAACAGGTTTTAATCAAAGTTTCAAATGCTATTGAAAAACAGTGAAATTGATACACCCATGTGAAAATTCAGCAGTTTTAATATGGTTGTTTTGAGAGTGCTCCAGCACTTTATTGATGTTTCAAAGGGGCTATCGAAAATGGTAGCTCATTTCAGCATAGACGCTTCGCCCTTGCAGTTCATAATCACCAAGCACAGCACCAAATGCATTTGTTGGACTATCGCCCCACTCAAAGGCCTGTTTGTCAAACAGGTTTCTGGCAGAGAGTGCAAACTCCCAGCTTCTGTCATGGGTCATTGTGCGTAGTGTGAGATCAATAATCGTAAAGTTGTCGAGTTTGTCACGGTTCTCTCCAGCAGGGCGTTTGCGACCCCCGATCCAGTTGACCTGGGTATCAACAGTCCAGCCTGGTGTAAACTCCCAATTGGCTGCAAAGTGAAGCTCCCGCCCCGGTGCCTTGGGAACTCGGCTTCCACCATCCTTCGTTTCGGCATGCTGCCAGGCGAGGCTGCTGCGCAGTTTGAGCCGGTTGGTCATATCCCACTCTGCCTCAAACTCAAAGCCATAGCCGCGCTGCCCCTCTGTATTCTGATATTGGGCACTGACAACTTGAATGGTGTCATCCATCTCGTAATAGAAGAGACTTAAGCGGGAATTCAGCTCAAGCAGCGGGAAATATTCAAATGCCAGCTCCAGTGTGTCGATGGTCTCAGGATCAAGGCCATCATTGCCCTCTATTGCCGGGTTTCTTGTTATATAGAGTTCTTGCAGAGAGGGTGCCCGAAAAGCACTGCCATAGAGCAGTTTGGTGGTCAATGGCATGGGTGGTGACCAGATCAGGGCAAGGCGTGGGTTGATGGTCTTGCCAAAATCGTTGTAGTGATCGTAGCGCAGCCCTCCGGTAAAGATCCACGCTTTTGAGATGTGCCACTCATCCTGAACGGAGAGGAAGCGGCGCTCACGATCTGTATCAGGAATGTAGACCAAACCGGTATCTGCTACCTCGGCAAAAGGCATGGGGGCAAAGCTGTTGTCAAAATTCTTGCTCTCATTGGTATCCAGCTCCTGGCGACTGTAACCCAGATCGATGCGTAGCGTGTGCTGTTCAAAACCACTATAGGTGCCGGTGATGTTTGCAGTATAGGTTCGATCTTCCAAGCCGGGGTTACCAATCATGCCATTGGGATAGGCTCCACCGCCAGAGCCGGGTGGCAGGAGTACAAAATTGCGCTGTCCATCCTGATAGACGTAGTTAAAATGGGGCTTCAGCTCAAGATCAGGGAGCAGCTCTCTGAGGGTATAGCTGATATCGAATTGGTAGTATTGATAATCCTCATTGCCCATGGGGTCTAATGCATGCGCTATCCCAGGGCCAGTACCTCCATCTCTCTGCTGCCAGTGCCAGAAGTCGATGTCCCAGCTCTCATTGCGCAGGTAGAGGGAGGTCTCATAATATTCATAGCCTGTCTCCAGGTGATCTGGTGCGTATGAGAGGGCAGGGTCTGCGGTATCAATATTGACCATCCGATCTGGGTCACCGCCGGTTCGCATCTGCTCCAGGCTGAAGGCAACGTCCCAATCTGCATATTTTTTACCGTACTGAACCCAGGCGCTGTTGCTGTTGAAGGAGCCCATGCGGCCACCCAGGTCAATACCACCAATCTCATGGGCATCCTTGGTGACAATGTTGATGACTCCGGCAAGCGCATCTGCGCCATGCACGGCTGAGCCGGGGCCGCGGATCACCTCTATGCGGGCAATGTTGGAGATGGGTGCCCTATATGCTCCGGGTACATTGCTGACAGCAGCATTTTTGATTGGCTGGCCGTTTCTCAGGAACAGCGTCTGCGCGCCATCGTTTGTATGAATTCCGCGAATGGAAAGTTTTGGGGCGAGCAGGTCTTTATTCGGATAGACATGGATACCAGGTACCGACTCCAGCGCCTCAAAGATGGTGGTAGCCCCCATCTCTTTGATCTCGGCGGCGGTGATAACGGTAGCCACAGAGGGCGCCAGCCGTGCCGGTTTGCTGTAGCCGGTGGCGGAGATGAGTATCTCCTCCTCATCAAAGAGCATGTCATCTTCAGCAAATTCATCCTCAGGAAAACCATTGGCCGCATACACATTGCTACAAAGCATGAGACCCGCAGTTAAAGCTATGTGTTTGTTTTTCAAGGCTATTCTTCTGTGTTGATGCAGATATGCAGCAGCGGCTTTATTATTAATCGTTCGCCGCATTGTCTGCATGGACAATAATGCTATCTTTAGGCGAATTGAGTTCCTGCTCAGTTACTTAAGTAAACTACAATTCAGAGAAAAATCAATGTTTTTGGTTGCCTATGCTGGTTTCTTGTTGTTTTTTTGCTAAATGCCAGTTTGCTGACCACTAAGAAGAGGCGGTTAGCGCCCCAACAGCACTTTCGTGCGCGAGGCCAGCGGTGGTACTTCATCTTTGTCGATATAGACATCAATCAGTGTTGGCCCCGGCCGCTGCAGCATCTCATTAAAATCAAGTTTTGCCAGATCCTCCGGCGAGTGGACGGTTTCACCGTATGCGCCCAGCACTTTGGCAAAGGCGCAGTAGTCGATTTCAGGCAGTTTATGGCCGATGGGTTCTGCGCCCCCCAGACGTTGGCCATGCTTGACCATGCCCAGTGAGCTGTCATTCAACAGAATGAATATGATAGGAAGCGCCTCCTGCACAGCTACTGTGATCTCCTGACCTGCCATCAGCAGGCTGCCATCCCCTGTTATGCAGACTATCGGCGGCTCTTTGTTATCCCTGAGGTTCTTTTTGTTGTTTAACCGCTCTTTTGCACCAAGGGCGGCGCCCACACTTGCCCCAATGGCCCAGCCCATGGTGGCAAATTCCAGGCAGCCTTCAAAGGTGCTGCTTCGACCATTTTGCTTCCCACCCATTCGCCGGTCATTGGAGTGGAGGTAATGGATTGCCCAGGCGATGCTGTTTCCAGCGTCTGCCAGGTAATGGGTGTTTGATGGCAGCAGCCTTGGCAGATCATGCATAAGCCGCTGGGGTTTTATTGGGATGGCGCTGCTGGTGAAGGCGGCTTCATCTTCCAGGCTGAAATGGCATGGACAATCTCTGTTTTCAGAGATTGTATGGTCATGCCGATTGCGTTTGTTATATTTGCTTGGCTCGTTGTAATCACTACTCTCCATGGCTCTTGTCATCAGATAGCTAAAAATGCCGGCAATGTCCCCAAGCAGATGTATGCCGGCCATGGGGGAGCGTGTGAAGTTCTCCTGGTTGTCGTCGATGTGGATAAGTTTCTCTTCCAGTAACCGCTGATCCCACCCCTGGGTTGACCATTCGCTAATGGTGATGCCAATAGCAACTATTGTATCTGCTTTTGCTAATGCCTCTGCAGCACTCTCATGACCTGCAAAGCCGAAGACACCCCGGAAGAGTGGTTGAAAAGGGTTGATCAGACCTTTGGCATGCGGGGTGACAACCAATGTGGCGTTGATCTGCCTGGCTACTTTCAGGATGGCGCCAATGGCATCCCGGCAGCCATGCCCGATGACAAAGGCTACCTGGCTATCTGTTTGAGTGATGCGGTTAAAAACCTCATCGACGGTGTCATCCACCAGGGTGACAGGATGGTTCCTCTGCCCAGTGGTGAGTTGATAGGAAGGTTTGCTGACCGGCGGTATCCCTCTCATGACATCAAGTGGGATGCTCAGATGCGCAGGGCCTGCTGGTGAGCCACGAGAAGATAAAAGCGCAGCCGCGAGCTTTCTTTCAAATTGCTCTTTATGTGAAACCAGAGTGTTGTAGCGGGTGCAGCTGTTAAACATGCTGACGGTATCTATGCCCGTGCAGGATGACTCTTGCATGGCACCCCGGCCAAAGTTTGTTAAAGCGGATTGGGCTGTAATAACCAGAAGTGGTGTACGATTTTCATAGGCAGAGGCAACGCCCGTTATCAGGTTGGTAGCGCCAGGGCCTGTTGTGGCGCAACAGACGCCTATCTTGCCTGTGATGCGCGCATATCCTTCTGCCATAAAGGCAGCATCTGCCTCATGCCGTGCAATGATGGCACGAGGTCCCCGCTCGTGTTCCGGGACACTGTTCTCTTCATCGTATCGAGCTTGCCTTGCCAGGGCATTATAGAGTGGTTCGATAGCGCCGCCTGGCACACCGAACAGATATTTTATAGAGAGCTGTTTCAGATAGGCAATGAGTAGATCACCCACCTCCAGTATCTCGGTGTCTGGCAGCTCGAATGCTCTTGACACCCTTGAGCTGGACGCCTCCGGGAGCGCCACATCGGGATCATGCTCTGGTGCATAATCAGTTGCTGGGGTTGAGATCATAAAGTACCTCTGGGTGTGGTTGTCATTATTGCTTATGCAGCTTTAAATGCTTGGGTGAATGGCAGCTGATTGCTGGTAGTGGCTGAAAGAAAGGTTAGTGGTTCGGGTGACAGGCCAAACAGAGCGCTTCGGTATTGATGCGCAGCAGCATGCGGGTCTCTGCATGCACATTGTGGCAGGTGATGCATGCGATTTTACCTGCGACGAGGGGCAGCCCCCCTGTGCCATCCACCCCGGGTGGAACCCCCACCGCATGGTCACTGGCACCGCCATTTTCATGGCAACCGGTACAAAGTGTCTCAATGGGATGAACCAGATCGCTGCTGTCAGCAGTCGGTATAGCGGTCAGGTGACAATCGGTGCAGAGCTGGTGGCCGACAGGGGCTGCCCAGACTATATTTAAAGACAGTGTTATCAGCAGCAGAAAAAAGAGGCGGGTTGCCTGATCTGTAATACTGCGCATGCGATCACCTGATAATAACTCGGATGATGAGTAGTATAGGTGATTTCCAGACAATTACTCTTCACGAACCTTTTTTTCCCACTCCGTGGTACGTCTGTCTATCTCATTCGTGTTCAGGGTTGTCAGATTGCCGTTGCGCACCAGCTGTCTGCCAGCAACCCAGACATCACTCACTTTATCCCTTCCAGTGGCGTATACCAATTGAGAGACGGGGTGGTAGATGGGTTTTGTCTCCAGATGGTTAAGATCAACGGCTGTGATGTCAGCTGATTTGCCTGGCTCCAGAGACCCTGTCTGGTCTGCAATGCCCAGTGCAATAGCGCCATTCAGGGTGGCCATGCGCAGTGCGGTGAAGGCCGGAACAGCACTGGCATCTTCTGCCACCCCTTTGGCCAAAAGCGCAGCGGTTCGCATCTCGCTGAACATATCGAGGTCATTGTTGCTGGCGGCGCTGTCGGTGCCGATGGCCACGTTGATACCGGCCTTGATCAGCCTGTCGACCGGACAAAACCCGCTGGCCAGTTTAAGATTTGATTCCGGGCAGTGGATGACCTGTGTGCCGGATTCAGCAATAGTGCCAATCTCGTCATCATCCAGCTGTGTCATGTGCACCGCCGCCAGGGAGGGGGAGAGCAGCCCCAGCCGTTGCAGTCGCTCAATGGGACGGCAACCATACTGTTGTAATCCCTGCCGGATCTCATCCCGTGTTTCGTGAAGATGTATATGGATGGGGATCTCCATCTCATCGGCCAGGGTGCGGATGCGCTCCAGTGGTCTGTCAGAGACCGAATAGGGGGCATGTGGGGCAAAGGCGGTTCGGATCAGGTTGTGGCTTCGATACTGGTCGTGAACCTCAAGCCCACGGTGCAGGTAGTCATCCGAATCGGTCGCCCATGCAGAGGGAAAGTCGATCACAATCAGCCCGATAACGGCGCGCATTCCGGCAGCAGCAGTGACTCTGGCGGCCACCTCGGGGAAAAAATACATATCGTTATAACAGGTGATACCGCCGCGCAACATCTCGGCCAGTGCCAGTTGGGTGCCGTCCGCTACAAACTCTTCGCTGACCCAGCGCTTTTCAGCCGGCCAGATATGGTCATTGAGCCAACGCATCAGCGGCATATCATCTGCCAGCCCGCGCAGCAGGGACATGGCGGCATGGGTGTGTGCATTGATCAGCCCCGGAATCAGCGCGTGCCCTGGCAGCTCTTCAGTCGTGGCGGGGGTGTATCGCTGCGTGGCCTCTGAAGTGGGCAGGATCTCCAGGATGCGGCCATGCTGAATGGCCAGACTGTGGTGCTCCAGCACCTGATCCTCTGGGATGACGGGGATGATCCAGCGGGCGTTAATCAGGGTGTCGATCTTCACAGTGTTGCAGCTCCAGAGGTTGTTTGTTTGCCGCTGTGGCAGAATAGGATGAATTTGCCACGAGACACTGAAAGATGGAAGCACCAATACCCAATATCCCGACTCATGCAGATAATGCTGTTGTCTGGCATGGCGAACACCTCTACCTGTTAGACCAGCGCATTCTGCCGCTACAGACGGAGTTTATCCGGCTCAATACCGGAGTGGAGGTTGCCAATGCCATTCGCGATATGGTGGTGCGTGGTGCCCCTGCCATCGGCATTACGGCCGCCTTTGGTGTAGTGATTGCAGCCCGCAATGGCTGGGAGAGTGCAGAGAGGGACTGGAAGGCAGCCATGGCGGCCGATCTGGCTGCATTGGCCGCATCGCGCCCCACTGCGGTCAACCTGTTTTGGGCATTGGCGCGTATGCAGAGGCTGATGGATGAGCTGGGTGACGAAGATCCAACCCCAAGGCTGTTGGCGGAAGCCCAGGCCATCCATAAAGAGGACATTGCCGCCAATCGTACCCTGGGTGATCTGGGGGCGGCGCTGATTGCCGAGCCAGCCGCCGTCATCACCCACTGCAATGCAGGCGCCCTGGCAACGGGTGGCTACGGCACGGCACTGGGAGTGATCCGCAGCGCATTTGCCGCGGGGAAGATCCAGCAGGTCTATGCCGACGAGACCCGTCCCTGGCTGCAAGGCTCTCGCCTCACCGCCTGGGAGCTGCAGCAGGACAACATTCCCGTCACTCTATTAATAGATGGTGCCGCAGCCAGCCTGATGGCTCAAGGTGGCATTGGCTGGGTCATCGTGGGTTCTGACCGCATTGCCGCCAATGGTGATGTGGCCAACAAGATTGGCACCTATGGGCTGGCTGTGGCGGCAAAGCACCACGGTGTCAAAGTGATGGTTGCGGCACCCACTTCAACCATTGATATCTCTGTGGCCAGTGGTGCCGATATCCCCATTGAGTCGAGAGCTGCCGCAGAAGTGCTTTATTGCGGGGGAAAACAGCTGGGGGCACCTGGTGTAGATGCCTGGAATCCGGTGTTTGATGTGACCCCTGCC
The DNA here is from genome assembly GCA_021648685.1 of Candidatus Polarisedimenticolaceae bacterium. GTDB lineage: Bacteria > Pseudomonadota > Gammaproteobacteria > Chromatiales > Chromatiaceae > WFXD01. The sequence continues at coordinate 8,617 of JAKISI010000050.1, forward strand.
AGTATGGTGGATGCGATTGTAACGGAGAGGGGGGTTGTGCTCCGGCCAAACACAGAAAAGATAGCAAAATTAATGGCAGGTTAACTCCAGGCGGCCTGAAAGCCGTTTTGAGCCGTTTTAAGTATGCAGGGCTATCTCAGGGTGTGTTAGACTTCCGCTTCCTTATTTAAGCATCAGCTGAGACATTTATGGCCGAATTTGCCAAAGAAGTTTTGCCGGTCAATCTTGAAGATGAGATGAAGTCCTCCTACCTCGAGTACGCCATGAGCGTCATCGTGGGGCGCGCACTTCCAGATGTAAGAGACGGACTGAAACCGGTGCATCGCCGCGTACTCTATGCGATGAACGTATTGGGCAATGACTGGAACAAGCCATACAAGAAATCAGCCCGTGTCGTGGGTGATGTCATCGGTAAATACCACCCGCACGGTGACACGGCCGTGTATGACACCATCGTACGTATGGCGCAGCCCTTTTCCATGCGCTACATGCTGATCGATGGGCAGGGCAACTTTGGCTCGGTGGATGGTGATGCCGCTGCTGCCATGCGTTATACCGAAGTGCGCATGGCCAAGATCGCCCACAGCATGCTGGACGATCTGGACAAAGAGACGGTCGATTTTGCTGCCAACTACGATGAATCAGAGCATGAGCCGGTGGTACTGCCTGCCCGGGTTCCCAACCTGTTGGTCAATGGCTCCGCCGGTATTGCCGTTGGCATGGCCACCAACATCCCCCCGCATAATCTGGCTGAAACCGTTAATGCCGCTATTGCACTGATTGATGATCCAGAGATCAGCATTGAAGGACTGATGCAGCATATTCCCGGGCCTGATTTCCCAACAGCCGCGCTGATCAACGGCGCCCGTGGCATCCATGAGGCCTACCATACAGGCCGTGGCCGCATCTACATGCGCGCCCGCACCGAGATTGAAACCGACGATGCCAGCGGCAAACAGACCATCGTCGTCCATGAGCTGCCCTATCAGGTCAACAAGGCGCGCCTGCTGGAGAAGATTGCGGATCTGGTCAAAGAGAAGCGCATCGAAGGCATTACCCACCTGCGTGATGAGTCCGATAAAGATGGCATGCGTATGGTCATCGAGCTGCGCCGTGGTGAAGTGGCTGAAGTTGTTCTGAATAACCTCTTTCAGCAGACCCAGTTGCAGAGTGTGTTTGGTATCAATATGGTGACGCTGGTCGATGGCCAGCCGCGCCTGCTGAACCTGAAGCAGATACTGGAATGCTTCGTCCGCCACCGGCGTGAAGTAGTAACACGGCGAACCATCTACCTGCTGCGCAAGGCCAGAAGCCGGGCGCATGTGCTGGAAGGGCTGGCGGTGGCGCTGGCCAATATCGACGAGGTGATTGCGCTGATCAAATCGGCGGCCAATCCGGCTGAGGCCAAGGCCGGGCTGCTGGGCCGTCACTGGAGATCGGGCGCTGTGGAGGCGATGATCGGGCGCGCCGGAGCCGATGCCTCACGCCCGGAAGAGCTGGGTGCCGAGTTTGGTTTGACAGAGCAGGGTTATCGCCTCTCTGAGGTTCAGGCTCAGGCCATTCTTGATCTGCGTCTGCACCGCCTTACCGGGCTTGAGCAAGACAAAATAATCAGTGAATACAGTGAGATAATAGAAAGAATTAAGGATCTGCTTGATATTATTTCCAGTGCGGATCGCCTGATGAGCGTAATCCGCGAAGAGCTGTGCAGCATTCGAGATCAGTTTGGCGATGAGCGGCGCACTGAAATCATGCAGAACCGGCTTGACCTCAGTCTGGAAGACCTGATTACTGAAGAGGATGTGGTCGTCACCCTCTCGCATGCCGGTTATGCCAAGGCGCAACCGCTGGATACCTATCAGGCGCAGCACCGCGGTGGAAAAGGCAAGTCAGCCACCAAAACCAAGGAAGAGGATTTTGTCGACCAGCTGTTTGTTGCCAGCACCCACGATACTGTGCTCTGCTTCTCCAGCCGGGGCAAGGTCTACTGGCTAAAGGTCTACGAGCTGCCCCAGGCCGGGCGTGCCGCGCGCGGCAAACCCATGATCAACCTGCTGCCACTCGAAGAGGGCGAGCGCATCAATGCAGTGCTGCCGGTGCGCGAGTACTGCGATGACAAATACGTCTTTATGGTCAGCAGTTCGGGCACGGTCAAAAAGTCCCGTCTGACAGACTTCTCCCGCCCGCGCGCCAATGGCATTATTGCCGTCGACCTGCGTGATGATGATCAGCTGGTTGGGGTAGCGATTACCGATGGCAGCAAGGATGTGATGCTCTTTACCAGTGGTGGCAAGGCGGTTCGATTTGCCGAGAGCCATGTCCGCCCCATGGGACGCACCGCCTGTGGTGTGCGCGGTATTCGTCTGGCAGAAGGGCAGAAGGTCATCGCCCTGATCATTGCGGATGATGGCATGGTGCTGACGGTTACCGAGAATGGTTTTGGCAAACGTACCCCGATAACGGACTACCCGGCTCACGGTCGTGGTGGCATGGGTGTCATCTCGATCCAGACCAGTGGCCGCAATGGCGCAGTGGTGGGTGCCGTACCCGTGCAGCAACAGGATGAGATCATGCTCATCACCGATGGCGGCACCCTGGTTCGAACACTGGTCGATAACGTCTCCATCGTCAGCCGAAACACCCAGGGCGTGAAGATGATCAGTCTCACCAAAAAGGAGAAGCTGATTGGCATTGCCCGCATTGAAGGGCTGGAGGATGAATCTCCATCAGAGTTGGATGAAGAGAGCGAAGAGTAAAATCAGATAATTCTGTATAAACAATATAGTACACACCAAACTTAAAGCGGAGAATAGCTATGGCGCGAACCTTTAACTTCAGTGCTGGCCCAGCCGTACTGCCCGAAGAGGTGCTTCTTCAGGCACAGGAAGAGATGCTGGACTGGCACGGCAGTGGCATGTCTGTGATGGAGATGAGCCACCGTGGTAAAGAGTTCGTATCCATTGCAGAGCAGGCAGAAGCCGACCTGCGTGAGTTGCTGGCAGTGCCGGATGACTACAAGGTGCTGTTCCTGCAAGGCGGTGCCTCCAGCCAATTTGCCATGGTGCCGCTGAACCTGCTGCAAGCTAAGACAACAGCCGACTATATCAATACCGGTGCCTGGTCTAAAAAGGCGATTGCTGAGGCGAAAAAATTCTGTAAAGTGAATCTGGCGGGCAGTGGCGAGGCCTCTGGCTTTACAACGGTTCCGGCTCAGGGTGAGCTGAAGCTCAACCCGGATGCCGCCTATCTGCACTTTACCCCCAACGAGACCATCGGCGGAGTTGAGTTTCCGTACCTGCCCGAGGCAGGCGATGTGCCGCTGGTGGCCGATATGTCCTCCACCATCCTCTCCCGCCCGGTGGATGTCGCAAAATATGGCATCATCTACGCGGGGGCGCAGAAGAATATCGGTCCTGCCGGTTTAACCGTTGCCATCATCCGTGATGATCTGATCGGCCATGCCGCTGCCAAAACCCCCGCCATGTTCGATTATGACATCCTGGCTGGTGCCAACTCCATGTACAACACACCGCCGGCCTATGCCTGGTATCTGGCAGGTCTGGTCTTCCAGATGCTGCTGCGCAAAGGGGGGCTGGCGGCCATGGCTGAGACCAACCAGCGCAAGGCAAAGGCACTCTACGATGCGATTGACAACTCTGATTTCTATGCCAACCCGGTCGATATAAACTGCCGCTCACTGATGAATATCCCTTTTACGCTGGCCAATGCTGAACTGGATGCCACCTTTCTGGCCGAAGCCAAAGAGGCGGGGCTGGTCACCCTGAAGGGTCACCGCTCTGTGGGGGGCATGCGCGCCAGCATCTACAACGCCATGCCCGAAGAGGGTGTACAGGCTCTGATCGACTTCATGGCCGATTTTGAAAAGCGCAACGGCTGATTGAGCAGGCGGGAGTTACAAAAATGCATAAAATATTGACGCTGAATAATATCTCGGTAGCCGGGCTGGATCGGCTGCCACGGGAGAGCTACGAGGTCGCCTCTGAAATAGCACACCCGGATGCGATACTGGTGCGCTCATTCAAAATGCATGACATGGAGCTTCCCGAGACGGTAAAGGCGATAGGCCGTGCCGGAGCAGGCACAAACAACATCCCGATAGAGGTGATGAGCCAACGTGGCGTGGTGGTATTCAATGCACCAGGTGCCAATGCCAATGCGGTGAAGGAGCTGGTGGTTGCCGGCATGCTCATCGCCGCGCGGAACATTGCCCAGGCCTGGCGATATGCCCAGGGGTTGAGTGGCGATGATGCCGCTATCCATGCCCAGGTCGAGAAGGGTAAAAAACAGTTCACAGGCTTTGAGCTGCCGGGGCGCACCCTAGGCGTGATCGGTCTGGGTGCCATTGGCGTGCAGGTTGCCAATGCTGCCCATGCCCTGGGCATGAATGTGGTTGGCTTTGATCCCACCATCTCCGTACAGCGTGCCTGGCAGCTGGAAGCCGGGGTGGAGCAGGCGGTCAGCGTCGATGACCTGCTCTCCAAGGTGGATTTTGTCTCTGTGCATGTTCCGCTGATGGAGGAGACCAGGCACCTGATCAATGCGCAGCGCCTGAAGTTGATGCGCAAAAACGCCGTCGTACTCAACTTTGCACGCGATGGTATCGTGGACGATGACGCAGTCTGTGCCGCTCTGGATGAGGGCGGCATCTACGCCTATGTCTGTGACTTTCCCACCAACCTGCTAAAGGCGCACCCCCGGGTGATTGCGCTGCCGCATATTGGCGCTTCAACCGGCGAGGCGGAAGATAATTGTGCCATCATGGTGGCCAATCAGGTGCGTGATTATCTGGAGAATGGCAATGTCCGCAACTCGGTTAACTTCCCGGAGATCAACCTGCCACGCACCGAGGGGCACCGCATTGCCATCGTGAACAGCAATGTGCCCAATATGGTGGGGCAGATCTCCACCGATCTGGCACAAGAGGGGCTGAATATCATCGACCTGCTGAACAAATCCCGTGGTGATATTGCAGTTACACTGCTGGATGTAGATCAGATGCCCTCACAGGATACACTGGATCTGATTCAAAATATTGATGGCGTACTCTCTGTGCGCAGCCTGTAGCAACAGACAAACTAACCTGCAGACCCGTATGAGCGACGACCAACAACTCCAGGCCATCCGAGAGCGGATCAATTTGCTGGATGAAGAGATCCAGCAGCGGATCAGCCAGCGCGCCGAAGCGGCCCAGGAGGTGGCGCGGATCAAACTGGCTGCGGATAGCCAGGCAACCTTCTACCGCCCGGAGCGCGAGGCGGATGTGCTGCGCAAGGTGAAGGCCCGAAACCAGGGGCCGCTGGATGATGAGGAGATCGCCCGCCTCTTCAGGGAGATTATGTCGGCCTGCCTGGCGCTGGAAGAGCCGATGAAGATCGCCTTTCTCGGCCCGGATGGCACCTTCACCCAGGCTGCAGCGCTGAAGCACTTTGGCCATTCGGTTCAGACGCAGCCGACAGGTTCGATCTCCGAGGTTTTTCGGGATGTGGAGTCCGGCGCGTGCCACTATGGCGTGGTGCCGGTGGAAAACTCTACGGAAGGGGTTGTTACCCATACCCTGGATATGTTTCTCAGCTCACCGCTACAGATCTGTGGCGAAGTCTCCCTGCGTATCAATCATCATCTGTTGAGTGCTGCTGATGCGACCACAGCGATAGAGAGCGTCTACTCACATCAGCAGTCACTGGCGCAGTGCCGGGGCTGGCTGGATCGAAACCTGCCGCATGCAGAGCGGATCAGCATCGGCAGCAATGCCGAGGCGGCAAAGAGGGTTGCCGCAGATCCCAAATCCGCAGCCATTGCCAGCGAGGCGGCTGCCGGGATCTATGGGTTGAAGATGCTTGCTCAAAATATCGAGGACGAGCCGGGCAACACCACCCGCTTCCTGGTCATAGGCAAGCAGGAGGTAGCTCCCTGTGGCGTGGACAAAACCTCCCTGCTGTTGGCTACCCGCAATGTAGCAGGCGGCCTGCACCGCCTGCTGGCACCCCTGGCAGAGCACGATGTGAGTATGACACGCATTGAATCCAGACCCTCTGGCCGGGGCAGATGGGAGTATGTCTTTTTTGTGGATATAGAGGGCCATAAGGATGATGACAATGTGGCGCAGGTGCTGAAAAGCCTGAAGGCCGAGGCACAGGTCTGTAAAATCCTTGGCTCCTACCCCACTGCCGTACTGTAATATCCTCTCTTTAATAACCTGCCACATCCATGCAAAAAACTGTTGATAACCCGTTTTTAAAACAGGCTGCCCCAGGTATCTCGGGGCTGCACCCCTATATACCTGGCAAGCCAATCTCAGAGCTGGAGCGTGAATTTGGGATCAACGCCCCGCTGAAGCTGGCATCCAATGAGAACCCGCTCGGAGCCAGCCCCAAAGCGAGAGCTGCCGTGGCGAATCTGCTGGATGAGCTGGCGCTCTACCCGGATGGCGGCGGTTTTGAGCTGCGCAGTGCACTGGCGGCATTTCACGGCATTGAGATTGAAGCCATCACGCTGGGCAATGGGTCAAATGATCTGCTGGATCTGATTGCCCGCACCTTTTTGGCACCCGGTTCCGAGGCGGTTTTCTCTGAATATGCCTTTGCGGTCTACCCCATCTGCACTCAGGCGGTGGGGGCAGTATCTCGGGTTGCGCCGGCGCATGATGGCTCGACTGGCCCAAGGTTTGGCCACAACCTGCAAGCGATGCAGGAACAGCTGAGTGACAAGACGCGCGTCGTTTTCATTGCCAATCCAAACAACCCGACTGGAACCTGGCTGCCCAAAGATGAGCTGCTGGCATTTATTGATCATCTGCCCCCTGAGATCATCGTGGTGGTGGATGAGGCCTATACGGAATATGTGGAAGAGGCGGCCTACCCGGATGCGACGCAGTGGCTGGAGGCGTATCCCAATCTGATCGTGACCCGTACCTTCTCCAAGGCGTACGGGCTGGCCGGGTTGCGGGTTGGCTATGGCCTCTCCCATCCCGATGTGGCAGAGCTGCTGAACCGGGTTCGTCAGCCCTTCAATGTCAATGCACCAGCGCTTGCAGCGGCACTTGCTGCACTGGGGGATCAGGAGCATATCCAGCAGTCGGTGGTGGTGAACCGCGCAGGCATGGCACAGCTCATTGCCGGGTTCAAACGGCTGGGACTGAACTATATCCCTTCGGTGGGCAACTTTGTCTGTGTCGATGTGGGTCGCCCCGGCGCAGAGGTGGATGCCAAACTGTTGCGCAAAGGCTGCATCACCCGCCCGATTGGCGGCTACGGAATGCCTCGACACCTCCGCATCACGGTAGGTTTGGAGGATGAGAACCGGCGGCTGCTCAAAACCCTGGAGTCGGTGCTGAAATGAAGATAACGCGCCTGGCGATTATTGGCGTTGGATTGATTGGCGGCTCCCTGGCGCAAGCCCTGCGTGAAGCCGATGCCGTGGGGGAGGTGGTGGGCTGTGGTCGCGGAAAAGCCAATCTGGAAAAAGCGCTGGAGCTGGGTGTCATTGACCGCTACACGCATGATATAGGCGAGGCGGTTGATGGTGCTGATATGATCTTCGTTGCCGTGCCGCTTGGGGCGATGAAGGCGACCTTTCAGGCCATGTGTGGACATCTCTCGCCCAATGCGATTATTACCGATGGTGGCAGTGCCAAGGGCAGCGTGGTCAGCGATGCCATCGAGGTCTTTGGCGAGCTGCCGCCTTGTTTTGTTCCAGGCCACCCCATTGCCGGGACAGAGCGCAGCGGTGTCGAGGCCGCTTTCCCGACGCTGTACCAGAACCGCCGCGTCATCCTCACCCCGCTCGACACGACAGACCCGGAGGCACTGGCCAGGGTGGAGGCCATGTGGCGGCTCTGCGGTGCCGAGGTGACACAGATGGGGGTTGAACGACATGATGAGGTGCTGGCGGCGACCAGCCATCTCCCTCACATGCTGGCCTTCAGCCTGGTCGACACCCTGGCGCAGATGGATGAGAACAGCGAAATCTTCCGCTATGCGGCAGGCGGTTTCAGGGATTTTACCCGCATCGCCTCCAGCAGCCCGGTGATGTGGCGGGATATCTGCCTGGCAAACCGGCATGCCCTGGGTGCAATGCTGGAACATTTTGCAGCCGAACTGACGCGCCTCTCTGACACGCTGCAAGAGGGTGATGGTGAGCGCCTGCTTGAGATCTTCGAACGCGCCAAGAGTGCCCGTGACCGATTCACAGAGAATTAAAGCATCCCCTCCCTTATTTCAGGATTACCAAAAAATTGAACTCATCCAACAGCATTGATTTCCATGTAAAACCGGGCGGCAGGCTACAGGGTCGATTGCGTGTGCCGGGGGATAAGTCCATCTCTCACCGCTCCATCATGTTTGGGGCACTGGCCGAGGGTGTCACCCACATAACCGGCTTCCTTGAAGGGGATGACGCACTGGCCACGCTGAATGCCTTCCGCCAGATGGGCGTCAGGATTGAGGGGCCGGAGGGTGGCCGGGTGACCATCCAGGGTGTAGGCATGCAGGGGCTGAAGGCACCCAAAGAGCCGCTGGATGTGGGCAACTCCGGAACCTCCATGCGGTTGCTGTGCGGCCTGCTGGCGGGACAGGGGTTTGAAGTGACACTCACTGGTGACAGCTCGCTGTCCGGTCGCCCCATGCGGCGGGTGACCGCACCATTGGCAAAGATGGGGGCCAACATTGAGACCACGGCAGCCGGTACGGCACCGCTGGTGATCCATCCGGTTGATCATCTACAGGGTATCGACTACCAAATGCCGGTGGCCAGCGCGCAGGTGAAATCCTGCCTGCTGCTGGCTGGACTCTATGCCCAGGGTCAAACCAGTACCACAGAGCCTGCCCCTACCCGTGACCACACAGAGCGCATGATGCGCGGCTTTGGTTATGAGATCCAGCGAGAAGGCGCCACGGCGACACTCACGGGGGGAGGGCGCTTTGTGGCCTGTGATCTGGATATTCCCGGTGACATCTCATCATCGGCCTTTTTTCTGGTCGGTGCAGCCATTGCTGAAGGGTCAGATCTGCTGCTGGAGCATGTCGGCATCAACCCCACACGCATTGGCGTCATCAATATACTGCGTGAGATGGGTGCAGATATCGAGGTGCTGAACCAGCGTGATGCGGGTGGCGAGCCGGTTGCTGATCTGCATCTCCGCTCCAGCCAGTTAAAAGGGATTAAGATTCCTGAAGATCAGGTTCCGCTGGCGATTGATGAGTTTCCTGCGCTCTTTATTGCTGCGGCATGCGCCAAAGGAGAGACTATCCTGACCGGAGCCGAAGAGCTGCGTGTAAAGGAGAGTGACCGTATTCAGGTGATGGCTGATGGCCTGGTTGCGCTTGGGATTGATGCGCGCCCCACGCCAGATGGCATGATCATTCAGGGCGGACAGCTCAAGGGTGGCACAGTGGACAGCCACGGCGATCATCGCATCGCCATGTCATTTGCCATCGCGGCACTGCGTGCATCAGGTGAAATCACCATCACAGATTGCGCCAACGTGAACACCTCATTCCCGGGGTTTGTTTCGCTTGCAGCTGGGGCGGGGCTGAAGATCACATCATGATCCCGGTCATCACCATCGACGGCCCCAGTGGCTCTGGCAAAGGAACCATCAGCCAGCTTGTGGCAGAACGTCTGGGCTGGCATCTGCTGGACAGCGGTGCCATCTACCGCGTATTGGGGCTGGCGGCTGACCGGGCCGGTCTCACTGCGCAACAGCCCACTGAGCTGGCGGCACTGGCGCGCAGCCTGGAGCTGAGCTTTCAAGCAGGGAAAACGTTGCTGGGCGATGAAGATGTCAGCCAGCTGATCCGCACGGAAACCGCTGGAAATGCTGCCTCAAAGGTGGCTGCTCTGCCGCAGGTGCGAGCTGCACTGCTGGATTGGCAGCGCGCCTGTGCCAAAGCGCCTGGCCTGGTTGCCGATGGGCGGGATATGGGCACGGTTGTCTTTCCCGATGCCGCAGTCAAGATTTTTCTTACCGCAAGTGCGAAAGAGCGCGCTTTAAGGCGTTATAAGCAGTTGAAAGAGAAGGATTTGGATGCTAATCTTGCGCGATTGGTGGCTGAAATCCGGGAACGTGATGATCGCGACCAGAATCGCAGTGTGGCTCCACTCAAAGCGCCGGTCGCAGCGCTGGAGATAGAGTCAACCTCGCTGTCGATAGATGAGGTGCTGAAACGGGTCTTGGAGAGGGTATATGAAACCTATCCGGGGCTGGACGCTTCAGCAACCTGAATCAAGGGGGCTTATGGGGAAGGGTATCCCAAAAGTCAATTACTAAACTACAACCGTTTGGCCATGCAGCACCGGACAGACGCAAATGCGGCATACCAGGAAAATCAAACCCATGACCGAAAGTTTCGCAGAACTATTTGAGCAGAGTATTGCCAATACTCAGCTCCGCACAGGTGCTATCGTTATCGGTACCGTCATTGAAATTACCGATGATAACGTCATTGTTAACGCCGGACTGAAATCCGAAGGCGTCATCCCCAGATCCCAGTTTCTTGACAGTGATGGCCAGCTTGAAGTTGCTGTAGGCGATCAAGTGGATGTGGCACTGGATGCTGTTGAGGATGGCTTCGGTGCCACTCGCCTCTCCCGTGAAAAAGCCAAGCGTGAACAGGCCTGGCGATTCCTTGAGAAGGCCTCAGAAGCGGAAGAGACCGTTGTTGGTCGCATCAATGGCAAAGTCAAAGGTGGATTTACTGTGGAACTGGGTGAGGTTCGCGCCTTTCTGCCAGGCTCCCTGGTCGATGTTCGTCCTGTGCGTGATACCGCCTACCTCGAAGGCAAGGATCTTGAATTCAAGGTGATCAAGCTGGATCGCCGCCGCAACAATGTTGTCGTATCCCGCCGTGCAGTTGTGGAGTCCGAGTACAGCGCCGAGCGTGAAGCACTGCTGGAGAGCCTGCAAGAGGGTATGGAGATCAAGGGCGTCATCAAGAATCTTACTGATTATGGCGCTTTTGTTGATCTGGGTGGTATTGACGGCCTGCTGCACATCACTGATATGGCGTGGAAGCGCGTCAAACATCCTTCCGAGGTGGTTGAGATCGGTGACGAAGTCAGTGTCAAGGTGCTGAAGTTCGATCGTGAGCGCAGCCGCGTCTCTCTCGGCCTGAAGCAGATGGGTGATGATCCATGGGTAGCACTGGCACGCCGCTACCCAGAGCATACGCGCCTGTTTGGCAAGGTGACCAACATTGCCGACTACGGTTGCTTTGTTGAGATCGAAGAGGGCGTTGAGGGGCTGGTTCATGTCTCAGAGATGGATTGGACCAATAAAAACGTCCATCCCTCCAAACTGGTTCAGTTGGGTGATGAGGTGGAAGTCACCGTGTTGGACATCGACGAAGAGCGTCGGCGCGTATCGCTTGGCATGAAACAGTGCCAGGCCAACCCATGGGATGAGTTCTCCAACAACTTCAAGAAAGGTGATCATGTCACCGGCAAGATCAAATCCATTACCGATTTTGGTATCTTTATCGGGTTGGATGGCAATATTGATGGGTTGGTTCATCTGTCAGACATCTCTTGGGATGAGGCCGGTGAAGGCATTATCCGCAACTACAAGAAAGGGCAGGAGATTGAAGCCGTTGTCCTCTCTGTCGACCCCGAGCGTGAGCGTATTTCGCTGGGCGTCAAGCATCTTGATAAAGACCCCTTCTCCAGCTATGTCGGTGCAAACGCCAAAGGCAGCATCGTACAGGGTGTAGTGAAGGAGGTGGATGCCAAAGGTGCGGTGATCACCCTGGCTGAGGGCATTGAAGGCTATCTGCGTGCCTCCGAGCTATCCCGTGATCGCGTGGAGGATGCGCGCTCCGTATTGAAAGAAGGTGAAGAGATCGAGGCCAAATTCCTTGGTGTTGATCGTAAAAACCGCACCATCTCACTCTCTATCAAGGCTAAAGATGTGGATGAAGAGACATCAGCGATCAAAGGCTACGCTTCTGTAGCGAAAGCTGGAAAAGCGACCCTGGGCGATCTGTTAAAAGAGCAAATGGGTGAGAAGAGCTAATTAGCTACTCCTGATCCCTAAGTGGCCATATAGTACATGGGGCAGCGGTGCTGCCCTAAATATCTAGACAGGGAAAATGAAGTGACGAAATCAGATTTAATTGAAGCTATCGCCAAGCAGCAGAACCATCTCGCATCCCGTGATGTTGAGCTTGCTGTGAAATGTATTCTCGAGCAGATGAGTCAAGCATTAGCCTCTGGGGAGCGCATCGAGATCCGGGGTTTTGGCAGCTTTTCGTTACATTATCGCCCACCACGAACGGGGAGAAACCCAAAGACGGGTGAGTCTGTTGCGCTGGCTGGGAAATATGTGCCCCATTTCAAGCCTGGCAAAGAGTTGCGCGAAAGAGTAAATTCAAACATCGGGCGTGAGATTCAAACAGATTCAAAATAAAACAGAGTAGTTGAGATAGAAAACCAAAACCGCCCAAGTCTGCTTGGGCGGTTTTTTTATTGTACTCAGGAGGCGGCCCAAGAATAGAAACCACCGTGAGGAAAATCTGGCCGAAATGGCTTTTTCGGGTCTATGCCATATCGAGTGGTTCAATGAATAGACACAGAGATCACGGAGGCCACAGAGCATGAAGGAGTGTAGTAAGGAGCTGTCAGAAACAGTGATAGATTGTGCTATTGAGGTGCATCGTACATTGGGTGCTGGATTGTTAGAAAACACCTATGAGAAATGTTTGGCTTATGAACTAAGCATGAAGGATATACCCTTTA
>JAKISI010000051.1 GCA_021648685.1 Candidatus Polarisedimenticolaceae bacterium
CGGTAGGGGTTCGTATGCCCGGTGAACGCTGCAAATGGGAGTCATTCTCATCTAGAGCGTGGTGATAGGAAAAAACAGCGCTGGCATTGATAATGCGGCCTAAAATAACCAAGCGTGGTAGTACGATGTTGCTAAAAAACTGAGTTTTCTGCCGGACACTAGGTAGCCTGTTGATGAGTACTTCCTTGTTCTGGCCGCCTTTTTCGTTGAAAATGTGCGGCTTGGTGTTGAGGCTAATTTTATCATGCCAAAAAAAACCAGGAGATTGAATGTATACCATGTTGAGAGATACCCCGGAATGACAGAGCGCACCTCCATTCATGGCCAGTGGTCGTCGCGTATGGCCTTTATCCTGGCCGCGACTGGCTCGGCGGTCGGGTTGGGTAATATCTGGAAGTTCCCCTATATCACGGGTGAGAATGGGGGCGGGGCCTTTGTCCTGGTCTATCTGCTGTGTGTGCTGCTGATCGGCATCCCGATCATGATGGCAGAGGTGCTGATCGGTCGCCGTGGTCGCCAAAGCCCGATCAACACCATGCGAACCCTGGCACATGAAGAGAGCCAGCATGGCATCTGGCAGATGATCGGCTGGTCGGGCATGATTGCTGGCTTTCTGATCATCTCGTTTTACAGCGTGATTGCCGGGTGGTCGCTGGCCTATGTTTTTCGTACTGCGGCAGGCCTGTTTACCGGGGTGACGGCGGATGGAGCGGCCAGCATCTTTAGCGCGCTGGTCTCTGATCCAGAGCGGCTTTTGGCCTGGCATACGGTCTTTATGGTGATGACCATGGTGGTGGTCTCGCGCGGTGTGCGCTCAGGCCTGGAGAAGGCGGTGCGTATCCTGATGCCACTGCTGTTTCTATTGCTGCTGCTGCTGGTGGGGTACGCCATGAACAGCGGGAAGTTTGCCGAGGGACTGGCTTTTCTCTTCACCCCCGATTTCAGTGCGCTCAGTGCAGGTGCCGTATTGACGGCGATGGGACACGCTTTTTTCACCCTGAGCCTTGGGATGGGGGCGATCATGGCCTACGGCTCCTATCTGCCCAAGAACGTCTCGATTGCCAAAACCTCGCTGGTGATCGCCCTGATGGATACCGCTGTGGCGCTGCTGGCGGGCATGGCGATATTTCCACTGGTGTTTGCCAATGGCCTGGAGCCGGGTGCCGGGCCAGGGCTTATCTTTCAGACCCTACCACTGGCTTTTGGCCATATGGCCGGTGGCACCCTGTTTGGTACGCTCTTTTTCCTGCTGCTGACCTTTGCCGCCTGGACCTCTGCCATCTCGATCATCGAGCCGGCGGTTGCCTGGCTGGTTGAAAACAGGAGGGTGAACCGGATCAAGTCTGCCACCATCATCGGGGTGGCCGCTTGGCTGATGGGGATTGTGACCATTATGTCATTCAACGACTGGGCCTTTGAGTTCAGCTTCGCAGGTGAAACCAAAAGCAGCGGGATGTTTGATGTGCTGGATATCCTGACGGCCAATATCATGCTGCCGCTGGGTGGTCTTGCCATGGCAATATTTGCGGGCTGGTATATGTCGGAACGTTCTACAGCGGATGAGTTGGACATCGGAGAGGGGCTGCTCTATCAAGGGTGGCGCTTTCTGGTGCGTTTTGTTGCTCCTTTTGCAGTCATTATGGTTTTTCTGCGGCTTCTGGATGTTATTTAGCATAGGATTTAAGGTTTTAATGAGATGACGGTTATTCATAAAAGTGCCCTGGTACCCTACTCAGCAGCTCAGATGTATGAGGTGATCAATGACATCGAGTCATACCCGGAGTACCTCCCTTGGTGCCGCTCATCGCGCGTCATCTCGCAGACTGACAGAGAGCAGGTGGGTGAGCTGGAGGTGGCGCGTGCAGGGATTCGCCAGAAGTTCACAACCTGCAATCGTCTCTATCCAGACAAGAAGATTGAGATTCACCTGCAAGATGGCCCCTTTTCAAAGCTGGAGGGGGTCTGGAAGCTAACTGAGTTACGTCCCGATGCCTGCAAAGTGGAGTTGATACTGGAGTTTGAGTTTGCCGGTAAGTTGATCAATTCTGCTTTTGGCCGGGTGTTTGGGCAGATTGCCGCAACATTGGTGGATGCCTTTTGTAAGCGCCTGCATGAGGTTTATGGTGGGAAGGGGCGATCAGTATGAGCAGAGCGGTTATTGAGGTGGCCTATGCCAGGCCTGAGCAGCAGTTGATTATTGAGCTGCCCGATGCGCTGGATATGACGGTACAGCAGGCGATTGAGGCATCGGGTATTTTGCAGCAGTTTCCAGAGATTGATCTGGCCGTCAACAAGGTCGGGATATTTGGAAAAACGGCACCGCTGGATGCAGTGCTGGCAGCGGGTGACCGGGTTGAAATCTACCGCCCACTCGTTGCAGACCCTAAAGAGGCACGTCGGCGACGAGCCAAGGCTGCGGCTGCCGCGCGTGTCCCTTAGTCATCATCCCCGGTCAGCCCCATCTTCTCTAGCGTACGGGTAAAAAAGCCCTTCTCCTTGCTCTCATAATCAGGAACCTTGACCAGGGTCTCTTTTTTATTCTCAAGCACGTCCGTGGCTGGTGAGGGTCTGAAATCGCCCTCTATGCGGGTGAGTTTGTCATCCTTGAAATAGAGCGATACGCGCTCCTGGGTGGCTGCTTCGCCACCTTTCTGCATGGAGTAGAAATAGTCCCAGCGGTCTCGATGAAACAGATCCACCAGGATGGGGGTGCCCATAACATATCGAACCTGCCTTCTGGACATGCCGGGGTGCAGTTTGTCAATCATCTCCTGGGTTACGATATTGCCCTGCTGAATATCTTGCCGGTGCATCAGGGATGTACCGCCCAGGACGTTGGGTATGGAGTCGCCCACAGCTTTGCTCCAGCCTTTTACCGTATCCACTGTTCCGCAGCCGGAAAGTAAGAGGGTTGCACTGACCGCACAACAAATGAGATGCTTTTGCATTCTGCCAGAATCACTTTAGATTAAAAAACCAAGCTGCGGATCATACCGTATGGGGGGTAAAAAAGACATGATGAGCGGGGATGATATTCGCAATGCGGGCCTGAAAGTAACGCTGCCGAGGGTTAAAATCCTGGCGCTTTTGGAGCAGTCGGAACAGGGGCATGTCAGTGCAGAGGATGTCTACAAGCTGTTGCTGGATGCGGGTGAGGATATTGGGCTGGCAACCATCTATCGTGTGTTGACCCAGTTTGAGTCTGCCGGCCTGGTGACGCGCCACCACTTTGAAGGCGGGCAGTCTGTTTTTGAACTGGATCGGGGTGAACACCATGACCATATCGTCTGTATCAAATGCGGTCGGGTCGAGGAGTTTTTTGATCAGATGATTGAAGACCGGCAGCAGGAGATCGCCAAAGAGAAGGGGTTTACCGTGGAGGCACATGCGCTGACCATCTACGGGTACTGTAAAAATGCCGCCTGCCGCGCCTCTTAACCGGCTGATCTGGAAAGCATTTCCTGTGCATGTGCAAGGGTCTGTTCGGTGATCTCCATGCCGCCGAGCATGCGTGCGATCTCCTGAACCCGGCGCTCTTTTTGCAGTCTCTGCACCGTGGTGTGGGTGCTTTTGGCATGGCTCTGTTTGCTGATTTGAAGGTGGTGGTGGCCTTGGGCTGCAACCTGTGGCAGGTGTGTTACGCAGAGCACCTGCCGTGTCTCGCCCAGCTGGCGCAGAAGTTTGCCTACGATCTCGGCAGTGCTTCCACCGATGCCGGTATCAACCTCATCAAAGATCAGGGTGGGAACCTGCCCGCACTGCAGGGTGGCTACCTGAATGGCGAGGCTGATGCGTGACAGCTCACCGCCGGAAGCGACCCTGGAGAGCGGTTGCGGGGTCTGCCCTGGATTTGTGCTGATCAAAAACTCAATTTGATCGAGGCCGTTGCGGGTGGCGCGCTCTTCTGGCAGAGGCTCGATTGCGATGCTGAAAACACTCTGTGGCATACCCAGTGAATGCAGTCTCTTGGTAATGCTCTTTTGCAGTTTTTTAGCTGCCTTGTGGCGGCTGCCGGATAATTTTTTAGCAGCCTCCAGATAACCACTGCGCAGGGTGGCAAGCTGTGCCTCCAGCTTGCTCAGGTGGATGGCTGACTGCTCCAGCGTGTTGAGTTCTGCTTTCAGGCTGACCAGTTTTTCGGGCAGCTCCGCTGGGGGAACACGATATTTTCTTGCCAGGTCATGTATCTCCTCCAGCCTCTGCTCCAGTTGCTCCAGATGGATGGGGTTCAGCTCAAGTGTGTCGCTGTAGTGCCGCAGCTCGGTGGTGGCCTCCTCTATCTGGATCAATGCGCTGGCCAGCAGCTCCTGGCTGGAGCTGAGTTGACTGTCCAGTGGAAGCAGTGCCTCCAGCTCCCCGGAGAGGTGAGCCACCACCTCCTGCACGGAGCCATCGCCGTCATAGAGTCTGGTGAGTGCCAGGGCCACTGTCTCTTGCAGCTTGCCGACATGGCTTAGGCGGCTGTGCTCGCTGTCGAGCTCTGAAAGCTCGTTCTGGCTCAATTGCAGGGTTTCAAGCTCGTTGACCTGATAGCGCAGCAGATCGAGCTGGGCGGTTCGATCCGCTGAGGCTCTCTGCAACTGCTCCAGCGTCTCCTGGCAGTTGCGCCACTCCTGAAACTGCTGTTGGACCTGGTTGGTGAGTACGGAGTGCCCGGCATAGGCATCTAGCAGTGTGCGTTGGCAGCTGCGCTTCAATAGCGATTGATGAGCATGTTGACCATGGATGTCGACCAGGAGTTCGCCTAAACTTTGCAGCAGCTGGAGAGGGGTGGGAGCCCCATTGATAAATGCCCGTGAGCGGCCATCGCGAAGCAGTACACGACGGAGGAGGCACTCACTGCCGGCATCCAGGGTGTGCTCCTGTAGCCAGTGTTGAGCCACTGGGCTGGATGTCGTATCAAAGGTCAGCGTAATCTCTGCGCGATCCGAGCCGGTGCGGATCATGCCCTTATCTGCCCGATTGCCCAGCCCCAGCCCCAGCGCATCGATCAGGATGGATTTTCCTGCGCCGGTTTCGCCGGTAAGGGTGGTCATGCCCGCGTCCAGCTCCAGTTCAACTGAACGGACGACCGCCAGGTCTTTGATGTACAGGTGGGTAAGCATCTGGTGGTTTGGGGTACTCTGTTCCGGCTGGGATTGCTGATGTTGGCGGTTATAGTATCAACAAAATGAGATATAGGCGTTATCTGTAGTGCGGAAAAGCATCTACAATTCATTAGATGGGCATTATGCCATTGTTGGGCAACATAGGTATTTGATTTGGTATGGGAATACTTGACGATTTAAAGAGAGAGGCCAGTCGGCTTCAAGGTGAACAAGAGCATCTGCAGGGGGGCGAGGCGCATCAGGAGCAGCGGTATCATGCAGTAGCCAAGCCTTTGATGAAACAGATAGCAACCTACCTGTGCGAGATGAGTGAACAGCTAAAGGTGGTGCAGATGCCGGTTCCGGTTGCCTATGAGATTCCTGGTGTTGGCCTGGTTAAAGAGCTGTACCAAGGCAACTATCGGGTCTATCTGGACAGCAGGGAGGCTCCGCGCAAGATTGCCTTTCAGTTTGCTTGCACCAGTGGCTCTGTCAACAAGTATAGCGTTACACCGCCAACGGCGGCAGAAGAGACGCGGCAGTTCATGAAGAAGCAGCAGATCCACTTCTCGGAGTGGGGTATCAGGGATAACCAGGGCCGGTTGATGGGCGCGCATTTTGAGTGCCAGATGCAGATTCAGGTGAAGCTGGTGTTTGCGGCTGATATGGAGAATGAGCGGCTGGTCGTGACCTCAATCAACCGGCATGGGCTGACGATCAAGCACTCCAACTTCAGTTTTGACCGCATTGATGACAAGTGGATGGATGAGCTGGGCCACTACATTCTGAGAAAAAATGAGCAGCTGGGGGTTTTGGATATTCCAGAAAGCGCACGCCAGGAGATCCAGAAGAAGGTTAAGGAGGAGCAGCTCAGGCGAGAGGCTGAGCTGGGGGGGAACCCTAAAGAGTCGCTACCGGAAGAGCAGAATAAGAAGCGATCTGGGAAGTTAGAAAAGGTATTTAAAACGTTCAGCAAGCCATTGTTTACAAAGAAATAGCCGCTAGTACACCGTCAATATAACCTAGACGATGCACTAGTTTTTAACCGGATGCTCGCTCCAGCCCAGCTTATGGCGCAACAGGTTAAAATGATCATGCCCTGAGGGGTGAATGAGCCGGATTTTATGCTCGTATTTGCTGACATGAATCCGGTCTTCAGCGGATGAGACCAGGCTGCTGTCGCCATCACAGGTAACCCGAACATTCTTCGGGTCTGTTCTTCCGCAGATAACAATATCAATCTTGCAATCTCCGCTCACAACAATGGGTCTGTTGCTGAGGGTATGGGGGCAGATGGGAACCAGTACCAGTGCATTCAGAGCCGGGTCAAGCAGTGGGCCGCCACCGGAGAGGGCATAAGCCGTGGAGCCGGTGGGAGTGGCAATAATCAACCCATCAGCGCGCTGGGTCTCAACAAAGCGCCCATCCACATGGGTCTCGAACTCAATCATTCGAGCCACATTCCATTTGTGGATCACAACATCATTAAAGGCCGTGCAGCTGGTTCCTGTTTCCCCTGGTTTTCCCACCTCAGCCTGGAGCAGAAAACGCTCCTCCTCTTCATAGTCACCATCAAGAATCTGCTCCAGCACCTGGTGCATATTGTCTGTCGATATATCAGTCAGAAACCCGAGCCTGCCAAGATTGATACCGAGCAGCGGAATATCCTTATCTGCCATGCTGCGCGCAGCATGAAGCAGTGTGCCATCGCCTCCAACGACAATGATCAGATCGCAGTTTTTTGCAATCTCCTCGGGCGTGGCAGAGCCAAACTCCCAGCTTTCCAGCTCATTTGCAATGCTGCTTTCAAGCAGGATATTGTGGTTTCGTTTATGCAGAAACTCACCCAGTTGGCACAGTGTCCTTCTGACTCCAACGGCATGGTGTCTTGCAATGAGACCAATAGAGTGGAATTGTCTGTTCATGGCGGTATGGCATCGGGCTTGTATTAACTGAAGGTATACATGGTTTTCAGTTGAATTGACAGTTTTAAGTGGGGAGCTGTTTTGGAGATATTTGACTGCTTGACCTTATCCATGCCGAAAACGATAATCCCCCTGTTTAGCACTCTGAAACAAGAGTGCCAATGGATCATTAACCTTATAGCATTGGGGCTTGGAGTGGGGCAAAAAAAGAGAGTTGAAAAGAGCGCGGTTGGCGCGCGCGCCCAATATTTCCTGAAGGTTTTGATTGAGCGCTACATTGCTGAAGGCCAGCCGGTTGGCTCCCGTACGCTGGCGCGCGATGCCGGGCTTGATCTTAGCCCGGCCACCATTCGAAATGTGCTGGCGGATCTGGAGGATATGGGGCTGGTTGTCTCACCTCACACCTCCGCAGGCCGAGTGCCCACGGTCTCAGGTTACCGGCTGTTTGTCGATTCCCTGTTAACTGTCAAGCCCCTGGCAAAGCTGGAGATTGGCCAGCTCAGGCAGCAGCTTGATATTCAGCAGGAACCGGCGCACCTGCTGGAATCTGCGTCCACAATGCTATCGGGCTTTACCCGTATGGCCGGGATTGTCATGTTGCCCCGGCGTGAGCGCATCACTCTGCGTCAGATCGAGTTTCTGCCCCTCTCCGGTCATCGTGTTCTGACCATACTGGTTACCCAGAAAGATGAGATACACAATCGCATCATCACAACCAAAAGAGCCTACACCCGTAGCGAGCTGGAGCAGGCGGCCAACCTGCTCAACCAGACCTTTTCGGGTCAAACGCTTGATGTCATGCGTAAAAAGCTGTTTGAAGATATTCAGAAAACCAGGGTTGACCTTGACCGTACCATGGCTCGGGCAGTTGAAATGGCGGGTCAGGTTTTTCAGTCGGAGGAGCCAGGCGGCAATGACTGCCTGATCTCCGGGCAGACCAATCTAATGGGGTTTGAGGATCTCTCTGATATGGCCAGCCTACGCCATCTGTTTGATGCCTTTGCAGAGAAACATGAGATCCTGCATCTTCTGGATCAGTGCATGCAGGCAGAGGGTGTGCAGATATTTATCGGAGAGGAGTCAGGTTATCAGCACCTGGACAATTGCAGCGTGGTGACCGCCCCCTATGAGGTGGATAACGAGGTGGCGGGCGTACTGGGCGTCATCGGCCCCACCCGAATGGCCTATGACCGGGTCATCCCCATCGTGGATGTCACCGCAAAACTACTCGGTGCGGCCTTGAAGCAGCAACAAACACCCAAAAACTAAGCAGATTACAAGGAACAAGGGCATTAACTCCTGATATGCCCCTGCTGTTTCGGTCTCTTGTTGCAGCAGTCAGCTCTTGAATCGCTTGAGACCTATCGCGCCAGGCATGGGGATCAAACCTGAAAATAGCGGATACTTTCCAGCAGTAACCGAACGACCCCACTGACCAGCAGTGCAGTGCTGACGGAGAGCGCAACCGAAAACCAGGCCTTTTTCCGGCCAAGGGTTTTCAGCATGACGGCAAAGGTGGCTATGCAGGGTATGTAAAAGGTGAGAAAGATCAGGAAGGTGGTAATCTGCACCCAGTCCAGATGAGTGCTGACATCAAATGTCCCCAGTGCCTGATAGATCATCAGCAGTGACAGCTCTTTGCGCAGGATACCAAACAGGATCGGTACGCCAAGCACTATCGGTAGCCCCAGCCACCATCCGGTAATGGGTGTAAAGAGGGTGTTGATAATACTGTCTGCACCCATGTAGCTGAGCAGCGCCAGCACCACGCTGCCACCAACCAGCAGTGGAGTGACAATGGTTAAAATGTCACTGGTCTGTGCCCAGGTCTTATGCAGCAGTATGCGCCAGGAGGGGAGGGCATAGGGGGGGATCTCCTGTACCTGCCCCGGCCCGCTGTGCGGGTAGAGACGGGTCAACAGCTTGCCCATTACAGCGATCACAATAATGCTCAACATGAAGATGGCAAAGACACCAAGCCCCCCCAGATATTTGCCCCCCAGGGCGAGGATGATTGCAGAGCGTGCTGAGCAGGGGACAAAGGTGATCAAAAGAGAGGCGATGAGCTGTTCACGGCCACTATTGCTTTTGGCCGCAGCGGAGATGGCAGGGACATTGCAGCCCAGCCCAAGCAGCATCTGTACTGCCACCTCACCGTGCAGACCGATGCGGTGAAAGCCTCGATCCACCACAAAGGCGATGCGATGCATGATGCCGGTCTCTTCCAGAAAGACCAGCAGCAGTACCAGTGGCAGCATGAAGGGGATGACAATGCCGATCAGCCCGATCAGCCCATCGAGCACAGCCCGTCCCACCGTTCCGGCGAGTGACGTGGGTTGCCATGCGGCTGCCCAGTCGATCAGTCTGGCGGCGGTCATACTGTCAAGCCAGCTGCTCACCTCAAACACCACAAACAGCACGGCAGCAAAGGTGGCCAGGCTGCCCAGCAACCCCCACTGAGGATGTAGAAACAGCTCATCCAGCCAATAGCGCCAGCCGCTCCCTTCATGCGGTGCCCCCAAGCGGGTTGCCGCCTCGAACAGGCTGGCAGCCTGGTAGTGGGAATCGGCATGCAGCTCCTGAGCCAGGGGACGGGGCAGGGTCTCTGCCGCTTCTGATCTAAGCCGTTCTATCTCAGGCAGCAGTTCGGGGAAGTGCTGCTGCATCTCCTGCTGAAAATAACAGCTGTTGGTGGCCAGCTGCATGACCAGAAAGGCAGGTGGGATGCGGAATGCTTCGTGTACATCTGCACGATTC
Organism: Candidatus Polarisedimenticolaceae bacterium; assembly: GCA_021648685.1. Classification (GTDB taxonomy): domain Bacteria; phylum Pseudomonadota; class Gammaproteobacteria; order Chromatiales; family Chromatiaceae; genus WFXD01. The sequence goes on from JAKISI010000051.1 coordinate 9,770, forward strand.
AGGGCATCCGTCAGAGGTTTCAGACTATTGCGGATATGCGGGCTGGGTGGCTGTGGCAGCGGGCATGCCTGTGCGCGTGCCACCTTGGTTGCGGTAGCAAAGAGCGCAGAAATGCCATGCCCGCGCAGGGCCACAATGGGCATGACCGGGATGCCAAGCCGCTTGCTCAGAGTATTGGTATTGATGTGCAGCCCCTTGTCCCCGGCCTCATCCATCATATTAAGTGCCAGTATCACAGGCCGGCCAAGCTGGCACAGCTCCAGTGTCAGCTCCAGATGACGCTCCAGGCTGGTGGCATCAGCAACCTGAATGATCACCTCAGGCGGGGCAAAGGGGGCAGGTGGCTCTGTGGATTCGTGAATAGAGACCGCTGGCCGCTTGTCACCCCACAGTAGATACTTTAGTGCCACCAGATCATCATCTTGCAGATGTTGCAGGGAGTGGATGCTGGGCAGATCAATCAGGCTGGCCTCGTCAAAGCCGATCTGGATAATGGATTCACCATAGGCCTTATTGGTGCCGGTCAGCTCACCGGTTTGGATCGAGGTGCTTGAGACAGCATCAAACAGCGTACTTTTGCCACTGTTGGGCATGCCGACCAGTGTAATGCGCAGGCGGTTATCGCCACGAAACAGGGTGTTGGAATCGGGAGCCGGGATCTCTTGGCTAAGGGGGTAATTCATCTGTTTATTGTCGCATGAAGAGGCGCATGAGGCTGCAAGATTAGCGTAGAATATCGCATCCATTGAAAGTTGAGTGGCCACAATGACGCAAGCCGGTACGGAAGAGAAAAAGAGTAAATCCCAGGTCAAACGCGAGATGCAGGCGCTACGTGATCTTGGCAAAGATCTGATTGAGCTGCCGGAGAGCAGCCTGGGCAAATTATCACTCTCTGAACGGGTGCATGATGCCGTGATGGCTGCAAAAGGATTCAAACGAGAGGCCCTGCGCCGACAGATTCAGCACATTGGCGTATTGCTGCGTGATGAGGATGTTGAATCGATTCAGCGGCAGCTGGACGGGCTTGCCAAACCGCACCGGGAAGCGGTGCAGGCCTTTCACCAGATTGAACAGTGGCGGGATGCGCTGATTGTGGGGGATTCAAATCTGTTGGAGGAGTTGATGACCCGCTTCCAGGGGATTGACCGCCAACATCTACGCCAGCTCATCCGCAACGCCAGAAGAGAGAGGGATGCCAGCAAGCCACCTAAATCAGCCCGGCTGCTGTTCAAATATCTCTCAAATCTGAGTGATAGCTAACCGCCAGGGTGAATCTCCCAGCAGTTGTGGATGCGCGGGTTTCGTTCAAAATCCAGCGGTAGAGTCGAGCGGCTGATCTCTTTAATCTGAAGCCCGGGCAGCGCCTCTCTCTCCATCTTGAATCGGCGCAGGTTATTGGAGAAGATCAACACCCCATCAGGCTCCAGCAGCTGCACTGTTTTTTTGATCAGTGAGACATGATCCCGCTGCACATCGAATGTCCCCTCCATCCGCTTGGATGACGAAAAACTGGGCGGGTCGAGAAAAATGACCCCAAACCGCTCCCGCTGTTTTAGCGCCTGATCCAGCCATTCAAGACAGTTTGCCTGACAGGTGCGGTGGCGATCATTATCAAGCCCATTCAGCGCCAGATTGCGTTGCGCCCATTGCAGATAGGTGTTGGACATATCCACGGTCAGGGTCGATTTTGCCCCGCCCTTGGCCGCATGGACGCTTGCGGTGCCGGTATAGGCAAACAGGTTTAAAAAGTGTTTGCCCCTGGCCAGCCCGGCCAGCCTGCTGCGGGTGATGCGGTGGTCGAGAAAGAGGCCGGTGTCCAGATAATCTTCAAAGTTGACCCAAAAGCGGCAGCCATCTTCATAGACCTCATGGTAGTGTCTGTTGCTGGCCAGCTTTTCATACTGTGCCGTCCCTTTTTGTTGGCGGCGCACCTTGAAAAAGAGCCGGTCTTCTGGCAGCTCCAGCAGCTCCAGTATGACACTCAGCGCTTCACGGATCCTGCGCCGTGCATTTTGCTGATCGACATTCTTTGGCGCTTCATACTCCTGTACATGCACCCAGCTCTGCTCCCCCTGATAGAGGTCTACTGCAATGGCATATTCCGGGAGATCAGCGCCGTATAGACGGTAGCAGTGGATATTTTCGCGCTTCGCCCAGCGCCGCAGGTGTTTGAGATTCTTTTTTAGCCGGTTGGCAAACATCCGGGCGCCATCACTGTGTTTTTCTACAGGCAGTGGGGCAGGGCGCTGTTGGTTGGAGAGGAACAGCTCAGGCTTGACCTCAAAATGCAGCAGCTTGCACTCGATGCGACCATTATAGAGCGCGTGTTTGCGTATTGCCCGCAGGCCAAGTTTTTTACCCAGCTCAGGGTTACCGGTGATCAGCGAAGCGCGCCAGCCCAAAAAATGTCCCTTTAGCAGCTGGCCGATTCTAAAGTAGAGGTCCGCCAGATTGGACTCAGCTCCAAGGCGCTCACCATAGGGCGGGTTAATCACCACCAGGCCGGGGTGCTCGGGGTCAGCTGCCCGGCACTGCTCCAGCTCCAGATGGTCAATCCTGATAAATTCAGTCAGCCCGGCCTGTTCTACATTGGCCTGAGCTGCCCGCACCGCAGTTTGGTTGCAGTCAGAGCCTTGAATGGTGGGCAGCTTTTTTAGCCCATCGATCTTGCGGATATGGGCCTCATCCAGCAGTGCTTTCCAGACGGTGGCGTCATGCTGTTTCCAGCTCAAAAATCCCCAGTGCACCCGTTGCAGACCGGGGGCAATATCAGCAGCGATCAGAGCCGCCTCGATCGGCAGCGTGCCGGAACCGCACATGGGGTCGACCAGTGAGCCGCCATCTTGCGCGATCTCTGCCCAACCGGCACGCAGCAGAATGGCAGCGGCCAGGTTCTCTTTCAGCGGTGCAGTGACCCCTGATGCACGATAGCCACGCCGGTGCAGAGAGTCACCGGAGAGATCCAGGCAGAGTGTTGCCTCATCACGCCGTAGATAGACGTTGATCTGGATGTCGGGCTGCTCGGTATTGACCCAGGGTCGGGTGCCTGTGCAGCTGCGGAACTGATCGACGATGGCATCCTTGACCTTGAGCGCCCCATAATGGCTGTGGGTGATCTGGGACTGTGAGCTGTTCAGCTCCACGGCGAAGGTCTCAGAGGAGGTAAAGTGGCTCTCCCAAGGGATAGCGATCACGCCTTGATAGAGCGCATCCGGGTCGGCTGCGGGGAAGCGGTCCAGCACCACCAGCACCCGGTTGGCGATGCGAGACCAGAGGCAGATCTTATAGGCGGTAGCCAGAGTGCCGGTGAAATTTGCGCCTGCTCGTGTCTCCGTAACACCCTCGGCCCCCAGATATCGAAGCTCATCGGCCAGGAGGGATTCCATATTCTTTGGAGTGGTAGCGAAAAACCGGTATGTCGTCATGGAGTATCCACAGGCAGCAATAAAGCGGCATATTCTACCTTCTTATTCTCTATTGGAGGGCATTGTGCAGCAATTGCGCATAATCCTAGAAAAATCAGTTGGCCACTTTGAGGTAAATCTAAGTGTATGGTAATCGACGAATTCATCTAAAAGCCACCATCTTATTGCGCCCCTTTCTCACACACAAATCTTCAAGAAGAGGCGACATCTATCCTGATACTGGGGGTAATTTTTTAATTTCTAAGTAAATGTAGCAACAGCTGGGGGACAGCAGGCCTTGTCCCCACACCGTTGAGGTCAGGTTGCCGTATAGGCGATCTTGCTCACGAAAGCGCAGAACGGCAACGCAGGGCGATTGGTATTAATCTGGTTATCGCTTGGCGAATCATGTTAATGACGCTCTTGGGCAGAGAAACACCTGAGTTTCCAGCAGAAATTCTGTTCTCGGATGTGGAGTTGCGAACCCTGCGTGCCTATGCCAAAAAAAAGATTAGCCCCCCTTTACTGTTGGGTGAGGCTGTTCGGTTAGTGGCTAAAATGGGTGGGTATCTTGGTCGAAACAGTGATCCGCCTCCGGGACATCAGCTACTATGGCAAGGATATGCTGCTTTCCAAATGATGTGCGGAGTTTTCTTATTGCTTGATGACGGGTGACTTGTGTTGAATGACTTATGGGTAATAGGCAGTCCTGGATTAATCAGTTGAAGAGAACGTAAATGTAAATAATTTCACCGTACTGCCGCTATAACTTCCTAGAAGAGGCATTTGCAGAGTGAAGTTATGTCAGCACTAAAAATATCCATACCAAAACCCACGCCCGGACACACCCTGTCGATTGGCACCCAAAGTGAAGAGATCGCCTCCTGGGTAAAAGATCTCCCTCTGTTCGATGCGGCTACCACAGTACAGAAGAGCCTGCCTGTACTGGCCGAGCTGAATCGAACAGAGATGGATAATGCACTGCGCTTTCATAGCATGCAGCTGTTTGCAAATGCACTGCTGCACCCGATTGAGATCATCAGAAAAAAATATCTTGCGGTACCTTTGCCATTGACTGGCAAACACAAAGAGGCATCCCGCAACATCAAGCGCCTGCTCAATGAGATGGCACACGGGTACAAGATTGTTATTTGTCAGCACATCATCAACCCTGGACAACGCCTCTCGCTTGGGGAGATCACCCAGGCGATTCATCTCTCCATCCACTATATTGGGCGTTTGATACTCGACCGCTACCTTTGCTATGAAAGCCAGACCCCACGAATCTGGCTGGAGCTTGCAGAACTCTACAAATTGGCAACCACACTCTGCATTGAGTCTGCCCCAATCACTATTGAAGAGAGTCGGCAGACCACTATCGAACAGGCCTATCTACAGGTTCTTCTGTTGGTGGCCATCCACCCCTACCGCCTGACACAGGGTGAAGCCACCACAGTTTACAAACTCATGGGGGAGTGGAGCCAGCACTGCAAGATCACAACCCCTCCAGCAGGGTGGAGACCCAGCAACGAACTGATTATCAGCCCCACCGATTACAGTCTGGTTTACCATGCATCACCCAATGAGGATTTAAGTGGCCTCAAAGATATTAATATTGTTAATATCGATAAATTAAGCGCCTTCATGCAGATCCACTCCGAACCTGCAAAAGGTGCTTCATCAACGCTCTCAGAGCGTTTGATGCAGAACATGTTCAAGCGCCTGCTGGATGGCTGGCGCTCAAATAATGTACGGGCGACCCTCAGGGCTGGTTGTGTCAATAAAATCGAACTCATTTCAGGGCTGACGGCCTGCTATCTGGCATTTGGGGGGAGAGACCCCAAAGTTGATCAACCCGTTCACACAAAAATGCGCCTCATACCCATTGAAAGTGAATATGATAACCCTTGGGCACCCGCACAAACCAATGCGGGAGAGGCCTCTAAATTCAGTGTCAATGACCCAACCAAAGACATCTGGAACAAACAGACCAGACGCCCATCATTGAGCGACCTGCCCAAAGAGCCTGCATTCAGACACCACACCGCAATCCAGACAGATTGTAGCGACACGGGTCTCTCTGTGCGTTTTGATTTTTCAAGTGGATTAAAGCCCAGTGTTGGCGACCTGATCAGCTTTCGGCCAGTGAGGAGCAGCCAGGATGACTGGCGGCTGGGTGCTATTCGCTGGATGGAATTTTCACAAAAAGGTGGCGCACTGGGGATCAAGCTGTTTCCATTTTCACCCATGCCGATAGCGACTAAGGCGCTGAACGGCGTTGGCAAGGGCGGGGACCTCATGCAGAGCCTGCTGCTCTCTCCCGAGAGCCTCGAACACCCGGAAGCCACTATTATCGTACCTGCATCGGTCTACGATCTTGGCACCAAACTCTATGTAGATCGATACAGCCACCCCGCAAAGATCACGCTGACATCACTGCATGACTTCAGCAAATCATTTGCCTGCTACAGCTTCAAGATCACCGACATTTAGCCCCTCTAAACATCCCCCCAAGATCCATGACTGATTGTGGATCTTGGGAGATTAAAATAGCTCAACACCACATAGGTTTTGCACTATCATTGTGCGTGCAGCAGGGCTGCGTTCCAAAAACTGACATTTATCTGTTTTTTGCGCCCCATAATCAGGCGTTTTTTACTTTAGGATGGTTGGCACGCTAACTGCTTATACTCCAGCAAGGCTCATGCTGAACAGCCGCTATTTTAATGAGATTTAGAGCTATGAAAGAGAAGCTGGTACTGATTGGAAACGGGATGGCAGGCATTCGCACGCTGGAAGAGCTGCTGAAACTTGCGCCAGAGATGTATGAGATAACCGTTTTTGGCGATGAGCCATACGGCAACTACAATCGCATCATGCTCTCTCCCGTGCTGGCGGCTGAAAAGACCATTGATGACATCATCCTCAATGACCGGCAGTGGTATACCAATAACGACATTACCCTGCACACCGGCAAACGCATCACCCGGATCAACCGTGGCTGCCGCACAGTTACCGCTGAAGGTGGCACGGAAGCCGCTTATGACCGGCTGATCATCTCCACCGGCTCCAGCCCCTTTATTCTACCAATCCCTGGCGCAGAGCTGGAGGGCGTCATTGGCTTCCGCGATATTCAGGATGTGGGCGAGATGCTGGATGCCGCCAGCAAATACAAAAAGGCCGTGGTGATCGGCGGCGGTCTGTTGGGTCTGGAGGCCGCTGATGGCCTGCTAAAACAGGGCATGGATGTCACAGTGGTGCACCTGGTAGAGACACTGATGGAACAGCAGCTGGACAGTGCCGCCGGGGCGCTGTTGAAAAGTGCTCTTGAGGTGCGTGGCCTGAAATTTCTGATGGAACATAAAACCGAGGCGCTGCTGGGTGACAAGCGGGTACAGCAGATCTGCTTCTCCAACGGGCTACAGATCCCTGCCGACCTGGTGGTGATGGCGGTGGGCATCCGCCCCAACATCGAACTGGCTGAATCTGCCGGTATCCACAGCGAACGCGGCATTGTAGTGAATGACACCATGCAGAGCTACGACCCCCGCATCTACGCCGTGGGCGAGTGCGCACAACACCGCAATATCACCTACGGGCTGGTCGCACCGCTCTTCGAGCAGGCCAAGGTCTGCGCCAACCAGCTGGCCCAACTGGGGATCGGTTACTACAGAGGCTCCACCACCTCCACCAAACTCAAGGTCAGTGGTATCGACCTCTTCTCTGCTGGCGAATTCCAAAAGAGCGATGACACCGAAGAGCTGCTCTATCAGGATCCAGGCCGGGGTATTTACAAAAAGATCGTCCTCCGTAATGGCCGGATCGTGGGCAGCGTACTCTACGGCGATACGATAGATGGCCCCTGGTACTTCCAGCTGATGCGGGATAGGATCGACATCACCGAGATGCGTGAAAGACTGCTCTTTGGCCAGGTCAGTGTCGGCGACTCCGGCCACAGCGCAACGGACCATATCGCCTCGATGCCGGACGATGCCGAGGTCTGCGGTTGTAACGGTGTCTGCAAGGGCGACATCGTAAACGCCATCATCGACAAAGGGCTTTTCACCCTGGATGAGGTAAAACTGCACACCAAAGCCGCCGCCTCCTGTGGCTCCTGTGCCGGGGTGGTCGAACAGATACTCGCCTCCACCGTGGGTGCTGACTTTGCAGTCTCTCCAGCCAAAAAACCGATCTGTGGCTGTACCGAATATACCCACGATGAGGTGCGCTCAACCATCACCAAATATGAGCTAAAAGATATTCGCGCCGTCATGGACTTTATGGAGTGGAAGACCCCCGATGGTTGCAACAAATGTCGCCCGGCACTCAACTACTATCTGCTCTGTGCCTGGCCGGGAGCCTATATCGACGACTCCCGCTCCCGCTTCATCAACGAACGGGTGCATGCCAATATTCAAAAAGATGGCAGCTACTCCGTCATCCCCCAGATGATGGGTGGCATGACCAACGCCGCAGAGCTGCGCGCCATTGCCGATATTGCCGACAAATACAGCGTGCCAGAGATGAAGGTCACCGGCGGCCAGCGCATCGACCTGTTTGGCCTCAAAAAAGAGCAGCTGCCGGAGATCTGGGCCGACCTCAATGCAGCGGGCATGACCTCTGGCTATGCCTATGGCAAATCCCTGCGCACGGTAAAAAGCTGCATCGGCAACCGCTGGTGCCGATTTGGCACCCAGGACTCTGTCGGCATGGCGGTCGCGCTTGAGAAGCTGAGCTGGGGGAGCTGGATGCCGCACAAATTCAAGATGGCCGTATCCGGCTGCCCCCGCAACTGCGCCGAGGCCACCATCAAGGATCTGGGCGTAGTGGGCATCGACTCGGGTTGGGAGCTGCACATCGGCGGCAATGGCGGTGTAAAGGTGCGCGCCACGGATCTGCTCTGCAAGGTTCAAACCGAGGATGAAGTATTGGAATATGCCGCAGCCTTCATGCAGCTCTACCGCGAAGAGGCGCACTACCTGGATCGAACCGCCCCCTGGATCGAGCGGGTGGGGCTGACCTATATAAAACAGCGCCTGATTGAAGATAACGAGAGCCGCAAGGGATTGGCCGAGCGTTTCTGCCGATCCCAGAAACATGCCCAGATCGACCCCTGGAAAGAGCGGGTCGAGGGAAAAGAGGCATACGAATTTACACCCATGATTGAGATGGTTTAGGGAGATTACAAAATGTCTGACTGGATTGAGATAGGCCACATTGAGGATATCCCCCGCCTTGGCTCCCGCGTAGTAAAAACCAAAGAGGGTGACATTGCCATCTTCCGCACCGGGCAGGATAAGATTCACGCCCTGCTGGATCGCTGCCCCCACAAAGGCGGCCCACTATCACAGGGGATCGTGCACGGCGATCAGGTCACCTGCCCGCTGCACGACTGGAAGATTCAGCTGGCCAGCGGCGAGGCGCTTGCCCCGGATGAGGGATGCACCCGCAGCTACCGGGTGCGGATCAAAGAGGGCACGATCTTTCTTATGGTCTAAATGAGCGGTATCCAACACCCGGAATCTATCCTAGATTTAGAGCATAAGGTACGCATTAATATTGCGGTGCCACCCTGAGGAGCCTCCTGGGAGACTTGCAAAACTCCTGTTATCTGATTGTGTCGGTCACTGAGCCCATGGCGTGACAGATACGGCAAAGAGGGATAGAGCCATGTCTGCACTTGATAAATTTACCTACGAACCCCGCATCGCCTACTTCTCCATGGAGATCGCGCTGCAAAATGAGATCCCCACTTACAGTGGCGGGCTGGGGGTGCTCGCGGGTGATACCATGCGCTCCGCCACCGATCTTGAACTGCCGGTGGTAGCGGTCACGCTGGTCAGCCGGGCGGGCTACTTCCGCCAGAAGATTGATGCCGAGGGCCGGCAGCAAGAGGAACCCATGCAGTGGCAGCCCGCAGATCACGCCGTGCCACTCAACGCCAAGATTGCCGTTACCATAGAGCACCGCACCGTCTGGATCAGCGCCTGGCTCTACACCCTTGAAGGGCACATGAACGGGCGGCAACCCATTATTCTGCTCGATACCGACGTGGCGGAAAACAGCACTGAAGATCGACAGATCACCGCTGCACTCTATGGTGGCGACAGCACCTATCGGCTCAAGCAGGAGATCGTGCTGGGCATCGGCGGCGTACGCCTGCTACAGGCAGTCGGATTCAACATTCGTCAATATCACATGAATGAAGGCCACTCCGCCCTGCTGGGGCTGGAGCTGTTGCGGCGCTTCATGTACCCCAGCGAGGATCTGCGGCCGGGCGAATCTCCCTACAATATCCCGCGGGTGCGAGAACTCTGCTGCTTCACCACACATACGCCAGTAGAGGCGGGGCATGACCGCTTTTCGTATGAGCTAATCTATCGGATACTGGATGATTTTGTCGATATTGCCACGCTGAAACAGCTTGCGGGAGAGGATTCACTCAACATGACCTGCCTGGCCCTGAACCTGAGCGAGCATGTGAATGGCGTCGCCAAACGCCATGCCGAAATATCACGCAAGATGTTTCCGGGTTACCGGGTCAAGGCCGTCACCAATGGCGTACACCCGTATACCTGGACCAGTCCGGGCTTTGCCGAACTCTATGACCAGCGGCTGCCCGGCTGGTGTCACGAACCGGAACTGCTGGTGCGCGCCGACTGCTGTATCCGCGACGAAGAGATTCTGCAGGCACACCAGCGCGCAAAAACCATGCTGATGGAGAAGATCAAGGTACTGACCAGCGCAACCTTTGACCCACAACTTCCGACCCTGGGATTTGCCCGCCGCATGACCAGCTACAAGCGCCCTGATCTCCTCTTCTCTGATATTGAGCGACTGAAAGGCATTGCCCACGAGCAACCCTTTCAAATCGTACTGGCCGGCAAAGCACACCCACAAGACGAAGGGGGGAAGCAGCTTATAGAGAAACTCCACCGCCATATCCATGAGCTGGACGGCATCATCAATATGGTCTTCCTGCCCGGTTACGATATGGATATTGCCCGCATCATGGTGGCCGGGGTGGATATCTGGCTGAACACCCCACTGCGCCCGATGGAGGCCTCAGGCACCAGCGGCATGAAAGCCGCATTCAACGGCGTGCCCAATCTGAGCGTACTCGACGGCTGGTGGATTGAGGGCTGTATCGAAGGCGTGACCGGCTGGGCAGTAGGGGGCAACACGGAATCAGCCAACGGTAATGACGCCTGTGCGTTGTATGACAAGCTGGAGCAGGTGGTACTGCCGCTGTATCAGGATCAGGCAAGCTGGGTCAAAGTGATGAAGGGAGCTATCTGCAAAAACGCATCATTCTTCAATAGCCACCGCATGATGCGCCGCTACACGACAGAGGCCTATATCCGCTGACATCCCCACCTTGGAGATGCCAGCCAATATTATACCTAGTGTCTGAATGGAAAGACGCAAACATGATTAAAAACAGCATGTTATACTAGAACCATGGTGTTGAAGAGTGAATGAGCAGCAAGCAGCAGTATTTGCTCTATATTTCGATAAGTCATTGTTTTTAAAGCATTGTTCCAACAGTCGCCGACCTGAGGGTAATACTCGGATGCGTAAAATACGACAAAACCTACAAAT
>JAKISI010000005.1 GCA_021648685.1 Candidatus Polarisedimenticolaceae bacterium
TAAAGGGTATATCCTTCATGCTTAGTTCATAAGCCAAACATTTCTCATAGGTGTTTTCTAACAATCCAGCACCCAATGTACGATGCACCTCAATAGCACAATCTATCACTGTTTCTGACAGCTCCTTGCTACACTCCTTCATGCTCTGTGGCCTCCGTGGTCTCTGTGTCTATTCATTGAACCACTCGATATGGCATAGACCCTAATTACACAATGGATGCCTGAGGAACAAAATAGTTAAATCCGTAGTGCCATAAGAGGCGTTTTGCTCAGTCTAACCGCCTGTTTTTTCAAGCATTGTTATTGGTGAAATCGGAAGATGGGTTAACCACGCACCGTTTTAATCCGGCCGTTGTTTTTCACTATTCTGCTTGCTCTCTTGCAGATTGACCAGCATCTCCTCCATCCTGATAAGCCGTTGCTCCATCTGCTCGGTGTGCTCTCGAATCCAGTGTACCTCTCCCGCCTCGCCTTCACCACTCTCACGCGAGAACTGTTCATGCTCACGTTGTAATACCTCAAGCACGATACCAATCATCATGTTTAGAAAAACAAAAGCGACGATAAATATAAAGGTCAGGTAGAAGATCCAGCTCAGGGGATAGACCTCCATCGTCTCATACATTACATCGGTCCAATCCTCAAAGGTCGCCACCCGAAACAGGGTCAACATGGAGATGCTGATGTTCCCCCACAGCTCGGTGTTGATCTTGCCGAAGAAGATGCTGCCTATTGCCGCATAGATGTAAAAGAAGATGAACATCAGCAGCGAGACATAACCCATGCGGGGGATGGCTTTGACAAAGGCGTTCAGCAGCACCCGCAGCTCAGGGATCATGGAGACCAGACGCAGCACGCGAAAGATGCGCAGCAGCCGCCCCAGTAGTGCCATCTCGGATTCATCGACCGGGATCAGGCTGGCCGTAACGATGATAAAGTCAAAGATATTCCATCCTTTGCTGAAGAATTTTTTAAGGCTCTGGTCGGCAATCATGCGAATGATGATTTCAACCAGAAAGATGAGGGTGATGCCGATATCCAGAATCTTGAAGACAAAGGCAACTTGGGGGTTGATGGCATAGGTTTTGGCGCCAATCACCAGGGCGGATATGACAATGATGGCGATAACAAAGGTCTCAAAGGTTTTGTTCTCGCGGATGGTGATGAAGCGCTGTTGCAGTGCGGCGGTATCAATCATGGGTCTGGGTGTGGTGATAGGTTGGAAGGTCAGGCCATCTTGCGCAGTTCGTATTCCAGGATGCCCTCAGCGCCCATGGCCTTGAGCTGTGGGATCAGGCTGCGTGTAATGCCGCAGTCAACCACAGTCTCAATCGCCAGCCACTGTTGATCGTACAGATGGCTGACAGTGGGCGCATGCAGGCTGGGCAGGATGGCGACGATCTCTTCCAGCCTCTCCTGCGGCGCATTCAGCTTGAGCGCCACCTTGCGCCGCGCCATCAGTGCAGATTGCAGCATCAGTGCAATCTGTTCGATCTTCGCTTTTTTAATGGGATCAGCCAGCGCCGCCCGGTTGCTGATAAGGCGTGTTTCGGTGTGCAGCAGGTCGCAGACGATACGCAGGCCATGCGCTTTGATGGTGCTGCCGGTCTCGGTGATTTCAACCACTGCATCGACCAGCCCCTCGACCACCTTGGCCTCGGTTGCACCCCAGGAGAACTCCACCTCGGCCTCGATGCCACGCTCGGCCAGATAGCGTTTGGTAAAGCCCACCAGCTCGGTGGATATCTTCTTGCCTTGCAGGTCTTCAATGGACTGGATGGGCGAGTCCTGCGGCACCACCAGCACCCAGCGGCAGGGCTGGTCAGAGTTTTTAGAGTAGACCAGTTCGCTGATCTCCACCACATCGGCCTCGGTCTCCAGTATCCAGTCGTGTCCGGTCAGCCCCAGATCGAGGGTGCCGTTGGCGACATAGGGTGCCATCTCCTGAGAGCGCACCAGGGCGCAGCTGATCTCGGGGTCGTCGATGCTGGGAAAGTAGTTGCGCGAGCGCAGCTGTATGGCCCACCCGGCCTGGGCAAAAAGAGAGAGGGTGGCCTTTTCCAGGCTCCCTTTGGGGATTCCTAATTTGAGTTGTGACATGGTTGAACCTGTAGTGTTGATTAGAGCCTGAGCCCGCCGAGACGTTTGCGCAGACGATAGTTTCGAAAGATGATGCCGCTGATAAAGCCGAGCAGAAGCAGCAGCCCTGCCGCAGGTAGCAGCCAGAGCGGCAGGGCCGACAGATGCTGCTGCTCTGCCAGCCTGGCCTCTGACTCATACAGCGCCTGGGTCAGCCGGTTGATCTGCTGCTGTGCCTCGGCCAGCTTCTCCCCGGTTGGGGTCGGGTCGGGGGATATTTTTTTGCTCTGTTCAAGTGCCGCTTGCGCCTGTTGCAGCTTGCGGCGCAGCTCGCCTGCCTTGGCCTGTAGCTCCAGCAGCATCACCTGGGCGGGCTTCTCTTCAGAGATAAAACGGCGCTCGACCCACCCCTCGCTACGGTTGGGCAGGCGTATGCGGGCGAACTCGCCCTCTGTCTCCAGCAGCTCCACCGGTGTGCCACTTTGCAGAACCTGGAGGGGGCTGGCGCTGCTCTCTGGTTTTTCATACACCCCGGCCAGCAGCTTGTCTGTGATATAGGCGGCTGAAAGTGGCGATGCGAGTATCAGCAGCAGCAGCCCCACTATAAAGGGAGAGGTTTGCATACGCCTACCCGCTGATACCACAGTGGCGCAGCAGGGCATCGACTTTTGGCGCTCTGCCCCGAAATGCGATGAACAGATCTGCCGCATCCTCTGAACCCCCTTTTTCCAGGATGTTGCACAGAAAGGATTCGCCACTGGCCGCATCAAAGATGCCGTTCTCTTCAAACAAGGAGAATGCATCGGCCGAGAGCACTTCGGCCCACTTGTAGCTGTAGTAGCCTGCACCATAGCCACCGGCAAAGATGTGTGAAAAACCGTGGGCAAAGCGGTTGAAGGAGGGTGGTTTGACCACGGCCACTTGATCCCTGACCTGTTCCAGAATCTCATAGATGCGACCGCCCTGCTCCGGGTCATACTCCAGGTGGATGCGGAAATCGAACAGGCTGAACTCCAGCTGCCGCACCATCTGCATGGCAGACTGGAAATTCCTGGCGCGGGACATCTTCTGGTAGAGCGCATCGGGCAGCGGCTCGCCGGTCTCGAAATGACCGGAGATCAGATCCAGCGCCTCGCGCTCCCAGCACCAGTTCTCCAGGAACTGGCTGGGCAGCTCCACCGCATCCCAGGCGACACCGTTGATGCCGGAGACAGCATGGTAGTCGATGCGGGTCAGCAGGTGGTGCAGGCCGTGGCCAAATTCGTGGAACAGGGTCTCCACCTCGCTGTGGGTGAAGAGCGCGGGTTGATCGCCCACTGGCGGTGAGAAGTTGCAGGTGAGGTAGGCGACCGGGTTCTGCTGCCTGCTGGCGGTGACCATGCGCCCCACATAGTCATCCATCCAGGCACCACCTCGTTTGTTGCGGCGGGCGTAGAGGTCAAGATAGAACTGGCCGCGCAGCTCGCCCTGCCGGTCTTTGATCTCAAAAAAGCGCACATCCGGGTGCCAGCTGTCGACCCCTTTGACCTCGCTGATCTGGATGCCAAAGAGCCGCTCCACCACGGCAAACAGGCCGGGGATAACGCGGCTCTCGGGGAAATAGGGTTTCAGCTCCTCCTGGGTAAAGTCATAGCGCTGCTGGCGCAGCTTTTCGGAGTAGTAGCCGATGTCCCAGGCCTCCAGCTGATCTGCAGCATGTGCCTCTTTGGCGAAGCTGCGCAGCTCACCCAGCTCCTGCTCTGCCTGGGCGTGAGAGCGGTGCGCCAGGTCTGTGAGAAAATCGAGCACTTCGTCGGTGGAGCGCGCCATCTTGGTGGCCAGTGAGCGTTCGGCATAGTTATCAAAGCCGAGCAGATTGGCCAGCTCGTGGCGCAGTGCCAGCAGCTGCTCCATAATCTGGCTGTTGTCCCATCGACCTGCATGTGGCCCCTGATCGGAGGCGCGGGTGGCGTAGGCCTGGTAGAGTTCATGACGCAGCTCGCGGCTGTCGGCATAGTTCATCACCGGCATATAGCAGGGGAAATCCAGTGTCAGCATCCACCCCTCTTCATCCTGCTGCTGCGCTATCTGTCTGGCCAAACCCAATGCAGATTCGGGCAGCCCGGCCAGCTCGGCCTCATCGGTAATCAGCTTGCTCCAGGCGTTGGTGGCATCCAGCAGGTTGTCGCTGAACTGGCTGGTGAGCCGGGAGAGGGTCTGGCTGATCGCTTTATAGCGCGCCTTATGCTCGGGTGGCAGATCGACGCCGGAGAGGTGAAAATCCCGCAGGGCATGTTCCAGCACCTTCTGTTGGGCTGCATCCAGCTCATCGCTCTGCTCGGCCACCGTTTTATAGGCGGCAAACAGCGCCTCGTTCTGCCCCATCTCGGTGGCATATTCACTCAGCTTCGGCAGGCAGGCGTTGTAGACCTCACGCAGCTCATCGCTGTTGACCACAGAGTTCATGTGGCTTACGGGTGACCAGGCACGCCCCAGCTTGTCATCCTCCAGATCCAGCTGCTCGACCAGGCTCTGCCAGGTAGGTGGCTGCCCACTATCCAGTACAGACTGAACCAGGGCGCGGCCCTCTGCCAGCAGCTGATCAATGGCGGGTTCAACATGTTCCGGCTTGATTTTGGAGAAGGGCGGCAGGCCAGAGAGGTTTAGCAGTGGATTGTCCATAGGGCAGATCAGTCAGCTGAAAAGGCGGATAATATCATCATGCCGGGCGGGGTTCAGTGCGAAAGTTGCCCGAATCTGTTTCGGGGTGTGCTATAGGACAGCAAAAAGTGGCAATCTGCTGATATACTCCGGAAAATTTATCGACCCTGGGAGAGGATGTGAACAATATTCGAACATTTGAAGGCATGACCCCGGTTATTGCAGCGGACGTCTGGGTGGATGAGGCTGCCGTGGTGATTGGTGATGTGGAGATCGGCAGTGGCTCCTCCATCTGGCCCGGCGTGGTGGTGCGTGGTGATATTCACCAGATCCGCATCGGTGAGCGCACCAGCATCCAGGATGGCAGCGTGGTGCATGTCACCCATGCCAGCCAGTTTGTACCCGATGGCTATTCAACCACGGTAGGCAATGACATCACGGTGGGACACAATGTCACCCTGCACGGCTGCGAGATCAAGGATCGATGCCTGATCGGCATGGGCTCCATCGTGCTGGATGGCGCGGTTGTGGAGTCGGAAGTGATTATCGGGGCGGGCAGTTTGGTGCCCGGCGGAAAGCTGCTGGAGGGTGGTTATCTTTATATTGGCTCACCGGTCAAACAGATCCGCAAACTAACTGAAAAGGAGATCGCATTTTTTAAATACTCTGCCCAGCGCTACCAAGAGCTGGGGCAGCGACATCGTGATGCATAGCAGCCTTTTGGTGCGTTACGGCTATCGCCTAACACACTACAAGCACAACCAAAACATCGCGGAAAAATGCCCGTGTTAATTTCTTTTGTTAGCCATATTATTGTACATACTTCACTTGCAGTCCTGAGTTTTCTGCTGCCTGAATCTGGCGCTTATCAGATGAGATAAAAAGTTCGGAATTCCACATTATTGCACACGACAAATGCAAGGCATCTAATGAACGCAACATATTATGTTCCAATAAGGTGATAGATCCTTCAACCACTTCTGGGACAAGATTGATAATCTGAATATCCTTTATATCCTCTGCAATTTGTCTTTATTAAAATAAGATAACCTTTAAAGCCGCCTTTTTAGCCAAATATCAGCAACAGGTTTTAGCCTCCCATAAAGTGACATTGTCACGTATGGCCTGCTGCCGCACAGCGGAAAGCCCCAAGATGCTGGTGGGCTGTTTAGCATGTGATCATCAGACCCTGGTGCCTCACTCTTGCGGACATCGTAACTGTCCACACTGCCAAGCCTATGAGGGTCAGCAGTGGCTAGAACAGCAACTCAGCAAGGAGCTGCCTACAGGCTATTTTCTCATCACCTTTACCCTGCCTGCACAGTTCAAGTCACTGGCTTGGCATAACCAACGGGTGATCTATTCCTGCATGATGTGATGCGCCTGGGAAACGGTAAGAGACTTTACTCAGAATGATAAGCAGCTGAAGGGAGATGCCGGGGCTACACTGGCATTACATACCCATACGCGCGCTCTGGATTACCATCCTCATGTGCATTTGCTGATGCCTGCGGCAGCTGTTAATAGAACCAAACGGCTTTGGCGTGAAAAAAGATCCCGTGGAAAAAAGCGCTACCTGTTCAATCATCATGCTTTAGCCAAGGTCTTTCAGGCAGCAGGTTTATGCTCCTGCAAAACCTGCATACATCACATCCATGTGAATGTGAATAAAAATGTTGGAAGCGATAAAAGAAGGTGGTCTATCTCTGCCCAAGTCGCACCCATCAAAATGGGTGGTGAACTGTAAATCGGTCGGTAGTGGCAGAAAAGCCCTCACCTATCTGGGTCGTCTCTATCGTGGTGTTACCCAGGAGATAACATCATTGTCGCCTGCGAAGATGGCAAAGCAAGTAGCCCGGATTGCGCTGCGCTTCATCCGGGCTACTTGCTGTTTTTGCCACAGCCCCTCCCCGGTAAGCTAAAATGGTTGTAATGAAGGCTGGCACTCAGTAAAGGGGCATTTGAAGATGCTAAACGACCTATCAGCTGCACCGGCCTGGCATGCCAAAAGCACCAAAACAGTCCTTGAATCACTGGCAACGACAGCCAATGGGCTGACAAAAGAAGAGGCCGCCAAGCGACTCGCCAAACGGGGGCCAAACCGGCTCCCTGAGGCAAAGAGGCGCGGCCTGCTGCTGCGTTTCCTCTATCAGCTCCACAATGTACTGATCTACGTCCTGATGGCTGCGGGCTCTGTCACAGCACTGCTGGGGCACTGGGTGGATGCCTGCGTGATCCTTGGGGTAGTGCTGGTCAACGCCATGATCGGCGTGGTGCAGGAGGGGAAGGCCGAGGACGCCTTGCAAGCCATACGGCAGATGCTCTCTCTCAATGCCATGGTGATGCGTGATGGCCGACTGTTGACCATCCCGGCGGAAACGCTGGTGCCGGGTGATATTGTGCTGCTGCAATCTGGCGACAAGGTTCCGGCAGACCTGCGTCTGCTCCAGACCAAGGGGCTGCAAATTCAGGAGTCGGTGCTGACCGGGGAGTCGATGGCAGTGGAGAAGATCACCGACCCGGCAACACCGGAGAGCGTTATCGGCGACCGCCGCTGCATGGCCTTTTCCAGCACGTTGGTAACCCACGGCCAGGGGCACGGGGTGGTAGTCGCCACCGGCGCAGAGACCGAGATCGGCCTGATCAGCAAGCTGGTGTCAGAGGTGGAGCCGGTAACCACCCCGCTGCTACGTCAGATGGCGCAGTTTAGCCGCTGGCTTACGGCGGCCATCATAGTCATCGCCGGGATCACCTTCGCCTTTGGTGTGCTGCTACGTGACTATCTTGCAGCCGAGATGTTTCTTGCCGCAGTCAGTCTGGCAGTCGCCGCCATCCCCGAAGGGCTGCCTGCCATCATGACCATCACACTGGCCATCGGTGTGCAGCGTATGGCACGGCGCAACGCCATTATCCGCCGCCTGCCTGCGGTTGAGACCCTGGGTGCCGTCACTGTCATCTGCTCGGACAAGACCGGTACCCTGACCCGCAATGAGATGACCGTGCGCACCATTATCACCGCCACTCACCGGTTCGATCTGGAGGGCACCGGCTATGACCCTCACGGTGCCATTTCACTTGCCGGGGGAGAGCCCCCTCCACCACAGCAGTCTGTTCTGTTGGAGGTGACCAGGGCTGCCCTGCTCTGCAACGATGCCTCTCTGGAGCAGCGCAATGGTGAGTGGATCGTTCACGGCGACCCGATGGAGGGGGCGCTGCTAGTCTCCGGACTGAAGGCCGGGCTGGATATTGAGGCAGAGGGCAAACAGTATCCACGCACGGATCTCATCCCCTTTGAGTCCGAGCATCGCTTTATGGCAACGCTGCACCACAGCCACAGCGGTGATGCCTTCATCTTCATCAAAGGGGCACCGGAACGTCTGTTGGCGATGTGCACTCAGCAGAGAACCATCGCTGGCGACCAGCTCCTGGATAGCGATTACTGGATATCCCGTGTGGAGGAGATGGCTCGGCAGGGTCAGCGCGTGCTGGCCATCGCCATCAAACCTGTCACCTGTGAGCAGCTGGAGCTGAGGTTCAGTGATGTAGAGAGCGGGCTGATTATGTTGGGCATGTTTGGCCTGATCGACCCCCCGCGTGAAGAGGCGATCGGGGCGGTGCAGGTCTGTAGCAAAGCAGGCATTCGGGTGAAGATGATCACCGGCGACCATGGCACCACAGCACTTGCCATCGCCCGCCAGCTACAACTTATCAATAGTGATGAGGTGCTCACCGGAGAGGCAATTGACCGGATGGGTGAAGATGAGCTGCGGCAGCGGGTAGCAGATGTTGATGTCTATGCACGGGTAAACCCCGAGCATAAGCTGCGCCTGGTCAAGCTGATGCAGGAGCGGGGGCTGGTCGTGGCGATGACCGGGGATGGGGTCAATGATGCGCCCGCCCTGAAGCGTGCCGATGTCGGCACCGCCATGGGGCACAACGGCACAGAGGCGGCCAAAGAGGCCGCTGAAATGGTTCTGGCCGATGACAATTTTGCCTCCATCGCCCATGCGGTCGAAGAGGGCCGCACCGTCTATGACAACCTGAAAAAGGCGATCCTCTTTATTCTGCCGACCAATGGGGGCGAGGCGCTGATCATCCTTGCCGCCATCATACTGGGGTTTCAGCAGCTACCGCTCACACCGGTGCAGATACTCTGGGTGAATATGGTGACGGCGGTCACGCTGGCACTCTCACTGGCCTTTGAACCCCCCGAACAGGATCTCATGTGCCGCCCACCCCGCGAGGTGCAAAAGCCGATCCTCACGCCTCACCTTTTGTGGCGCATCCTGTTTGTATCCATCATTCTGATGAGCGGGACATTTGGTCTTTTTATCTGGGATATGGCACAAGGCGCCAGCATCGAACATGCACGCACGATCGCAGTGAACACGCTGGTGATGTTCGAGATCTTCTATCTCTTCAACTCACGTTATATCACCGCTTCGATCTTCAACCGGAAGGGGTTGACCGGCAACCGCTATCTGCTGATCGCCATTGGCACACTCTCTCTCCTCCAGCTCGGCTTTACCTATCTTGCACCAATGCAGACTCTGTTTGGCACCACCGCCATTGAATTTAGCGAGTGGCTGATTATTCTGCTGGTCGCCTCTTCGGTGCTGTTTCTGGTCGAGCTGGAAAAATATATTGTGCGACAGCTGGAACAGCGACGGGAAAATTATGGGGCAGACTCAACCGACTCTATCTGACACAGCAACGCCCCTTCCGCCAGTTTTGCCTTGATCCGGGTGCCGGGTTCTATGGCCGCAGCATTGCGAATGATCTCACCTGAGGGGTATTGCTGAACAATGGCGTAGCCCCGCCCCAGCGTAGCCAGCGGACTGATGGCATGTAGCTGCTGACTGGCATGGCCGAGCTGCTGCCGGGTTTGATTCAGCTGCGTCTGCATCTGCTGATGCAGACGCCTGTTCAAGCCGGCACATTGCAGCCGGAATCGTGCCAGCCGGTGCGCAGGTGTCAAAACAGCCAGCCTTGCCAGCAGCTGGTTGAGCCGCTCTCTGCGCTGGATATGTTGACTCTGCCACTGCTGAGTGAGACGCCGTGAAAGCTCATCCACCCGCTGCTGTCGCTGCTCCAGCCTTGCCGCCGGATGTTGCTGTTGCAGCCGCTGCTCAAGGTGTTGCAGTATGTTCTGAGCCTGGGTCAGCTGCCGATGCAGGCCAGCCATCAGCCTGCCCCACTGCTGCCTGAGCTGCTGCTGTAATGCTGCCTGATCCGGGCTGATCAGCTCGGCAGCGGCAGAGGGGGTGGGGGCGCGCTGGTCGGCCACCAGGTCGGCAATGGTAAAATCAATCTCATGCCCAACCGCAGATACAACCGGCAGCTGCGCAGCATGGATAGCGCGCGCAACCGTTTCATCATTGAAAGCGGCCAGATCCTCCAGTGAGCCGCCACCCCGGGTGAGCACCAGCAGATCACACTCGGCACGCCGATCCGCCAGCCGGATCATCTGACTGATCTTTGCGGCGGCATCTGCGCCCTGTACCGGGACTGGGTAGAGGATGATCCTGGCAGCAGGAAAGCGCCGTTGCAGTACGCTGAGCAGATCATGGATGGCAGCACCAACGGGGGAGGTGATCACGCCAATACACTGTGGAAATGGCGGCAGGGGACTCTTCTTTGCAGCATCAAACAGCCCTTCGGCTCCCAGCTGCTGCTTCAGCACCTCATACGCCAGGCGCAGCGCCCCTTCACCCGCAGGTTCCATATGCTCGACTCCAAGCTGGAATTCACCCCGGCTCTCATAAAATGAGACCCTGGCGCGCACCAGCACCTGCATGCCGTTCTCAGGTTGAAAGCGCAGCTTGATGCGGCGCATGCGGAACATGGCGCAACGCACCTGCGCATGGACATCCTTGAGGGTAAAGTAGATGTGGCCCGAGGCGGGTCGTGCCAGGTTGGAGATCTCGCCCTCCACCCAGAGCAGCGGAAAGCTGCCATCCAGCACCGCTCTAACCTCGCTGTTGAGGCGGGATATGCTGAGAATGTCGCGGCTTGGCTGGTGGGCGGGCAGTGGCATGGGCGTTCTGTCTGATCCTGTTATTTTATGGGTGCAACGGCGCTGGAAGCTCTTTTTTCCGCTGCTGCCTTTGCGGCGGCAGCAGCTCTCTCCTCCGCCGCCTTTTTTGCAGCCGCGGCTCTTTCTGCCGCTGCTTTTCTGGCCGCAATCACTGCATCGTAGCTCTCTTCTGCCATAAATCGGGCCTGATTGGCCATTTTGGTCGCTGCCTGGAAATCGCCTGAGCGGGAGGCCACAGAGCTTTGCATCAGCAGATCAGCAACCTCACGCCACCGGCCACCTTCAGCACGGGCTTTTTTCATAGCGGCATCGGCCTGCTGGGCAGCCTGTCGAAAGATCATTTCAGCACGGCTGTGTGCATGCAGCTCTGCCGCATTGGAGGGCGGAATATCCGTTACGCTGACAGGCTCCGGAACGGTTTCCGCCATTGTGGCAGCGGTGACTGAGGTCAAAACAATAAAAACCAGGAATAGTGTATGCCGTGAGCAATGCATGATTTTCTCTCCGTGTTGGAGCGGTTTAAAGAGGTAGTTTACCCGAAGAACTGCAATCAATCGCAGATACCCGGTTTACCCTGCCAACAGCAAATTCTATAATGATTCGTTTACCTAACCAATATTAAGGATGGGGAAACTGACACTATGCGCCTTTCTCAGGATGCCTTGACCTTTGATGATGTCCTTCTTGTGCCGGCCCATTCGGCCATTATGCCAAAGGATGTTGACCTCAGGACACAGTTAACGCGGGATATTCAACTCAATATCCCACTGCTCTCCGCTGCCATGGATACCGTGACAGAGTCCCGCTTTGCCATCGCCCTCGCGCTGGAAGGGGGGATCGGCATTGTGCACAAAAACATGACGCCAAAACAGCAGGCCCGGGAGGTGCGCAGCGTCAAGAAATATGAGAGCGGCGTAATCCGCAACCCCATCACCGTCCCGCCAGGCACCAGCATCTTTGAGGTTATGGAGTTGACGCGGGCGCATAACATATCCGGCGTACCTGTGGTGGATGGCAAGGTATTGGTGGGGATCGTTACCAGCCGCGATCTGCGTTTTGAGACCCGCATGAGTGATCCCGTCTCCTCTATTATGACCCCCAAAGAGCGGCTGGTGACGGTGCAGGAGGGTGCACCACGCGATGAAGTGGTCATGCTGCTGCACAAGCATCGTATCGAAAAGGTGCTGGTCGTGAATGACGATTTTGTCCTGCGCGGCCTGATCACAGTAAAGGATATCCAAAAGGCCAAAGAGAACCCAAACGCCTGCCGGGATGAGCAGGAGAGCCTGCGGGTCGGTGCAGCAGTCGGCACCGGTGCCGGTACAGAAGAGCGGGTGGATGCCCTGGTGAAGGCCGGGGTGGATGTGATTGTGGTAGACACCGCCCATGGGCATTCGCAGGGGGTGCTGGATCGGGTTGCCTGGGTCAAGAAACACTACCCGGAGGTGCAGGTAATTGGTGGCAACATCGCTACCGCGGCGGCCGCACGCGCCCTGGCCGATGCCGGAGCCGATGCCGTGAAGGTGGGCATTGGCCCAGGCTCCATCTGCACCACGAGGATTGTGGCCGGCGTGGGTGTGCCGCAGGTCTCAGCCGTAGCCAATGTAGCAGCCGAACTAAAGGGCAGCGGCATCCCGCTGATTGCTGATGGCGGCCTGCGTTATTCAGGTGATGTGGCCAAGGTGCTGGCAGCCGGTGCCTATTCGGTCATGGTGGGCGGCATGTTTGCCGGAACGGATGAAGCTCCCGGCGAGATTGAGATCTTTCAGGGGCGCTCCTATAAATCCTACCGGGGCATGGGTTCACTGGGGGCAATGGCCGGCAAAGAGGGCTCCAGTGACCGCTATTTTCAGGAGGCCACCGATGATTCGAAAAAGCTGGTGCCGGAGGGGATCGAAGGGCGTGTCCCCTACAAAGGGACAGTACTGAACATCATCTACCAGCTGATTGGCGGCATCCGCGCCAGCATGGGCTACACTGGCTGTGCCAATATTGATGAGATGCGCACCAAACCGGAGTTTGTGCGGGTGACCAATGCGGGTATGGCCGAATCCCATGTGCATGATGTAACCATCACCAAAGAAGCCCCCAACTACCGCCGGGATTAGGAGGCATAGATAAAGACCTGCCACCCAGACTCCACCTGCTGTTTTGAGATTGATTTGATATGACTGACTCCCCTAAAAACATCCATGCCCATCGTATCCTGGTTCTGGATTTTGGCTCCCAGTACACCCAGCTCATCGCCCGCCGGGTGCGCGAAGCCGGGGTCTACTGCGAGATCTACCCCTATGACAACGCTGAAGAGGCGCTTGCCGCGCCTGGGCTGGCCGGCATCATCCTCTCCGGCGGCCCGGAGACAGTGACACAGGATGATGCACCGCGTGCGCCACAACAGCTGTTCGGGATGGGCATCCCTGTCCTGGGCATCTGCTATGGCATGCAGACCATGGCCGCACAACTGGGTGGTCAGGTGGCCGCCTCCGCCACCCATGAGTATGGCTATGCCCAGGTGCGGGCACATGGGCACTCGGTGCTGTTGCAGGATATTGAGGATCAGACCAGCCCGGAGGGATATGGCCTGCTGGATGTCTGGATGAGCCACGGTGACCGGGTCGAGGCACTGCCAGAGGGTTTTCGTCTGATCGCCTCTACCGACAATGCACCCCTGGCCGGGATGGCCGATGAGACGCGGCAATTCTATGGCCTGCAATTTCATCCCGAGGTGACACACACCCAGCAGGGCAAGCGCATTCTGGAACGCTTTCTGTTCAAGATCTGTGGCTGTGAAGCACTCTGGACATCGGATCAGATCATTGAAGAGAGCATCCGCCAGGTGCGCGAAACAGTGGGGGATGGCCAGGTTGTACTAGGACTATCCGGCGGAGTCGATTCCTCTGTCGTTGCCGCACTGCTGCACCGGGCGATTGGCGATCAGCTCACCTGTGTCTTTGTCGATAACGGGCTGCTGCGCCTGAATGAGGGCGATCAGGTTATGACCACCTTTGCCCAGCACATGGGTGTCAAGGTGATCCGGGTCAACGCAGAGAAACGCTTTCTAAACGCCCTTAGAGGTATCCCCGAGCCAGAGCAGAAGCGCAAAATTATCGGCAATCTGTTCGTCGATATCTTTGAGGATGAGGCCAGCCATCTGGATAATGTGGAGTGGCTGGCACAGGGCACCATCTACCCCGACGTGATTGAGTCTGCTGGGGCAAAATCCGGCAAGGCCCATGTCATCAAATCCCACCACAACGTGGCCGGGCTGCCGGAGGATATGAAGCTGAAGCTGATAGAACCGCTACGTGAACTGTTTAAAGATGAGGTGCGTAAGATTGGCGTTGAACTGGGGCTGCCTTACGACATGATCTATCGCCACCCCTTTCCTGGGCCAGGATTAGGGGTTCGTATTCTGGGTGAGGTGAAAAAGTCATATGCTGATATTCTGCGCCAGGCTGACCATATCTTTATGGAAGAGCTGCACAACCATGACCTCTACAACAAGGTGAGCCAGGCCTTTGCGGTATTCCTGCCGGTAAAGTCGGTAGGCGTGGTGGGCGATGCCCGCCGCTATGAGTATGTCATCAGCCTGCGGGCGGTGGAGACAGTGGACTTCATGACCGCACATATTGCCAAGCTGCCGTATGAATTCTTGGAGCTGGTATCAGGCCGCATCATCAACGAGGTAAAAGGTATATCCCGGGTGGCCTATGATATTTCAGGCAAGCCTCCCGCAACCATTGAGTGGGAGTAGTCAGTATTTTGTAAAGCATTGAAATAAGGCTGCAAATCTGTCGGCTCTGGTGATAAAGCGCTAATCTATCTTGGGCGTTACCTCTATCGTGGGGTAATCCAGGAGAAGAATATTGTTGCTTGCCAAGATGGAAAGGTGACTTTCCGTTTTAAAAACAGCAAAGCAGAAAAGACAGAATTACGAACTGTATCTGGTGCCGAGTTCCTGTGGCTGGTTATTCAGCATGTATTACCAAAAGGGTTTAGGCGAACCAGAAATTATGGCTATCTGCACCCCAATAGTAAGCGCCTAATCCAGTTGCTTTATCTTATTCTTAATGTGAATCCATTTCGAGCATTGAGATGGATTAAGAAGAGACCCAGATTAATCTGTAGTTGCTGTGGGTCTGAATAGCGCCTCTGATAGGTGCAAGTATACATCCTGAGGCGCTTGCGCGGACGCCTGCAGAGAGTGCTTCAGAGTGAAGCATTGCTGTTGCTACAGACATCGAGATCCGTTTGGAGGGATCAGCAGTACAGCCCAATCGCCCCCTGCCCCAGG
The DNA here is from genome assembly GCA_021648685.1 of Candidatus Polarisedimenticolaceae bacterium. Taxonomy (GTDB): domain Bacteria; phylum Pseudomonadota; class Gammaproteobacteria; order Chromatiales; family Chromatiaceae; genus WFXD01. The sequence continues at coordinate 15,051 of JAKISI010000005.1, forward strand.
GAGATGCCACCGTCATTGGCAGGCACTTTCTCCGGGATCAGAACTTGCAGCCCCTTGGCACCCAGCTGTGCGGTCAGCCCTTCCAGCAGCAGCCGGTTCTGGAAAACACCTCCCCCAAGAACCAGTGTCTCCACTTGATGCCGATGGCATAGTTCGGCAGCTATGTTCGCCAGCCCGTTAGACAGACCCTGGTGAAAGCGTGCGGCAATCACTGCCCCGTCGGTTCCGTCCTTCAGGTCGTGTAGTATCCCCTCCCACAATACACTCCACTCCACCCGGTTTTCCTTCAGCAGCAGCCGGTAATGCTCCGGGACTGGGCCGGCGTTTTCGGCCAGTGCTTCCAACAGCATGGCAGCCTGGCCTTCAAAAGAGACCTGATCCCGGCAGAGATTCAATGCAGCGGCCACCCCATCAAACAAGCGTCCAGCTGAAGATGCTGGTGGGCTGTTGATTCCCTTTTCCAGCATGGTATGCAGGTTGGCCAGGGGCTTGTTTTTCAGAAAACGGATAAGCTCCAGATCGGAAAAGTCGGCTTCGACTTGCTCCCAATTCAATGCGGCACAAAGATGGGCAAAGGTATTTCTCCAGGGTTCCCGCATGGCCATGGCGCCGCCAGGCATGGGTACAGGAGCAAAGGCGGCGATTCGCTGATATGCCCGGTAGTTGCCCAACAGGAACTCACCTCCCCAGAGAGCGCCATCCTCACCATAGCCCAGGCCATCCAGTATCAAGCCCAGTGCCGGCTCGGTATCTGCAGGCAACTGATGTTCCGCCATGCAGGCGGTCATATGTGCATGATGATGTTGTGCTTCAATCAGGGGCAAGCCCATTTCCTGCGCAAGGCGTCTGCCCAGTTGGGAGGAAAGGTAGTTGGGGTGTTTGTCTACGACAATGAGATCGGGCTTGAACTCATACAGGTGCTGATAGTGTTCCAGCATCCGCTGGTATTCACGCAAAACCAATGCATCTTCCAGATCACCCAGGTGCTGGGAAAGCACGGCGCTTCCTTCCCCAAGCATACAGAACGTATTTTTCAATTCGGCACCCATGGCCAGCACTTTGCGGGGACCGTTGAATCCCGGGGGCAGTGAGATGGGTTCTGGAGCATATCCTCTTGCACGTCTCAGTGTTCGCGGCTGCCCGGCTGACAGTCGCACCACCGAGTCATCCAGGCGGGTGACGATGTCCCGGTCGTGCAGCAGTATAAAATCGGCGATTCCGCCCAGTTTTTCCCGAGCCTCTGCATTGGAGATGCACTGCGGCGCGTCACTGAGATTGCCCGAGGTCAGCACAATCGGATCTTCCAGCAGCGCCATCAGCAGGTGGTGCAGTGGCGTATAGGGCAGCATGAATCCGAGGGAATTCTGTCCGGGGTTGATGCCCGGCGCCAGCGTGTCGCCCCGGGCATCCAGGATTACAATGGGAGCAGCAGCAGTGGACAAGGTAGCGGCGGTGATCTCATCAATTTTTGCGAACCGGGAAATCATGCCCAGATCCCTTGCCATCAGGGCAAGAGCCTTGTCATATCTTCGCTTGCGCCTGCGCAGCTCGGCAACTGCTGCCTCATTGGCAGCATCGCAGGCCAGATGGATGCCGCCGATGCCCTTGATGGCAAGGATCCGCCCCTCCCTGATCAGCTCTGCAGCTTTGGGGATAACCTTGTCTCGTTCAATCTCCAGGAAGTTGCCCTGCGCATCTTCCAGCCAGATGGTCGGCCCACAATCCGGGCAGGCGTTGGGCTGGGCATGGAAACGGCGATCCGAAGGATCTTCATACTCCACCTGGCAGCGGGGACACATGGGAAAAGCCGCCATGCTGGTGTTGGCGCGATCATAGGGAATTTCCCGCACGATGGAAAGACGGGGGCCGCAATGGGTGCAGTTGGTGAAGGGATAGGCGTAGCGACGGTCATCAGGATTAAATATCTCGCTCAGACACTCGGGGCAGGTGGCGGCATCACTGGCCACGCCGGTATGGATCTCCCCTCCCCGGCTGGGAGCAATAATAAAATCGTCCGGGATGTTCTCCGCATTATCCAGGGGTGTGCACTCAATGGATTCGATGCGCGCCAGAGGTGGCGCCTCTTGCTCCAGCTGCACCATGAATCGATCCAGCTTTCCGTGTTCACCTCGGATCTCGATCAGAACCCCCCGGGCATCATTACAGACACTGCCGCCAAGACCAAGCCTTCGGGCCAGTTGCCACACCCAGGGACGGAAGCCAACCCCCTGCACCGTACCCTGGATCCGGATTGTCAGACCTTTCAATGAACCGTGCACACCATGCATGGATCGAAGGAGCGCACGATATGTTGAACCGCAACTGGTTCTGTCTCGCCAGGTTCGACCGGAGCGCCCACCAGTGCCTGCTCCAGAGGCCCCGGAACTCCCTGCTGATCACGCGGGGAGAAATTCCAGGTAGTAGGCGCGATGATCTGGTAGTTTTCAATACGCCCGTCCCGTACCTTGAGCCACTGCCCGAGGCTGCCCCTGGCCGCCTCGATCATGCCATATCCACGCCCCTTATCAGGAATAGCAGCCTGGGTGCAAAATGACGCGCCTGGTTGCAGCTGATCTACCCATTCTTCCATGACCGGAACCAGGATCGCCATCTCCAGCAGCCGGGTCAGAGCGCCAACCTCCATCAGATTCCCGTCCAGGCGGGGAGCCTTGCACCAGGCATAGGCGCTGGATCTCTTGTTCGGCGGTACCGGCCGGGTAACGCCTTCCCAGAGGCTTTGCAGCCCTGATGAACCCTGCATCCAGGCATGAGACAGATCCTCCTGGATTCCGTCTGAGTTCAGTCCGGCGGATTCATCCTGCTCTCGGATGCCAGCGACAAACAACGGTTCTCCCGACTGCGGATAGGAGCCATAGCTGAGAAAGCGGTCACTGGCCCGCCCCGGTTTTTCCCGTTCCACATCGACTTCCAGAACAACGGATCTGGTATCACATACCATCAGCACATCCGTCATTGCAGAAAGAACAGCAGTGATAAATTGCTGCGCCTGCTCCAGCTCGGCGTTCTTTTTTTCCAGCGCCACCTGATGGTGAAGCAGTTCGGCACAGACCAGATCCATCTTCTGGATCACATCGATCCATGCCTGCTCGTTGGCAATACCCGGCTCCGGTGTAACCAGATCAGCCTGTTCCAGCAGACCTTTCCTGCCTACCAGGCCACCCATGCCATCCTCTCCATCTCTTTCACTGCATTCATTTGTTGCTCCTGCTTCATGGAATCAGCTTTCCGATAATGGGGAAGACACTGTTATTCCGCTGGTAACCTGCTCAAAACAGCCATTCTGCCGGAACATTGATGTTGCGGTTGGCAATAAACAGCCCCAGACCGATATTCAGCAAAGCCACCCCGAACTGGAGGCCATTATAGGCCCAGGTCAGGGATTTTGCCGACAAGCGCATCGGGACGGAAATCACCACGGACAGCAGCGTCATGCCAAGAATGGAGCCAGCGCCAAAAGTAACTATGTAGAAAAGCCCCAGCAGGCTGGATTCCAGTGTCTGCAACACCAGCAGAATGACTGCCGCAGACCCTGCCATGCCGTGCATGGTTCCTACCAGCATGGCGCGCAGGGGAAAACCTTCCGGGTGCTGATGTTCATGCTGTGTCGGATCGTGCTCTTTGGCGGACTCTCCGGCATGGGAATGGGCATGAAAATGCCTTGCCCCATCTGCGTGCTGGTGAAAATGGAAGTGGATGCGTTGCCGGATCAGCCGCCGCAGCAGATCGATTCCCAACACCAGCAACATGATGCCTACAAAAAACTCCAGGGCTGCCGCCACATGCTCCGGCACGGCGGTATCCAGGAACAGTACTGCCGAACCAAAAAACAGGAGTGTAAGCGCATGTCCCAGCCCCCAGGCCCACCCCTGCCGGAGGGTTTGCGCCAAAGATTGCCGCCCGCTCACCAGCGTGGCTACTGCCGCCACATGATCCGCATCCAGCGCATGGCGCATGCCGATGATGAAACCCAGAAGAAGTGTACTGCCCATGTTTCTGTCTCAACTCTTTTGGTGGATGCGGCCACGCAGTAGATCCCTGCGCGTTAGTACCACTGTTTCATTCGGGGTGTCCGATCCGGTACTTTCCGCTCCGGGGGAGTGTGCCACCCTGTTTTCCGTGTCAGCAGGTATTTCACCTCGCAATATACGCCCAAGCCACTCTTCGTCCACCTCCATTTCCTGGCCATCCTCCCGGGGGGTCAGTAGTTCAGTCAACTGGTTTTGGACCACGGCAACAGCATGTTGCTGATTCTGTACTCCGATACATTTTGGCAACACCCAGAGTGCACGCTTGCCAGGCAAACGGCATCAGCAAATCCTCGGCAGCGGCTCGCCTGCCAGCCAATCCACCACCCGGCTCCCGCCGAAGCGGGTTTTCATCTGTACCAGACCCTGGTCATCGGTCACTACCTCGCCGATGATGGCCGACTGTACTCCCAAGGGGTGGGAACACATTACTTCCAGCAGCGCATCTGCACTTTCGGCTGTGCAAATACAGATCAATTTGCCTTCATTGGCGACATACAGGGGATCGAGCCCCAGCAGTTCGCAGGCCGCCATTACCTGTTCATCCATGGGGATGGCGGATTCCCGCAAGTGCATACCCACACTCGATTGACGCGCCAGTTCATTCAGGGTGGTGGCCAGTCCGCCACGGGTGGGATCACGCAAACAGTGGATCGCATCCGGCGCCGCCGCCACCATTTCGGCGACCAGCTGGTGCAGCGCGGCGGAATCAGATTCGATGGTGGTTTCAAACTCCAGGTTTTCGCGGCTGGACATGATGGCCACGCCATGATTTCCAATGGATCCGCTCACCAGAATGGCATCGCCAGGCTGCGCCCGGTCGCCAGAGATATTCACCCCCATCGGCACCGTGCCCACGCCGGTGGTGGTGATGAACACGCCATCGCCCTTGCCCCGTTCCACCACCTTGGTGTCACCGGTGACCACCGGCACCCCGGCCTTGCGGCTGGCCTCGGCCATGCTGGCCACGATACGATCGAGATCAGCAAGGGGGAATCCCTCTTCAAGTATGAAGCCGGCACTCAGATACAGGGGCATGGCTCCAGACATGGCCACGTCGTTGAGGGTGCCATGCACCGCCAGGGAACCGATATCGCCGCCAGGGAAAAACAGGGGCGAGATCACATGCCCATCGGTACTCATCACCATGCGCCCCTGCTCCACCGGGAAGGAGGCCTGGTCATTGCCCTGGCGCAGCAGCTCATTGTCGAAGTGGCGTACAAACAGCTCTTCCACAAGCTGGGCCATGGCTCGTCCGCCACTGCCGTGGGTCATGTCCACGGTACCGGAACGCAGATCCAGCCGTTGGCTGTAACGGAAGCCCGGGTTGCTCATGCTGCCGACTCCTCCGAACCGGAACGAAAGCGCCCATAACTCCAGTAGGCGGCACAGGCTCCTTCCGAGGACACCATGCAGGAACCCATGGGATTCTCCGGCGTACAGACGGCGCCAAACAGTTTGCAATCCGTGGGTTTTTTCACGCCCCGCAGGATGCGCGGGCATTCACAGCCACGCATGTCCGAGGCCGTGATTTCCGGCACCGGGAAACGCTGCTCAGCATCGAACTCCGACCAGGCGGGCCGAATCCGTAACGCACTGCGGGATACCATACCCAGGCCGCGCCACTCGAAGGTGGGGCGCAACTCCAGCACCTTGTCCACCAGCGCCTGGGCCTTGCGGTTGCCTTCGCGGGTTACTACCCGGGTGTATTCATTCTCCACCTCGACCCTGTTCTCATTCAGCTGGCGGATCAGCATGCGTGTCGCCTGCATCACGTCCAGGGGTTCAAAACCGGCGATCACCACCGGCTTGCCGTACGCTTCAACCAGGGGTTCATAAGGCCGGGTGCCAATGATGGCGCTGACGTGAGAAGGACCGAGGAAGCCATCGATGGCCATCGGTTCCGGCTCATCGCTCTGCCCTGGAGCAAGGATGGCTCTGATGGCGGCCGGAGTAAGCACATGGTTGCAAAAAACGCTGAAATTCTTCAGCCCCTCTGCTGCTGCCTGCTCGATGGCTACCACGGTTGGCGGTGTGGTGGTCTCGAATCCGATGGCGAAAAAGACCACTTGCCGGTGCGGATTGTCACGGGCTATCTGCAGCACATCCTGGGTGGACCAGACCATGCGCACGTCGCCGCCGCCGGCCTTGATCTTGAGCAGGCTGTTGCGGCCGCTGCCCGGCACCCGCATCATGTCGCCGTAGGTACAGAGGATCACTTCATGCTGCTGCACCAGCTCGATGGCGTTGTCGATGCGGCCGATGGGCAGCACACAAACCGGACAGCCGGGACCGTGAATGAATTTTACGTTCGGCGGCATCAGCTTCTGCACCCCGTAGCGAAAGATGGCATGGGTGTGGCCGCCGCAGAACTCCATCAGACGATATTCCCGATCCGTGTCCACTTCCCTGGCAATGGCATCCGCCAGGGTGTGGGCCAGCTCCTTGCTGCGAAACTCATCGATATATTTCATCGGCCGGTTTCCAGGCCCGCTTCGGCAAACAGCGCCAGCGTGTGTTCAGCCTCCTCGGGGCTGACCTTGTTAAGGGCGTAACCGACATGGATCAACACGAAATCACCCACTTCCACATCCTCCACCAGAGCAAAGGAGATTTCCTTGTGTACGCCCCCCAGATTGACTTTACCTGTTTCGCCGTCGATGGTGATCACTTCCACCGGCATGGCCAGGCACATGTTTAACCTCCTCCCAGCGCGGCCAGCTGCCGGTTGGCTTCGATCCATTGATACCAGGCATCCATGCCCTCGCCCGTGGTGGCGGAAAGCCGCAGCACATGGATACGCGGATTGATCCGCCGGGCATAGCCAATGCACTGTTCCACATCGAAGTCCAGATGCGGCAATAGGTCGATCTTGTTCAGGATCATCAAATCCGAGGCATGGAACATGTCAGGATACTTGAGGGGCTTGTCCTCGCCTTCCGTGACGGAAAGGATGGTGATTTTGTGCGCCTCCCCCAGATCGAACGCCGCCGGACAGACCAGGTTGCCCACATTTTCGATGAACAGTACGCTGTCTGGCTCGGGCGTCAGCGATTCAAGGGCATGGCCGACCATATGCGCATCCAGGTGACAGCCCTTGCCGGTGTTGATCTGCAATGCCTTGACACCGGTCTCGCGGATGCGGTCGGCATCGTGGCTGGTCTGCTGATCACCTTCGATGACAGCCATGGGCTGGTGATCTTTCCTGTCCAGCAGGGTGCGGGTGAGGAGCGTGGTCTTGCCGGATCCGGGGCTGGAAACCAGGTTCAGCGCCAGAATCTTCCGCTGCGCAAACCAGTGCCGGTTGGCCGCCGCGTATTCGTTGTTCTTGCCCAGTATGTCCTGTTCGATCTGCACCATGCGCGCCTGGCTGAGTCCCGGCGCATGGGCATGAGCCGCCCCCTGACCATAGTCATGATTATGGCCATGCCCGTGATGATGCTCATGGTGGTGATGGTGATGCTCCTGACCCTCGATCGTTGTCTCCCCTTCACCACAGCCGCACACGGTACACATCATTCCACCTCCAGTTCTTTCACTCGCAGCTCTTCACCGCCGGTTACCTGCAGCTGGTAGCTGCCGCAGCGGGGGCAGGCATCAAAGCGCTGTTCGATTTCAACATTGTTTCCACAGGGCAGGCACCAGGCCTTTCCCGGCAGCCTGATGATCTCCAGCCTGGCACTGTCCGCCAGTGTACCCTTTTTTATCACCTCGAAACTAAAACGCATGGCCTCCAGCTCCACGCCCGCCAGGGCGCCGATCTCCAGCCAGACAATATTTATACGCTCGAAGCCCTGCTTTCTGGCGGTATCTTCCAGAACCTGCAGCACGCCTTCACACAATGATAGCTCGTGCATATATGGTTGTCGGGTTACAGGCGCCCCTTGCCACTGGTACCGATATAGTCCGCAAGAGCTATTTGCTGTTTGCCGATGTTCGCCAGGGTGTGATGAACACGCTTGATCACCGCCCGCATGAAATCAAACATCATTTGCGGGTGTTCGGTAATTAATGGCCGGATATCCTCCTCCCTGAATCGCAGGACAGCGGCATTCCCCAAAGCCATGACCGAAGTGGTATGTGGGGTATCGTCAATGAAACTCAGTTCACCGACCAGGTCGCCTTTTTCCAGCACATGCAGAATACGTGGCGTTTTGCCTTTTTTTCGCTCCTTGACCAGTGCCAAATGCCCTTCGGTGACAATATAGAAACTATTTTCCATATCGCCCTGGTGAAACAGGAATTCTCCATCCTGCAGACATTCTTCACAGCAGGCCCGTTCTGCCAGTATCTGTGCACCTTCTTCACCGATATATTTTCCTATCGGTGCTTCCGTGATTAGCTTTCTGACTCTTTCAACATCAGGGTTGTTCATCGGTAGCTCCGGATCGTTTCATTTGGATACAGGTATTGCAGCAATCTGTTCCGTTGCTGCTTCCAGGTTTTGCCTTGCCGTGGGGGTCAATCCTTCTTCAAGTTCCCATGCATAACCACGGATGGTCAGCAAATGCACTTCCGGCAGCCGACCAAAGCACTGTTCACAGGTGGCCATGATTGAAGGAATTGAAATGGCATGGGAGGTAAAGCTGAAGTCCATTTTAGGCTGCACCCTTTCCAGCCAGAACTGTTCCACCGCCGGGTCTTTGGTGGCATCCACGAACAGCACCCTGCTTTTACGGCTGATCAGGTCGGCGTCTTCGAGATGCAGCTGGTAGTGGCGCGTGATTTCTGCTCGGGGACAAAGTGATTTGCTCTCCAGCCAATCGATGAAGGCCCAGCCCAGCCCGTCATCCTGACGTCCCACGTTGCCGATGCCGTAGATCAGGCAGGAGGGATGGTTATAGTTGGACAGCGCTACGCCGGAAGCGGCAACGAGGCATTCAGCGGGCGCGTTCATCAACCAGCCCTCCCCCGGCATCATATACCGAAACCACCAGGGGCATCTGACCCATGGCGTGAGTTGCACAGCTCAGACAGGGGTCATAGGCGCGGATACCCACTTCGATGGCATTCATCATGCCTTCGGTAATTTCCGCCTGCCCTCCCAGGTACTCCTCGGCCACCGAGCGCACGGTACGGTTCATTACGGTATTGTTCTGGGTGGTGGCGACTACCAGATTAACAGAGGTGATGGCGCCTTCCTCATCGGCACGGTAGTGGTGCAGCAGGGTGCCCCGCGGCGCTTCGACAACGCCTACGCCCTCCCCTGTCCAGGCATTGTCCGCAGGCATCAGGATCAGTTGTTCCCCCTGCAGATCCGGATCATTCAGCAGCTCCCTGATCAATTCGGCGGAATGGAGGATCTCGATGGCGCGAGCCCAGTTGGTGTGCAGGGTCATATCGTTTGCCCTGCCATTGGTGTACTCATGGAAACGCTCCAGCGCCGCCTGGGCCAACGGTGTGGAATCTCCATAACTTCGGGTTACGTTCACCCGCGCCAGCGGCCCTACCCGAACCGAGCCTGCCTCTCGGCCCAGCTCCTTCAGGTAGGGAAACTTCATATAGCTCCACTCCTCGGTGGCTTCGGCAAAGTAATCGAGGTAGTCGTGATAGTTCAGCTCGGCAACAATGCTCTTGTTTTTGTCCACGATGCGCATGCTGCCGTGGTAGTAATCGACATTGCCGCTATCATCCACCAGTGACATGTTGAGCGCGGGAACTTCGGCAAAGCCGTCCACCTGCTTGCGGTGTTTTTCATGGAAGTCGTAGAACAGCTGCAACCCCTCCTGGGCATACTCGATCACCTGATCCATGGACAGCAGCCCATCCTCGCCATTGAGCAGGCGATCCCTCTCGGCAATGCTGACACCCTTGTTGACACCTCCGGGAACCGAACTGATGCCGTGCATGCGCTTGCCGAATACAGTCTTTATGACCTCCTGACCCCACTTGCGTAGCGCCACCACTCTTTTGACCAGTTCGGGGTTGGCCTCCACCAGACCCAGTACGTTGCGCTGCTCCGGCGGGGCATCCATGCCGAACAGCATTTCCGGGACGATGAGGTAGAAGTATGCGGTGACGTGGGATTGCAGTTGCTGACCATAGTGCCCCAAGCGGCGTACCTTTTCCGCGGTTGGCAGCATCTCCACCCCGGTGCTGTAGCCGACGCCGGTGATATCATCCAGCACCTTGGCGCCAGCCAGATGGTGGCTGACAAAGCAGATGCCACAGATGCGCTGCAACAGCATCGGCGCTTCCCAGTAGGGGTGTCCCTGAATGAATTTCTCGAATCCACGGAATTCCACTACATGCAGCTTCGCATCGGTAACACGATTATTGTCATCCAGGTGAACCGTAACTTTGCCGTGCCCCTCGATGCGGGTAACAGGGTCGATAACCAGTTTTCTGCTCATTTCAATAATTCCGCTTAGTCATAGCGATTAATGGATTTGGGAAGACCCACTTCCCGCCCGTTGACAAGATCATCCAGCACCTTGAAGATTGCCGCGCCATCCGGCGGGCAGCCGGGAATGAAGTAGTCCATCTTGACCACTTCATGGCAGGGGTAGACCTTGGTGGTGATCCTGGGGATATCCGGGTGGTAGGGGATTAGTGGCTCGGTACCCGGCTCGGCTGTAGGCACATCCAGATAGGCTTCCCTGAAACACTCCTCCAGAGGCACCACATTACGCATCGCCGGCACCCCGCCCCAAACCGCACAGGCACCAACAGAGATCAGGATGTCGCAGTTTTCCCTGAAATGCTCCAGTGTCTCGATGTTCTCGTCATTGGCAATGCCGCCTTCGACAAAGCCAATGGCACAACGGTGGGGGATGCGTTTGACATCGGTGAGAGAAGAGCGCGTGATGTTCACTTTCTCCAGCAGGCGCAGCAAAGTCTCATCCATGTCCAGAAATGACAAGGTGCAGCCCCAGCAGCCGCACAAACCGATCATGGCAACCTGGATTTTTTCATCCCGCGCAGCGCGCACCGACGGATCAAGCTGTGTTGCAGGCAGCTCATGGGAGGCTGTTTTCTGTTTCACTGACTTGTTCATTGACGTTCCCTCTCCAGCGCCCGCTCACGGATGGATTTGATCTCGAATTTGCGCTTGCCAATGGGCTGGTCATAGCCGACGCCTTTTTCAAGAATACAGCCCACAGGGCAGAGCCGAGCGGCTTCGCGCACCTGCTCTGGTGGCATCCTGTCTGCGAGTTTCACGTCGATCTCGATACTGGCGTGGCTGCCCCGGTGGTCGATGCTGAAAATCTTCTGTCCGGTTTCCCGATCACGGATAAACTGCACACAACGCTGACAGAAAATACAGCGATCCCGCTCCAGCCAGATATGTTTGGCGGCATGTTCGCGCGGGCGCACGGGAAAACGGTAGGGAAAGCGCGACACCATCATCTCCAGTTCATAACCCACCGCCTGCAATTCGCAGCGGCCACTCTTTTCACAGCTGGGACAGTTGTGGTTGCCCTCGGAAAACAGCAGTTCCACCAGCATTTTGCGCATGTTGGCCACTTCGGGTTCGTTGACTTCCACCTCCATGCCATCTGCCACGGGTACCGTGCAGGCGGCCATTACGTTTCCGTTTACTCTTACTGAGCAGGTGCGGCAAGTGCCGAGGCAGGGTTTTCCTCTCTTGTAGCAGAGGGTGGGAATATAGACACCGTTGTCGGCGGCAACATCCACCAGCGTTGCACCGTCCCCGGCCTTATACTCCTTGCCATCTATGGTTATCCGGACACTCATTGCTTCTCCTCCTGTACAAGAGTCCTGCGTGCCTGTTCATGTCCTTGCAGCGCTCCCTCCAGATCGAAAGAAGCAAGCAACACTCCTTCGGGCCGAGCCATTTTTTGTTGGTAGAGTTCGGAGAATTTTTCCAGCGTGGTCAGCAGTGGTTTCGCCGCTGTGGTTCCCAGCCCGCAACGGCTGGTTTCACGCATCAGAGAACCCCAGCTGCGGATGTCATCGAGATCCTTGCTGCTGCCCCGGCCGGCATTTATCAATCTGATTTTATGATAGAGATTGACGCCGCCGACCCGGCAGGGAACACAGATCCCACAGGATTCATCAACGAAAAAGCGCAAGAAGTTTTCAACAATATCAAGCAGATTCCGGCTCTGATCGAAAATCATCAAAGAACCGTTGCAGGACAGGTCGCTGTAGCAGAACAGACGCGAACCATCCTGCTCCGCCGACACACACTCCCCTGACGGGCCGCTTACCTGTACCGCCATCGGCTCTTTTGCCCCCGCCATTTTCAGCACTTCATCAAGGGTGATTCCCCACTCAGTTTCATAGATACCGGGATGCTCACAGTCTCCGGATACACTGAGCAGGCGGGTACCGGTAGATTCATCGGTGCCCATGGCGCTGAACCATGCCCCGCCCTGCTCCAGAATGCGGCTGATGGCGGCAAAGGTTTCAACATTATTGACGCAGGTTGGCATCCCCAGATAGCCTTGCTGGATGGGATAGGGTGGTTTGATGCGCGGTGTGCCCCGTTTTCCTTCGCAGGATTCTATCAGGGCGGTTTCATCGCCACAGACATAAGCGCCCGCCCCCATCTGTATGCGAATATCAAAATCAAAATCCCGGCCGAGAATCTGCTTGCCCAGCAGTCCCGCATCATGAAATGCCTGTATCTGCTGCTCCAGATACTCCTTGAGGTACCAGTATTCCGCCCGCAGATAGATAATGCCCTGGCGTGAGCCAATGGCCCAGGCGGCGATAATCACCCCCAACAGCACATCCCCGGGGGAGCGGGTAAGCAAAACACGATCCTTGAAGGTGCCGGGTTCACCTTCATCTGCGTTGCAGATTACATATTTTTCCTCGCCCTCTGCATCCCGTCCCAGGCGCCATTTCAGTCCGGTGGGGAAACCGGCTCCGCCACGCCCGCGTATGCCGGAAAGAGAGACCTCTTCAATAACTTCGTCGGGAAGCAGTTCCAGCACCTGCGCAAGCAGTGCCGGATAATCCCTTCCGGCCTTGAAAAATACGGGGCCGCGGACGCGGATGTTGTCACTTGTCAATGTATCCACATAGGCTGCATCCCTGCGGTCTTTTCTGTCCGGATTGGCAACCTCTTCGGCGCTTGCCCCCTGCCGCAGGCGAGTGATGATGTCTTTGACCTTTTCCGGGGTCAGCCTGGTGAACACCACTTCATCCACCATCATTGCCGGTTCCTGATCACTCAGGCCGATGCAGTTGGTGTCATACAGACCAAAGGCGCCGGATTCATCGACAGCGCCGAAAGCACAGCCACATGCCTGCTCCAGGGCAGCACGAACCTCTGCATAACCACACATTCTGGCAATGACCGTATCGGCAAGGTAAATCTTGTGTTTTCCAGATGGCCCGTCCAGAAAAAAGTGGTAAAAAGTGAGGGTTTCGCGAATGTCATGGCTGGACATGTTCAACCCCTTCGACAATGCCTCTACCGCCTCGCTGGATACAAATCCCTGCTGCTGCTGAACTTCCCACAATATGTCCATCAGCCGGGTTTTGTCCAAGTTATAGTATTCCAGTATGGTCTCTATGTTCGCTTGCATTTTCTGTTATTCCTCAACACCTGACTCACAAGTAGCTATATGCAGCCTGTAGCCCACACAGGGATCGATGGCGTGAATAATCTGCCGCGCCTGGGTCTCTATCTCCTTCATGTCACCCTTCAGCGCCACCAAAGCCAGCGCGACGCTGTGCGCCAGCATCCCCCGGGGCGCCTGTACCAACCCAATCCCTTTATCCTTCATTATGCCCTGCGTCCGGTTTGCAGGATCACCAGACAGCCGCCATTGAGCCAGTTGCGCCACCTCGGTCAATCTGACCACCAGGCGGGGCATCAGGCCATTGCCATACCGGGTTCGCAAAGCTTGCAACAATACCGCGTACCGGCACAGGCCATCCCACGAGGGGGTATGTATGAAGCCGTTTTCATTCATGAACCGGAGTAGCCGCGCTTCATCCAGCATCGGCTATGCTACATTATCATTGCTGCCCGCTGCTTCCCATCCCATGGCGCGCACTTTCCCGAGATAGCTGGCAGCGACTGTTTGCCGGCTATCCATCCAGGCATCCAGTTGGGCTGGCGATTCCATATCGAGCCATCTTTCCGGAGATATTCCATAGACCCGGGCGGTGAGAATCTGCCCGATCCTATTTTGCAGCAATCCGAACCTTTCCCGGACGGGCTTAAACTCCATTTCCTCCTGGGAAAACCGCCCGGCACCGGCAAACATGGCCTTTTCATATGCACGCTGAATTTCCATGATTTCAGCCAAAGCCGTGGGGTTGCCGCTAGAAGCTCCGGTAAATTCCGGCCAGTCCAGAAAAATACGCCACAGGTGTTCACGTATGGTTTCCATGACTACCAGGTGGATCAATTTTATTGGCCGAAAGGGGGTCAGATTTATTGGCCATTGACAGCTCCTTTGCGTTGTTTTTGCCATGAACGCTTCCTATTGCACAGTTATCAAGCCTTTTTGCTAAATGGACTAGGATTGCTATAATAATATTCAGGTAATGGGTAATACTGGCATTACCATGTGAAAGAGGTGATTATGCAAACTGCAACGAGTAAATTAACCAGGAAGTACCAAGCAACCATACCTGAACCTGTACGTGAATTACTTCACTTGCGTTCGGGTGATGAAATTGCTTTTGATATTGATGGTGATGATGTTCATCTCCGTAAGGCACGTCCCGTCGATCTTGCCTTTGCTCAAAGTATCGAAGGAACTTTGACCGAGTGGGCTACAGCAGCGGATGAAGAGGCTTATCGTGACCTTTGAGGCTTTTGATGTTGTGGCGGTGCTATTTCCATTTACGGATAGAACAACCACCAAGCGTCGCCCGGCACTGGTTTTATCTGATGCTGATAAATTCAATAAACAGGTTGGCCAGTCTGTATTGGCAATGATCACCAGCGCCAGCAATTCAGATTGGCCTTTGGATGTGGATATTCAGGATCTGGATGCCGCTGGATTACCGTCTGCCTCAGTGGTGAGAATGAAGCTTTTTACGCTGGATAATAAGTTAATTATTCGCAAGGCAGGAGCACTAGCCAAGCAAGATCGGCATGCTGTTTCGACTGCACTTCGTCAACTACTCAATATGTGAGCGTAATGATAGGTATGGCTAAGTACGCATTCATCAGCAATATCCGTTTTTGGTTATGCTTCCACCGCCATATAATCAATAAAAGCAATAGAACACATCATTAGATCATTCACTCACCTGCGCAACAATGCAGGCTAACAAAAGGCGTCTATGGATAACTCCGACATGACAGGCTCAAAACCAGAGTGGGAGGCACTCAAATCTATCGTCATCATCGGCAACCACCTCCCCCGGCAGTGTGGTATCGCCACGTTCACCACCCACCTGCTTGAATCCATCGCGTTGAATGTACCGGATAAAGCCTGTTGGGCGGTCGCGATGAACGACCGGCCAGAAGGCTATTCCTACCCGTCTCAGGTGCGCTTCGAGATCAACCAGAGTCAACTGAACGAATACAGCCTGGCGGCCGACTTATGCAACCTTAACCAGGTGGATGTGATCTGTCTCCAGCATGAATACGGCATTTTCGGTGGCAAGCGGGGCAGCTTTATCATCGAGCTGTTGCGTGATCTCAATATGCCGGTGGTGACGACGCTGCACACCATCCTGAAGGACCCGAACCTTCAGGATCGGCACATCATGATGCAACTTGCCGAGTTCTCAGACCGGCTAGTGGTGATGAGCGAACGCTCAGTCGAATTCCTGCGCGATATCTACCAGGTGCCGGAGGAGAAGATCGTCCTCATACACCACGGCATCCCTGACGCACCGTTTGTCGGATCCGATGCCTACAAGGACAAGTTCGGCCTATCCGGAAAGAAGATCCTCCTGACCTTCGGCCTGCTTTCGCCGGGTAAGGGTATTGAGGTGGTTATCGATGCCCTGCCGGAGATCGTGAAGGCCCACCCGCAGGTCATCTATATGGTGGTAGGAGCTACCCATCCGCACCTCAAGGCAGAACAGGGGGAGGATTACAGAAACAGCCTTCACCTGCGAGCAAAGGAACTCGGCGTTTCGAACCACATCGTTTTTCATGATCGTTTCGTTGCCGATGAAGACCTGTTGGAGTTTATCGGTGCGGCAGATATTTATGTCACTCCGTACCTGAACGAGACGCAGATCATTTCCGGTACCCTCGCCTATGCGCTTGGGATGGGCAAAGCGGTGGTATCCACACCCTTCTGGCACGCCCAGGAGTTGCTCGCTGAGGGTCGGGGCAGGCTGGTTCCATTCCGGGATCAGGTCGCTCTGGCGCGGGAAGTCATCGACCTCCTGGATCATCCCGATGAGTGCCGCGCCATCCAGGAGAGAGCCTACCACTACGGTCGCAAAATGGTCTGGAGCAATGTAGGCCGCCGCTATCTTGACACCTTTGCGGAAGCCAAACGACAGCGATTGCGAAAGAACGTACCCGAACGCCGGCTGGAGACCCTCGGGCTACGCCAGCAACAGCTACCGGAGATCAAGCTGGACTATTTGCGCCGGATGACCGATGACACAGGCATGTTGCAACACGCCAAGTACAATGTTACAGACCGGTCACACGGTTATTGTGTGGACGATAATGCCCGCGCGTTGATCGTCGCCGTCACGCTACAGGATCTCCAGCCTCTGGATTCAGCATCGAACGGCCTTGCCGCCATTTATCTGAGTTTTCTGGGCCATGCTTTCAATGGCCAAACCGGCCGCTTCCGCAACTTTATGTCCTATGATCGCCGCTGGCTTGAGGAAGTGGGTTCGGAGGACTCACACGGTCGCGCAGTGTGGGGGCTGGGCGTTACTGTGGCGTTGGGTCGGGATAAGGGGCAGGTGGTTTATGCGGCCGACTTGTTCCATCGTGCGCTGGATGCCCTCGAACATTTCACTCACCCGCGGACAATCGCCTTCGCCATCATCGGTATTCATGCCTTTCTGAGCCGCTACAGTGGGGACAGCCGTGCGCGAAGGATGCGTAAGATACTCTCGGACCGGCTCATGCAGCAGTTCAGAGACTTCGCCACCGAAGAGTGGCCCTGGTGTGAAGATATCCTGACCTACGACAACGCCCGGCTGCCACAGGCTTTGCTTCTGTCCGGGCAGTGGCTTCCCGACTGCGAGATGCAGGAGATGGGTCTGCGCGCCCTCGACTGGTTGAAGCGGGTTCAGACCGACGGGAAGGGTTCCCATTTCAGCGCCATCGGCAATCACGGCTGGTTTTCCAGGGACGGCAGCAAGGCGCAATTCGATCAACAACCCATTGAGGCGGCCGCAATGGTGGATGCCTGCATCGAGGCATTCAACTGCACGCGGGATGAGGAATGGAGCGCTTATGCCTATCGCTGTCTCAACTGGTACCAAGGGGAGAACGATCTGGGTATTCCGCTCTGCGATTACGCTACCGGGGGCTGCCGGGACGGGCTGGAAGCGCAGGGCGCGAATGAAAATCAGGGGGCGGAGTCCACTCTTTGCTGGCTAATGGCGCTGCTCGCCGTTTACAACCACCGCGGCTGGAACCAGGTTACACCGGGGGAAGAGCCTGTCCGGCTTGATGTTCAGAAAGCGTCACAGGAATAGCGGCTCAGGGGCGGAAATTCTGTGTTAGCCGGGCCATCACGTCCGATACCTGCAGGGTGGCAATGCCACAACGCTGATCGGCCGAGGCATACGGGATGATCAATTTGTCCTGGAAGATCATCGCCCCGCAGCTGTAAACCACGTTCGGCACATAGCCTTCGCGGTCATTTTCGTTCGGCACCAGGATCGGCTCGTCAATCCGGCTGATAATTCGGGTAGGATCGTCCAGATCCAGCAATTCGATGCCGAGGCTGTAGGTTCGCAGTGGGCCAACCCCGTGGGTCACTACCAGCCAGCCTTCGGGCATCTCGATGGGTGAGCCGCTGTTCCCCATCTGCATGAATTCGTATGGGAACTCAGGCTCCTGCAGCATCGTGGCCTGTTGCCAGAAGTGCAGATTGTCCGAAAACATGATCGCGTTGTTCTCGCCATCCTGGCGCGACAGCATGACGTATTGCCCCCGGATCTTCCGTGGGAACAGCGCCATGCCCTTACCCTGCGCCTGTTTGCCGTTCAGCGTACTGATCTTGAAAGAGAGGAAGTCGCGGGTCTCGATGAGCTGTGGCAGGATTCTCTCCCCGTTGTATGCGGTATAGGTCGCGTAGTAGATCACGCTGCCGTCGTCATCGACGAAACGTACGAAGCGGGCATCCTCGATGCCCTTGCTCTCGGACTCCGACACGGGGAAGATCACCCGCTCGGAAATCTGGTGATCCGGCCGAAACAGAATCTCATAATTGGATTGTGCCAACCACCGCGCCATTTTGATGGTCTCGGTTTTGTCTTGTTTCCGGAATCTATCCCCATTACCGGGATTGTCAATTTTCCTTTGCAGATCATTGAAAGTGAACCCATCCGGCAGTCCGCTGAGGAGCCATTGCGCGACTTTGTAATTTGCCCCCATTTCCTGAAGTTTTAACCGAAACAGATGCAGGTCGTAGCTTGAATCAGTATGGATTCTGGGCGTGCGCACGTAGTCACTCAGTGGGTCGAAATAAATATCATTGTTCTTATCAATAATTCCGCTACGAAACTCAATGGAGGAGATGTGGCCTTCACCGGTGGCGCGAAAGCTCATAATGAACCGGCAGGATCCTTCAGAATCCGCCTCCTGGTTTGGTACCTGAATGATGGAAGGATTGAACAACGCTGCTGCTTCCACAGAATATTCTGCGGTGAAATAAGTGCCGATCAGAAGTCGCCGTTCCTCTGACAATGAATTGGCAGACGGGACATAGTCAGCCACTCTTTCGAAATTATGTTCCAGCGTCTCTCTGAAGTAGCGGTGACGATGAGAGAAGTCGTGCAAGACAGTTTCCAGTATCGTGCATGCCTCGTCCTCATCCAGGCTCAACACCCGCTTGATAACTTTTCGGATGCGTTCTTCACTGGACGGCAGATACAGTCGGGTAATGACACGGCCGATTTTTGGATTGATCACAATCGACTTGCGTCGCGCTTTAAGCATAGGGGCGGTAGGGCTGATTTCCATCATAACTGTATCCACGAGGCGCAAGTCCTCACTATCTGCTGCAGACTGCATTGCAGCCCGCTCTGTACAAAGCTTGAATTACACATAATTTACACCCTTTTTTTTGCACGGCACTATTATCTTTAGCGGCAGCAAGCGTAAAATTTTTACTTTTGTAGCCCGCCCAGCTAATTGTGCTACTGTGGTGGGGCATTTGATTTCTGATGCAATAACAACTGCTTCCCCTAAGTGTACAGGCAGATTATTTATGAAGATCGCAATGTTGAGTCCCTTGTCCTGGCGCACACCGCCGCGCCATTATGGCCCTTGGGAAAACGTGGTCAGCCTGCTGACCGAAGCGTTGCTGGAGATGGGTATAGATGTGACCCTGTTTGCGACCGGTGATTCCATTACCCGTGGCAAGCTTGCCTGGGTTTGTGAGCGACCCTACTCAGAAGACCCCTCGATCGATCCAAAGGTCTGGGAATGCCTGCATATTGCAGAGGTATTCCGGCGGGCGGATGAGTTTGATCTCATTCACAATCAGTTCGATTTTCTGCCGCTCAGTTACAGTGGTTTTACCAATACGCCGCTGGTCACGACTATCCATGGCTTCTCTTCGCCGTCGATTTTGCCGGTTTATAAAAAGTACAATGAGCGGACTCACTATGTGGCGATCAGTGAGGCCGACAAGAGCCGTGAACTTGATTACATTGCAACCATCCATCATGGCATCGATCTCGCGCAATTTCCCTATCGCGAAGAGGCGGGAGACTACCTGCTGTTCTTCGGGCGTATTCACCACCACAAGGGGGTTCACGAAGCCATTGAGGTGGCGCGCAGGACTGGCATCCGGCTGATGATCGCCGGGATCGTGCAGGACGAAGCCTATTTCCAGGAACAGGTTGAGCCGCATATCGATGGGGTTAGCGTGGAATACATCGGCTCCGTCGGGCCGGAAAAAAGAGAAGAGGTGCTGGGCGGTGCGCTGGTCCTGTTGCACCTGATCCACTTCGACGAGCCATTTGGGCTGAGCGTGGTCGAGTCCATGGCCTGTGGTACGCCGGTGATCGCCTTTGAGCGGGGCTCCATGCCGGAACTCATTCGTGACGGCGTCACCGGGTTTATTGTGGCCGATACGGACGCCGCCGTGCAGGCGGTGGGAAGGATTGATGCACTTGACCGGCGCGCCTGCCGGGACGAGATTGAGGAACGCTTTACCAGCCGGCACATGGCGCGCGCCTATCTGGATGTCTACCAGAGAATCCTCGACCAGCGGGAGAACTATCGACCGTGGGGACACTATGAAGACCTGCTCGAACGGGACGATCACAAGATCAAGGAGATCATCGTAAAACCGGGCGAGCGGCTGAGTCTGCAGAAGCACCAGCGCCGAGCAGAGCACTGGGTCGTGGTCAGCGGCGAGGCGCTGGTCACCGTGGGGGATAAGGAAATCCTGCTCAAGCCGGGGCAGTCCGTGGATGTCCCAAGGGGTGCAGTACACAGAATTATGAACCCCGGTGACATTCCTCTGGTCCTGGTAGAGGTGCAAATGGGGGATTATTTCGGCGAAGATGACATTATCCGGCTGGAGGATGATTATGACCGCTGCTCGTAATCCTCCGGTAATCGAACGCTGCCCGGCCAACCCGATTCTGACCAAAGACGACATCCCCTATCCGGTGGAGACCGTGCACAACGCTGGCATGGCACGGTACGACGGCCGCACCATCATGCTGTTTCGATCCCACCTGCGCAGTGGCCGGTCAATCATCGGTATCGCCAAGAGTGAGGATGGCTTCAAATTCACCGTCGGCCCGGAGCCGTTTTTGGTGCCATCGACAGAAGGCATCTTTGGAGAGTATGAGGCCTTCGGTGTGGAGGATCCTAGAATCTCATGTATTGACGGGGAATATCTAATTACCTACAGCGCCTATTCGCGCCATGGTGTGCGCATCGGGCTGGCCAGGACCCGGGACTTTCGCTCCGTCGAACGGGTTGCGCTGATCACGCAAGCTGACATGCGCAATGTCGTCATCTTCCCGCAGCGGTTCAACGGCCGTTACGCCCGCCTGGATCGCCCCCATTCGGAGATCAGCCCCTGGTCTGTGTGGCTTTCATGGTCGCCGGATCTGGTGCACTGGGGTGATTCAGAGGTGGTGATGAAGCCGGTGCAATATCACTGGGATGAGTCGAAAATTGGTCCCGGTGCGACCCCGATCCGCACCGGGAGCGGCTGGCTCAGCATCTACCACGGAGTATTCGAGACCATGGACGGAGCGGTCTATCGCCTCGGCGTGGCGCTGCACGATCTTGCCAATCCGGCGAAGATTATCGGCGTCTCGGACGAATGGGTGCTGGCTCCGGAGGATCCATGGGAGATCATGGGCTATGTCCACAACGTTGTCTTTACCTGCGGTGCAGTCGCGGATGACGACGGCGGCGTGAAGATTTACTGGGGTGGTGCAGACACCGTAATGTGCGCTGGAACCGCGCGCCTCGACGACCTGGTAGATCTGTGCCTCAGTAACAGCCGAGCACCCTATTAATCTGCCCGGCCGTCATGAGCCAGGAAGGAATACACTTGGAAGTCAGAGCCCGGAAGGTGGACTAGGAGGCCGTAGGCGAGGTGGATTGAGAACCTCACGCTGTCGGAACAGTGCGCCCCTCCCCCCGAAAATCACCAAACGAAGAACATCAGCACCCAAGAGAGCATAACGACACCAGTGCCCGCCATGGTGACAAACCAGGCGCCCCATCGCCGCCAGGCCGGAACCCCTTCAAAAGCCGCCAGCATGCGCCAGACAAGCTGTCCGCTCCAGAGCACTGCCACAATCAACAGGGCAATGCGCAGATCCGTTACCCACCCAAGCTCAAGCCGCTCCGCCTTGAGCATACCCACCGTCAGCGCAGAGAGCCCCAGAAATACACTGATCCCGGCCAGTGGCGTCAGGCCATAGGCGAGCCGCCATGGTAGCCCCCGGTATCCGAGCAGCCTGCCTGCCAGCCGCAGAGCCAGCAGGATTGCCCCCCCGATCAACAGGGTGGTAATACCGATATAGAGCAGGATAACCGCACCATCCAGCCAACTGAAGAGGTCATTGGTTTCAGGGTAATGCGTCAACACCCACCAGGGCGCATTGGCTTGCAGCGGCCAGAAGATGTCAAGGTCAATCAGCCATTCGGCCAGCCCCTGCTTGAGTGCAACGAACCAGGGGGAGGCCGACCACTGGAAGGAACCGGTGGCAAGCCCCAATATGCCGAATACCAGCAGCAGCACCTCCCACCGTGAGACATCCGCCTCTTGCAGTGAGAGGATCTCCCGATTTGGAGAGCGGGCGGTCAGGGCTACGGCATCACGGTGTCCACTGCAACGCCCGCACATGTGACAGGCGCTGTTGCCGGTCATGGTACGAATATTGATCAGCGGCGCACAGTCAACCGCCGGGATACGGGACGGGGCGCGTTCCCATCTCTCCCTGTCCACCCGAAAATGGATCGGGGCGAGGCGTGACAGCAGCGCAAACACGCCATTGGCCGGACACAGATGTCGACACCAGACCCGCTTACCCTTGCCATAGAGAAAGCCGACCAGCATGGCCACAACTGTAGAGCCGCCCAATATCAGAAGCGCCGCCTTGGGGTATTCATAGACACTGATCAACTGGCCATAAAGTGTGATCACCACAAAGGCGACAAAGGGCCACCCATCCCACTGCATCCATACCGGTATAGCGCCTCCCCTGCCATGTCGACTGGCCCACTCAGACAGCGCGCCTTCCGGGCAGAACACCCCGCACCAGGCGCGTCCCAGCAACATCATGCTGATCATTACAAACGGCCACCAGATCCCCCAGAAGATGAACTGGGCAAACAGGATCAAATTTTCATAGAGGTGGACATATTCCAATGGCAGCGGCAAAAATGCCGGCCAGACAAGCAGCACCAGAAAAAAAACGACCACAACCCACTGGGTGGTCTGAATGGCGCGCCGGTTGCGTTGCATCCACTCCCCCACTGCCGCCAATCTTGAGGTGCCCCCCGGTGCATACCCGCTCTCTACTGTCAGTTCGCTCATCTATCTCTCCTGTTCCCCGGCTAGAAATTCCACTGCGTTCGCAGACCAAAGGCGGTTATGCCGGAGGCTGAACGATTGCCACCCGGATGGCGTATATATTGAAGGTTGGGT
Organism: Candidatus Polarisedimenticolaceae bacterium; assembly: GCA_021648685.1. GTDB lineage: Bacteria > Pseudomonadota > Gammaproteobacteria > Chromatiales > Chromatiaceae > WFXD01. The sequence continues at coordinate 38,320 of JAKISI010000005.1, forward strand.
GACAGCTCGAACTGGCTGTTCAACCGGTAGCGGTAATAAAGTTCTGCCACCTGTTCATCCCCACTGGCGCGATAACCATAATCGGGGATGCCATCCGCATCCGCATCGACGCTGAGTGAGGCACGCTGAAACTCATCCGAGGTATTCAACCAGCCAAGTGCGACACCCAAAGCATCGCCACCTCTTCCCCAATAGCTGCCGCCAAACTCGGCTCCAAAGGTCACTGCCTGATCGAAGGCCGCATCACCCTCTGCCTGAAACCCATAGCGCAGGAACAGCGTCGTGTAGTCATCAACCTGCTGGTCGAAACTGATGCCCACACCACTGTGAACATCTACAGTGCCATCAAAATTTTTCCCACGACCATTACGCCAGCCATACAGACGGTAGTTGCCGGCCAATCCTCCAAAGAACCGCTGCCCGGTTTCGGCCTGAACGATTATGAACGGTGAGTCAAAGGAGTCTGAGAAGCTTGCCCCCTCTCCTGTACCAAACAGGCCGAGCGAAATGCCATAACTAACCGGTCTGTAAAAATCGTTGATGTAGGCAAATCGCAGTCCCGGCGAGTAACCAAACTCATCCACACCCACATCACCATCAACATCCAGCAACGGATTGTTCACGAATGACTGGTTTATGAAGCCGCGGGTCTCATCATCGGCAATGGCATTCTGATCGAAGAAGATAAAGGGATCTATCTTGCCCACATTGAACTCAATGTGCCGGCGCGACCGGTCCGGGTTCCCGCCCAGTGGCAGCGGTATGTCAAGTTGATACCAGGCCTCGGCCAGTAGCACAGTGCTGTCTGAGGTCTCGGAACCGGGACGCTGAAAGCTGGTTGAATTGAGCGAGGAGAAGGCTCCACCAGGGTTCTCCAGCCCCAGGCCCTGGCCCATGCGAAAGTGGGCAAACAGAAAGCCCTCGGCATTGCCCAGGCTGCCTGCCGGCAGACTGACCGTGGCATCGGCGCGGTAATTGAGTTCAGCATCTCTATCATCCACAGCCGTTGCGTCAGTGCGCGCTTGTGCCATCATGGTAAAGCCCACATCGGTACGGATACCCTCCAGCGAATCCACAGTTCTGGCCGCCTGGCGATAGCTGTTGACCTGTGACTCTACCGCCTTGAGCCGCGCCGCAACCTGAGGCTCTTCAGCACTAATATAAGGTGTTTCCAAAGAGTGTTGCAGCGCTGCATTCTCAGCCTCCAGCTGTTCGATACGTCTCTCCATGGCCTCCAGCCGCTGCAGAATCCTGGCATTCAGGGTCTCCTCTGCCAGAATACCGGGAGAAGCCACCATCCCCAGTGCCAGGGCAGCCAAAACAGAGCCACCTGATCGTTTTCGTTCAAGCATACTCATACTCAATACCCACCACGCTTGCCGATACCGGCGTAGATAAAATCAAACTCAACAGTGAAAGGTTTAAACCAGGGGCGTACCCCGGTGAGGCGGTCGGTGTGACGCCCAAAGTGTTTACCCGCCGGGTTCTCTGGGGAGGATGGAGGATAGATGGTGTATTTGACCTGGTACCTGCCCGGCCCCATGAGCTTGATGTTATCACCATAGTGCGGGCCATCATTGGCCACCATGGGCATAAAATCACCGGTTATCGTTTGGTCAACACCTTTCTTGCTGACCTCATATTTGACGTGGAGATAAGGAATCCATTCACCCTCACTAAAACCGTTAGCATTTATATCCAGGGCGCGGATATCAGCCTCGATATGTATGTCTGATTTTTCCGCAGGCCGCATCATGCCTCCTGGCTCCATGCGTATCGGCTGCAGGTAGACTGCTGCAATCTCCATCCCGTAGCGCTGCTCAGGCACGCCGATGGTGTACTCCAAAGCCAGCGTGACCCCTGTGGTCAAGAGCAACCCCAGGCCAGCAACAAAGGAGATAAAGGTCTGTTTTTTAGGCTTTTGCATTAAGTCCTCCAAAAGTGTAATGAGACGCATTAGCGTTACTGATGCAAATTTTTTAGGCTAAAAACCACTTTGCCAGGAGAGTGCTTCCAGGAAAATCTGCACTGTAAGTGGGTGTGCTATCGTGCAGCAGAGAGTTTGTAGCCTAAGCTGATGCAAACGATAATGATTATCATTTGTGTTGTCAAGCCTTGGGGCAACGCTTCAACACCTGCCTTGAGGAGACAAAACCAGATGCTGGTTTTTTCTATTTCTGGCCGAAGTTAAGGTTGGATTGGATTAAGAGACTGTCCGCACTATAAAACTTGGGAACATCCTCTCCAGCTGCCCCAATAGCGCGGTATCACGGAAGAAGACGGCATTTTCCACTGGGTTTGGGTGGTTCGCATCCCCCACCGGACGGCAGGGCTGGAGCACATAGTGGGTTACGCCAAAACCGGCCAGCTCTTTGGCCAGCTCAAGCAGGGTTTCATGGCTAAAAAAATGGGGGTCGACAGTGGTGCGCACCTCATAGGCTATGCCGCTCTCCAGCAACAGCGCCAGGCTCTCTTCTGCCTTGGCGCCGCTTCCGCTGACCCCCGTGAGCTGCGGGTAATGTTCAAATGATCTCTTGATATCGAGACCCACCCAATCCAGCAGCGGCAGTAGCCGCTGGAGTCGGCCCGGGTGGGTACCTGCAGTGTGCAGTGCCACCTTGAACCCCATTGATTTGACGCCCTCCATGGCATCCGCCAGCCCTGATTGAAACAGAGGCTCCCCACCACTGAAGACGACACCATCAAGCAGTCCACGCCGTGGCTCCAGAAAGGCCTGCAACATCGGCCAATCTTCTCCACCATGGTCAATCGGCAGCAGATGCGGATTGTGACAATAGGGGCAGCGCCAGGCACACCCCTGGCAAAATACAACCGCCGCCAGGTGGCCTGGGAAATCAATGGTGGTCAGTGGCGTCAGGCCGCCGATGCGGAGCTGCATAAGGGGGCTGTCTCCATTGCATGTTCAACAAAGTGTCGACGCTCTGTGTGTTCACTCCGTTTACCGGGGTTGAACGAGGTTACCGGGCGGTGATAGCCCATGACCCGGGTCCAGACCTCGCAACGCTGGCGCTCATCGTCAGAGAGTGTGACTGCTGGGTTATTGCTGTTTGACATGGTTGTAACTCCTCTTTGGTAAAAAAGTTGGGGGAATGGTCAGGCAACGGCTTTGCGGAGGCGTTTTTCGGCCAGCCGCTCCTCATCACAGTGGGGACAAAATTCATGCTCACCCGCAAGATAGCCGTGCTGCGGGCAGATGGAGAAGGTTGGTGTAATGGTGATGTAGGGAAGACGGAATCGCTCCAGCACCCGTCGCACCAGGGCGCTACAGGCCTTTGAATCAGAGATGTGCTCGTTCATGTAGAGGTGCAGCACCGTGCCACCGGTATACTGTGACTGCAACTCATCCTGCAACAACAGTGCCTCAAAGGGGTCATCGGTCAGCCCCACCGGCAGCTGGGACGAGTTGGTATAGTAGGGAGCCTCCGGGGTGCCGGCCTGGAGAATGTCGGCAAAACGCTTCTGATCCTCTTTGGCAAAGCGGTAGGTAGTGCCCTCGGCCGGGGTTGCCTCCAGGTTGTACATGTGGCCGGTCTCATCCTGGTAGATCAGCAGCCGCTCCCTGACGTGGGTCAGCAGACGCAGCGCAAATGCCCGCCCCCACTCTTCACTGATGTCATGCGCATCACCACTGAAGTTGCGGATCATCTCGTTCAGCCCGTTAACACCAATGGTAGAGAAGTGGTTACGCAGGGTGCCCAGGTAGCGTTTGGTATAGGGGAAGAGGCCACCGTCCATGTAGCGCTGGATCACCTTGCGCTTGATCTCCAGGCTATTGCGGGCCAGATCCATAAGCCGGTCGATACGCTCAAACAGAGCCATCTCATCACCCTTGAAGAGATAACCGAGACGGGCACAGTTGATCGTGACAACACCGATAGATCCGGTCTGCTCGGCTGATCCGAACAAGCCGTTGCCCCGTTTTAACAGCTCGCGCAGATCCAGTTGCAGACGGCAGCACATGGAGCGCACCTGTCCCGGCTCCATGTCAGAGTTGATGAAGTTCTGGAAATAGGGCAGCCCGTAGCGGGCCGTCATGGCGAACAGGCGCTCGGCATTCTCACTCTCCCAAGGGAAATCCTTGGTAATGTTGTAGGTGGGGATAGGAAAGGTGAAGACCCGCCCCTTGGCATCCCCCGCCATCATCACCTCAATATAGGCACGGTTGAGCATATCCATCTCCACCTGGAGATCACCATAGCTGAAGGGCATCTCTTCACCGCCGATGAGCGGAATCTGCTCGCGCAGATCCTCGGGGCAGACCCAGTCAAAGGTGAGGTTGGTGAAGGGGGTCTGGGTGCCCCAGCGCGAGGGGACATTGAGGTTATAGATGAACTCCTGAATCGCCTGCCTTACTGTTGCATAGTCCAGATTTTCACGGCGCAGATAGGGCGCAAGATAGGTATCGAAGGAGCTGAAGGCCTGGGCACCGGCCCACTCATTCTGTAGCGCACCGAGAAAGTTGACCATCTGCCCCAGGGCGCTGGAGAGACGCCTTGGCGGAGCCGCCTCAACCTTGCCAGGCACGCCGTTGAAGCCCTCGGTCAGCAGGGTTCGCAGCGACCATCCGGCACAGTAGCCCGCCAGCATGTCGAGGTCATGGATGTGCAGATCTCCTTCACGATGAGCCAGCCCCACCTCCGTCGGGTAGACGTGGTTGAGCCAGTAGTTGGCAGTCACCTTGCCGGCAGTGTTCAGGATCAGCCCGCCCAAAGAGTAGCCCTGATTGGCATTGGCATTGACCCGCCAGTCGAGACGCTCCAGATACTCATTCATGGAGGACTCCACGTCCACCAGTGACTTGCTGTCACGGCGCAGCTTGCCATGCTGCTCTCGATAGAGGATGTAGGCGCGTGCAGTACGGTGGTGGTTGGAGCTGATCAGCACCTGTTCAACCACATCCTGGATCTGTTCGATATCCGGTGGCGCTACCGCATGACGGTGACGCAGTACCTTTAGCACCTGGGCGGTCAGCAGTCGCGCCTCCTCCTCACTGAATTCGCCTGTGGCGAGTCCAGCGCGCTGGATGGCCGAGGTGATTTTTTCGTGATTAAAATGGGCCTGGCGGCCATCCCGCTTGATAACTGTGGCAGGTAGATGGGCTACTGATTGCGCGTCAGTAGTGGTGGTTTTCTCTGTTGGCATGGCTCCCCCATGTTGCGCTGCTGCTGATGAGATTCGAGAACTTGCGCAAAGAGAGGGGAGAGCAGAAGGCAATATTGCAGGCGCGGGCAGGCGCTATTCTCCACCCTTCAGCCTTGACGCGAGGCCCGGGTAACGAAATCCCCTACAGGAATTTCAGCTCCGGCAGGTATTCGGACTTAGGGGCTCGAATCAAGTGCTGATTCATCTACAACCACGGCTTCCCGCCCAAATGGACAGTGCTGGTGCTGATGCACCTGTGGCTTTCGTTCCCCAATACCGCTGCGCGACAGTCCCGGAGTCTCACCGGGTTCCCTGTTGACGCAACCACTACATCTTGTGGTTGCACCGAAGCTGCAGCACAAGATAGCGCAATGAAGAGCGACTGGCAACCCTTTTTACATTTGCCGCAGACGAGCCAGATTGATAAAGTCCCACATGAAATTTACTGCCTGTTCGGTGCGGCGAACAGCAGCATAGAGGGTTCCTTTCATGCCCTGGGCACCAAGTGGCCGGCTGGTCAGGCTGCTCTTCTGAGCCGCCTCTTGCAGCACCCAGTCCGGCAGGGCGGCAACCCCTCGCTGACTGGCCACCAGCAGCAGAATAATGGCGGTAAGCTCTGCCTGACGCACTGCGGCAGGCTCTACCCCGGCAGGTTGCAGAAAGCGGCTGAATACATCGAGACGCTGTCGGTTTACGGGATAGGTGATCAACGTATGCTGAGCCAGATCCTCCGGTTCAATATATGGCCTCTCGGCCAGCGGATGACATGAGGCCATCACCAGCAGCGCCTCATAATCAAACAGCGGCTCAAAGAGCAGATCCGGCAGAGTGAGCGGATCAGATGTAATCACCAGATCAACCTCACCCTTCTGCAATGCCGGGATAGGGTCAAAACTCATCTCCAGACGAATATCCACCTCCACCTCCGGCCACTTCTGCCGGTAGCCATCCAGCACCGGCATCAACCACTCAAAACAGGCATGGCACTCAATGGCAAGGTGCAATCGGCCCGAGACCCCTTTTGCAATGCGCTTCAGCTCATTTTCCGCCCTCTCCACCTCAGGCAGAACAGAACCGGCCAGCCCAACCAACTGTCTCCCAGCAGGTGTCAGTTGCAGTGGCTTGGTATTGCGCAGAAAGAGCGCCGTGCCAAAGTAGCGCTCCACAGCCTTGATCTGATGCGACAATGCAGACTGGGTGAGGTGCAGCCGTTTGGCAGCCTGCGCCAGATTGCCACCCTCATGAATGGCCAGCAGGCTGCGCAGATGGCGTAGCTCAAGAAACATAATGAACCATCCTCATAATGATATTGAATAATGTGAAATTGATTCAATAGTAATGGCTCGCCATACTTGCCCGCAACCCCACAACAAGAAGACAGGAGCAGTTTATGACGACCACTCACAACCTGGGATTCCCCCGCATTGGCGCACAGCGTGAACTCAAAAAGGCGTTGGAGAGCTACTGGTCTGGCCAGATCGATGCCGGGCAGCTTGAAAAAGCGGGTCAGGAGCTGCGGGCGCATCACTGGCAGCAACAGCAGGCCGCCGGGCTGGATCTCATCCCGGTAGGGGACTTCTCCTGGTACGACCATATCCTGGACATGTCGGCCATGCTGGGTGCTGTGCCCGAGCGCTTCCAGTGGAGCGGTGAGCGGGTGGATCTGGACACCTACTTCCGTATGGCAAGGGGGCGTGCACCCAGCGGCGAACCCGCTGCAGCTGGTGAAATGACCAAATGGTTTGATACCAACTACCACTATATCGTGCCCGAATTCAGACCAGAGCAGGAATTTCAGCTCTCGTGCAGCAAGCTGTTTGATGAGGTTACCGAGGCGCTGGCACTGGGGTATCGGGTCAAGCCCGTGCTACCAGGGCCATTGACCTATCTCTGGCTGGGCAAGAGCCGGCAGGGTGGTTTTGAGAAACTTGAACTGTTGGATGCGCTCATCCCGGCATATAGTGAGATATTGCTTCGCTTGAGGGATCTTGGGGTCGAATGGGTGCAGATTGATGAACCGATACTCTCTCTTGACCTTCCACAGGCGTGGCGAAGCGCCTTTGAATCAGCCTACAACCGGCTACAGGTTCCTGGACTCAAGCGGCTGCTGGCAACCTACTTTGGCCCGCTGCAAGAGAACCTCACCCTGGCCTGCCGTCTACCGGTGGATGGTCTGCATGTCGATGCGGTTCGTGCTGCAGAAGAGGTGGATCAACTCCTCAGCTGGCTGCCCAGCTATAAGGTGCTTTCAGTTGGCATCGTTGATGGGCGTAACATCTGGCGCAGTGATCTTGACCATGCCCTGCAGCGCCTGGCTGTGCTCAAAGAGAAACTGGGAGAGCGGCTCTGGCTGGCTCCCTCATGCTCGCTGCTGCATGTCCCTGTTGACCTGGCACAGGAGAGTGGGCTGGATGATGAGATCAAATCCTGGCTCGCCTTTGCCAGCCAGAAGATCGAGGAGATCGTAACCCTCCGGCAGGCGCTTGATGAGGAGCCAGAAACGGTTGCCGATAGATTGGCATCAGCACGCAGTGCCGTTGCCACACGTCGCTCATCAAGTCGTATTCACAGCCGAACCGTCAAAGCTCGTACTGCTACAGTAACCGGGGCAATGGCCCAGCGTGGCAGCAGTTATCAGACACGGGCACCTAAACAACGGAGCTGGCTCAGATTGCCACTCTTCCCCACCACCACGATTGGCTCTTTCCCGCAAACAGCAGAGATTCGTCAGGCACGCCGGGATCTCAAGCAGGGCCGGATTTGTGAGGCCGATTACCGCCAGCGGATGCAACAGGAGATCGCCCTGGCAGTAGAGAAGCAGGAGCAGCTGGGGCTGGATGTGCTGGTGCATGGTGAACCGGAACGTAACGACATGGTGGAGTACTTCGGGGAACTCCTGGATGGCTTTGCCTTCAGTCGTTACGGCTGGGTACAATCCTATGGTTCTCGCTGTGTCAAACCCCCGATCATCTATGGTGATGTCAGCCGCCCCGAGCCGATGACCGTTGCCTGGATCACCTATGCGCAATCGCTGACCGACAAGCCCATGAAAGGGATGCTTACCGGGCCGGCGACCATCCTCAACTGGTCTTTTGTGCGTGATGATCAGCCGCGATCCGAGACCTGCCTGCAGATTGCACTGGCTCTACGTGATGAGGTGCTGGATCTGGAGCGGGCCGGAATCAGGGTCATACAGATCGATGAAGCTGCCATGCGGGAAGGACTGCCACTGCGCAAAGGTGATTGGGAATGCTATTTTGACTGGGCAGTGGGTGCCTTCCGCATCGCCGCCTCCGGAGTGGCTGATGAGACTCAGATCCACACCCACATGTGCTATTCAGAGTTCAATGACATCATCAAATCCGTTGCCAAAATGGATGCCGATGTGATCACCATCGAGACCTCACGTTCCGACATGGAGCTGTTACAGGCATTTGAGGATTTTGAGTACCCCAACGAGATCGGCCCCGGTGTTTACGACATCCACAGCCCCAATATACCGACGGTTGAGCAGATAGTCTCTCTGCTACAGAAGGCTGCCGGTCTGATCCCGGCTGAACGGCTCTGGGTCAACCCTGACTGCGGCCTGAAGACCCGTGCCTGGCCCGAGGTGGAGGAGGCGCTGGAGAAGATGGTTACTGCGGCACAGCTGTTGCGTAGCAGTGGTAAAGGCGGAAAAGCTTAGGATTTATCAAAAAACAACCTGATGATATGGCGCTGAATATCGTTCCCTCTCCAAGGCGCGAAAAGGGGCAGAATCTCGCCACGAACGGTGATTGTTAACATAACACCCCCTAGTGCTTGCAGGGCAATCAATCTGTAGATGGAGAGATGCGCGCAATGCTCTCCAAGCCGGGCCTGTCCAGGAACTCAATCTGCTTGCCACTCACATCAAGCAATCCAACCGATTGGAAGCGTTTCAGACTGCGGCTGACCGTCTCTACTGCAATACCCAGATAACTGGCTATCTGTTGGCGTGACATGGCCAGGCGCAGGTTTATTGAACAGAAATCGCGCCTGTTAAAACGATCAGACAGATTGAGCAAGAATGCTGCAATGCGTTCATCAGCAGCCTGTCTGGCTGCCAGGAGGGACTGCCGCTGTGCTTGGCTGATCTCTCCGCCCATAACACGGATAAGGCTATTCTGAGCGTCAGCATAACTCTTGCCAAGCTTCGCTAAATCATTGAAATACAACTCGCATATTGAGCCTGCCTCCAAAGCTCTGGCAGAGTATGAGTACCGCTTCTCTTTAATGGCATCAATGCCAATCAACTCACCGGGGAGGTGGAAAGCCAGTACCTGCTCTTCACCATCCTCCAGCAGGAGATAGCTCATGAAGGTACCCGACTTTACTGCATAAGCAGCATGAAAAGGCTGGCCGATCCGGAACAGGCCTTCACCTTTGGGCACCTGCTGTCGGCGCTTGAGTATCTGCGAGACAATCGATACATCTTCGACACCCAGTATGACATCCTGAATCTCAGAAAAATCACAATTACTGCATGCCACTTCAGAGCAAGAGCTCGGCTTTGATAAGTTGGATTTTTTGATAGTCATGAGGTATGGCTTTCAGCCCTCGGCTGGATCACTGTCTTATATTCTATATCATTATCGTAGCGAGGCTTTTTATAAGAACCAAGCCGGCCTTGTTATTGCGCATGCCTTACCCGCTTGGGTGAATTTTTAGATATGAGGGACGATAACATGATATATATCACAATAGCGGCTCAAAAACTATTGTTTTGAGTAATACACTCAAGTATAAAGCAGCAAGGTTGGAGTATCCTCAAACTGCCCGGTACAAGGTGATAAAACCAAACAGCATCACCGTGGCACCTGCAATCTGCCGGGTAAGCGGGGAGCGGGTGAATCTTGACATCGTACCCGCCAAAACCCCCATCAGCATCAGGTTTGGCAAGGTTCCAAGGCCAAAGGCCAGCATCACCCCCGCCCCCTTCAACACCCCCCCGGCTGCAATGGCATTGATCAGCATGCTATAAACCAGCCCGCAGGGAAACCAGCCCCAGACCAGCCCTATTTTAAGCGCCTGCCCGGGCGTCTGCACGGGTAGCAGTTTTCGCCCAAATGGCTCTATATGCTTCCAGAGATAGGATCCAGCCAGTTCTACGCGACTTAAGAGCCGCCACCAGCCTGCAAGATAGAGCCCCAGCAGCACCATGAAGAGCCCCGCAATACCCAGCAGAATCCGCTGAGCCAGATGAACCGGCATCAGATCTGCAAGCAGCATGCCTATGCCACCCATTATTGCGCCGGCTATCGTGTAGCTACCGATCCGACCTGCATTGTATGCAATCTGAAAAGGGAGCAGTGAGGCAAGGCGGTTACGCTCAGACTCCGGCAGCCCAAAGGTCAGTGCGCCGACGATGCCGCCACACATCCCAACGCAATGCACCCCTCCCAGCAGCCCGACAACCAGGGCGCTGATATAGGGCAACCATAACTCTGGCATGGCAGCTTTTGTTTACCAGTTCTCTGCAAGCAGTTCAAAGTGCGCCTGCTTGTGCAGACAGGCCGGACATAGCTCAGGGGCCACTTCAGCCTCATGCAGATAGCCACAATTCCTGCAGCGCCAGACCACCTTGTCACCCCGCTTGAACACCTTGCCGGCCTGCAGATTATCTGCAAGCTCTCGGTAACGCTTGCCATGCTGCTTTTCAGCAATGGCAATGGCCTCGAAGGCCAATGCAATCTGCTCAAAGCCCTCTTCTCTTGCTACTTTGGCAAAGGCTGGGTACATCTCTGTCCACTCATGTTCCTCACCTGCGGCGGCGGCTCGAAGGTTTTCCAGTGTGTTATTGATTGATCCAGCTGGAAATCTCTCAGTGATCTCAACCTCTCCACCCTCAAGAAATTTAAAGAAGCGTTTGGCATGCTCTTTTTCCTGGTTTGCGGTCTCTTCAAAGATCTCCGCAATCTGCACCAGCCCCTCTTTTTTGGCCACACCGGCATAGTAGGTGTACCTGTTTCTGGCCTGGGATTCACCTGCAAAGGCAATCAACAGATTTTTTTCCGTCTGTGACCCTTTAATGCTCTCTGACATCATTCTCTCCTCTCTCTTTCTTGGGGGTATTTGAGTGCTGGTCAGCGTTTGAATCAACCGGGTTTAGCTCACTATTATCTGCAGGAGGAAGCTCGTCATCGTCCATCAGAATGCGCTGCGCATCCCCTTCCAGATCATCAAACTGTCCGCTGCGCGCCGCCCAGAACAGCACCCCCACGGCTAGCAGACCAAGGAAGACCATGCCTGGAATCAGGCCATAAATCACATCCATAAACGGGTACCTTCTACTCTATTTGAACAGGGTTCGGATACGAGCAGCATTTCCAATAACAAGCAGTGAGCTGATCGGCATGGCAATGGCCGCTACCAGCGGGGTTATCATGGCCGACATCGCCATTGGCACCATTATAATGTTATAGATGACAGAGATGGCAATATTTTGCCGAATGGTTCGTAGCGTGCGGCGAGAGAGTGCGGCGGCCAATCGAACCTTTGCCAGCTCGTTACTCATCAGCACAATATCCGAGCTGGCAATCGAAACATCGGTACCCGAGCCAAGGCTGATGCCTACATCAGCACGTACCAAAGCCGGTGCATCGTTGACACCATCACCCACCATGGCCACCCTGCCCCCTTGCTGTTGCAGATCCGCAATGGTTCGATCTTTATCCTCTGGCAGAACCTCTGCAACAACCTCCATACCCCCCAGTCGCTCGGCAATGGTTTCGGCTGTCTGTCGTCGATCCCCTGTCAGCAACGTGAGCTTTATTGCATCTCGCTTCAACGCCTCCACCAGCTCAGGGGCATCAGCCCGGATCTGATCTTCAACGCCAATGACGGCAACCTCTTGCCCATCAATAGCGCAACGCAGAGAGCCGACACCTCGCTTATCCAGCGCCTGAACCTGCTGTTCAAACTGTCCATTGCGCTGCACCTGATGCTGATCGAGCCAGGCTGATGTTCCAACCAGCACCCACTTGCCATCAACCTCAGCCTTGATGCCAAAGCCGGGACGATTGATGAAATTTCTTGCCTCTTTGAGATTAATTACAGGCCTGCAGCTTGAGGCGTAATTAAGAATTGCCTCTGCAATCGGATGCTCAGAGTACTGCTCTGCTGCGGCTATATATTCAAACAGTGCTTGAACTTCAGCTGGCATGCCGTCTTCTGATTTAGCCGCAGGAACCCAGCATGCTGATTTCATATAGATTGCAGAGAGGCTCATGCGCCCTTCCGTCAAGGTGCCTGTTTTGTCAAAGACAAAATGGTCGATACTGGAGAGCGTCTCCAGCACTGCGCCATTTTTTACCAGAATGCCATTGCGTGCGCCAAGACCTGTGGCCACCGCAATCGACATTGGCGTAGCCATCCCAAAGGCGCAGGGACAGGTGATAATCAGCACCGAGGTTGCAGCCATCAGAGCCAGTTCAAAACCACTATCCAACCACAGCATAAAGGTCAGTGTAGCCAGGCTTAGCGTCACCAGCACAAACCAGGGGACAATACGATCCGCAATACGCTGAATAGGCGCCTTGCTGGCCTGCGCCTCTTCCACCAGATGAATGATACGCCCCAATGCCGTATCCTTTAGCACCGCCTCTACCCGCAGCTTCAGCATGCCATGACCATTAATAGTGCCCGCTGAGACGTGATCCCCCTGCGCCTTGGCGACAGGCTCAAACTCACCGGTCAGCATCGCTTCATCGACACTGCTCAGCCCTTCGAGGATAACGCCATCAACAGCGATTTTATCCCCAGGCTTTACCAACACCGTCTCATCCGGCTTTACCGAACGAACAGCTACAATCGTCTCTTTACCATCACGCAGCACCGTCGCCACTCTTGGCTGGAGATCCAGCAGACGCTGAGTCGATGCAACAGCCTGTTTTTTTGAGATTGCTTCAAGGTAGCGGCCCACCAGAATGACAAAAATAAAGTTAACTACCGTGTCATAGTAGACTTCACCCACGGTAACATCCGATACCGTGACATAGAGTGAATAGAGATAGGTGATGGTTGCACCGATTGCAATCGGCAGATCCATATCCAGATGCAGGTTGCGCAGCCCCCTCCAGGCACCTTTAAAGAAGGGGATACCAGAATAGAACAGGGTGGGCGTGGCAATAGCAAGGCCGATCCAGTGGAACATCTCACGGAACTCACCCTTATCCGCACCACTGTAGAGTGCTACCGAAACCCACAGCAGATTCATCATGGCAAAACCCGCAAATGCCATGCGGTAGAGGAGGTCTCGATTCTGTCGTTGCAGTACGCCTTCAGCCGCTTCCGGGTCAAAAGGAATCGCTGAATAGCCGATCTGCCCCAGTTTCTGAATGATTTTTGAGAGTTGCAGGCGGCTATTGTCCCACTCAACAAACAACCGCTTGCCGGAAAGATTTACGGCAGCCTTGGTAACACCCGGCACTCTTCTAAGTGTATGCTCAATCAGCCAGACGCAGGCTGCGCAGTGGATACCTTCCACCAGGAGATGGATCTCCCGCTGTGCCCCCAGTTCATGAACATACTCCTCCTGAACAGCATCCAGGTCATAAACGGCAATATCTCCGGGCAGCTCCGGGGGAGGGGCCAGCACGCCGTTTTCTGGTGTTCGTTTATAAAATCCTTCAAGCCCTGCCTGAAAAATGGTTTCGCAGACCGCTTTGCATCCATTGCAACAGAAGAGATGATCCAGCCCCTTGATGGTTGCCTGTATGGTGCCTTTTTCAGGCAGTGGCAGCTGACAGTGAAAACAGGATGTCTCTGCCTGGAAGCTACCACTATTGATGGCATCAGCTGTACTATTCGCCACAGGATAAAATCGCCAGAAGGCTATCTATTTTTTACTCGGCATAACCCCCAAGCGCAGCGCCTCATTATACTCCTCACCCTCTTTCTGCACACTGACCAGAATATCCCATACACCTTTCAGTGCAAAGGTGATCTCGGCTTGGTAGAGGCCGCTGCCCACTGATTGCATCGGAACTGAAAAATCAGCTTTAGCATCTGAGGGGCGATAGACATAAAGGGTAACGCTATCTGGATTGACTGCCCCACCCTCTTTTGTGGCCAGGCTAAATTTAATCATGGCAGGCTTTCCCTGCCGCAATTTTTTAGGCTCTGAGATATGCATCACCCAACTCGGATCCTTCGCCATCCGCGCCAGCATGTTTTTTTCATAGTGCTGGCCACGTTCATAATAATCTTCAACCACCAGTCCTGGGCCTCCCTCAACCGCAAAGTAGATCATGATGCAGTTTGCTGTTATCACACTGGCAAGAACACTAAACCAGCCCCACATCCAGGGACTGCGCCAGGCAGATTGATGTGAAGGGGAAGGCATCTCTGTCGCTGCATGGGGCATAGTCGTTACCTCTTTGGGCCAATAAAGACGCTTTCCCGATGACTGGAAAACGGCTTGTCTGAATCTACTGTTTCAATATGAAAGATGATGGGCTGGGATTCAACCGTCAACTCTTTCCTGGGAACCCGCACGAAAACGCTGGTGGGTGTTACTGTGCCGTGTTGTACAGCAAGCAGTTGTCTGCTGGTTATCTTCAGCCCGGCCGGGCCTGTCGCTGTGATCTTTACGGTGACATCATCTGCCAGCTTATTCAGGATTTTAAGCGTGTATTTGTTCTGGATAGAGCCGTCACTTTGTAATACATAAAGCGGTTGCCGTGCATGCAATACCTTTAGATCAATCGCATCAATGCTGCTGAGACCGTAAAAAATACCCAGCAGTGCTGCCAGCATGATCAGGCTGGTGATTACAATACGGGGCTGTTTATATACAGGCAGACAGGCTTTGCCCTCAAGGCCATTCAGTGACTCATAGCGAATCAGGCCACGAGGCCGCCCTATTTTGTCCATAACCAGGTCACAGGCATCGATGCATAGAGCACACATGATGCACCCCTCCTGTTGCCCCCTGCGAATATCAACACCTGTGGGACAGACCGCCACACACTGATTGCAGTCCACGCAGTCACCCGCATGCTCATCTGCATCACCTTTTTTCATACGGCTGCGCGGTTCCCCACGATGAAAATCATAGGCTGGGACAATGGTTGTTACATCTACCATTGCCCCCTGAATACGGGCATAGGGGCAGACCCACATGCAGAGCTGCTCGCGCATAAAAGCAGCCAGCAGGTAGGTGCAGACAGTAAACAGCAAAATGGTGATCCAGGCTGTTGAAGAGAGCTGCAGCCTAAACAGGTCGCCCCACAACAGATAGACATCCGTAAACCAGGCCACAAAGCTAATACCCGTCCATATTGCAATCAGCATCCATAGCGTGTGTTTGCCCAGCTTTTTGCCAAACTTATTGAGGTCCATTGGCGCCTGATCCAACTTTCTCCGCTGTTGCGGTGTGCCTTCGCACTTCTCCTCTATCCAGGTATAGATGTCTGTCCAGACGGTCTGAAAACAGAGGAAGCCGCACCATACTCGCCCTGAAAATGCGGTTATGGCAAACAGCATTATTGCTAAAAATAGCAGCAGCAGGGCAAGCATCCACAGATCCTGAGGGAGGATTGTGATATTAAAGAGATGAAACTGGCGGTTGGGAATATCCCAGAGAATGGCCTGACGGTCATTCCAGCGCAGATAGGGCCCAAAGAAGAGCAGCAGCCAGATAGAGCCGCTGAGCCACTTGATCGTGCGCCACTTGCCCCCCATCCTTTTTGCATGGATGATTTCATCACCGGCATTGACGTGCCACTGCTCTGCCTCTTCCAGCAGATCATCAAGCGCTGCAAGGTGTGATGGGGAGGGTTGTTTGCTCACATGAAATCCTGTTGCATTACATCTTCACTGACTTGTCTTTCGTCGTGGGGCCTGCCACAGCGGTACTGGCCACCTAAAAGTCACATCAGGATTTAGGACTATGGAGCCTGCATGCTAATCAATAGACATGCAGGCCCCATATTTTCAGCTTCGCCTGCTACTGCTACTGCTACTGGCCGAGCTTGTGGACATAGACAGCTAACTTCTTGATCTCATGGGAAGATAGCTTTTCACCAAAGGCTGGCATGATTGCCTCACGGCTCTCTGGGTCAGCCGGGAAGTTTACACCGTGGGCAATAGTCTGCCTTGCACTCTCGACACCACCCGGGGCAAAACGCCAGACACTGTCAGTCAGATCAACCGCACCCATCGCCTGGTTACCCGTGCCTGTCATGCCATGACAGGCAAAGCATGCATTGGCCATAAACAGCGCCTTGCCTGCCGGGTCTTCCTTCCCTTCGGCCATGCCAACGACATAATTTGCCAGCGTATCAATCTGCTCCGCAGCGAGTTTGCTGCCATGCGCAGGCATCATGCCTCTACGCCCTTTGGCGATGCTCTCTTCAATCTTCTCGATACTGCCACCATAGAGCCAAACATCATCGGCAATTACCGGGAACCCCGGGGCACCCTGGCCTCCTGAACCATGACATGGGCCACAGTGGTCACCAAAAAGCACCTTTACAGAGGCAACGGTGTAATCTGACAGACCGGGGTCTGCCAGGATCTGCTCCCCTGTCATCCCCTTGATCTGATCCTCATATTTGGCGCGAATAGCCTCAACTTCTGCCATCCCTTCCTTGAACTCCTTAATCTGAGTCCATCCCATCAGGCCTGGTGGTGGTTTGTCTCCAATCGGGAATGAGGGGTAGATAATTACATAAATCAGTACCCAGACACAGCTGGCATACCATGAGAGCATCCACCAGCGTGGAATGGGGTTATCCAGCTCACGAATGTTGTCATCCCATATATGCCCGGTGTTGTTTTCACCTGGAAAAGGGTTCTTATCCGCCATGTTTTTCTCCATCATCTAGTTGATCATCATCCAAAGGGATAAAGCGCTGTGCTTCTAGCTTCTCTTTGTTCTTTGGATAAAGAGCATAAATGTAAGCTGCGAGTATCAGGAGGAAGACGACCACAGTCAGGATGGTACCCACCCAGTCATTGGTGGTCATCGCCGCCCAATTCGTTTGCAAGTGCTCGCTAAGACTATTCACGATAAGCCTTACTATCGTCTAGTTTAACCATGGTACCCAGTACCTGAAGGTAAGCAACGATGGCATCCATCTCTGTCTTATCTTTGGTCTCTACCAGTGCCGCCGCAAAATCCGCTTCGATATATGGCACACCGACCTTGGCCAGACCACGCATATTGGTCTCAATCTCTTCAGGGTCGACCATATTCTCATCCAGCCAGGGATAGTTCGGCATCACGGACTCCGGCACCACCGAGCGGGGCGCTCGCATATGCTTTCTGTGCCACATGTCCGAGTATTTGCCACCTACCCGCGCAAGATCAGGCCCCGTCCGCTTGGAACCCCACTGGAAGGGGTGATCAAACATGGACTCAGAAGCGAGTGAGTAGTGCCCATAGCGCTCCTTCTCATCACGAAAGGGGCGAATCATCTGTGAGTGACAAAGGTAACAACCTTCGCGGATGTAGATATCACGGCCAGCGACCTCCAGCGGCCGGTTTGGACGAATACCATCACCCGGCTTCCACTCAGACAGAGGGCGCTTTCCAATACCATCCCAGACGATCTCTGGATACTTGTTATGCTCAAAAGTGTTCTTCATATGAAAGAGCGGCACAATCTCCACGATACCGCCAATGGAGACCACAATGGCCGTCATCAGCACCAACGCCCAGATATTGGTCTCTGCCCACTTCTGGAGACCTTTTGATTCTGTTTTTGTTGACATGAATTGAATCTCCTATGCAGTCGCCGTAGCCAGTGGTGCCGTGCGCGCCTGCTCAACGCGACCCTCTGCCATGGATTGACGAACGGTCATGATGATGTTGTACAGCATTACCATAGCACCAAAGAGGAAGATCGCGCCCCCCACAGCTCGCATTGCGTAGTAAGGATGCATCGCTTCAACCGACTCGGCAAAGGTATAGGCCAGGGTGCCATAGTCATCATACGCCCGCCACATCAGACCCTGCATGATACCGGAGACCCACATGGCGACCACATAGATCACAGTACCGATGGTGGCTGCCCAGAAGTGCAGATTGATCAGCTTCACAGAGTACATCTCGGTGTGGAAACAGCGGGTGATCAGGTGATAGAGCGCACCAATACCGATCATAGCCACCCAGCCCAGCGCACCTGAATGCACATGACCAATAGTCCAATCGGTGTAGTGAGAGAGTGCGTTGACAGTCTTGATCGACATGACTGGCCCTTCAAAGGTAGACATGGCATAGAAGGCCAGAGACATGATCATAAAGCGCAGCACATAATCTGTACGCAGTTTGTCCCAGGCACCGGAGAGGGTCATCATACCGTTCAATGCGCCACCCCAGGACGGGATGATCATCGCCAGTGAGATGGCGGCTCCCAGTGAACCCGTCCAGTCAGGCAATGCCGTGTATTGAAGGTGATGCGCACCCAGCCAGACATAGCCAAAAGAGAGCGCCCAGAAGTGAATAACTGACAAGCGATAGGAGTAGACAGGGCGGTTAGCCTGCTTTGGCAAAAAGTAATACATAATGCCAAGAAAGCCCGCTGTCAGGTAGAAACCTACCGCATTATGGCCCCACCACCACTGAATCATGGCATCCTGCACACCCGCAAAGATGGAGTAGGATTTAAACATGCTGACAGGGATTGCCAGACTGTTCACCACATGCAGATAGGTGATCATGATCATCATGCTAAGGAAGAACCAGTTCGACACATAGATGTGCGAGCTCTTGCGATTAGCGATGGTCATTACAAAATTGAACATGTAAGAGACCCAGACTACCGCAATCAGGATGTCAATTGGCCACTCCAGCTCGGCATACTCTTTGCTCTGAGTCAGACCCAGTGGCAGCGTGATCACTGCCAGCACAATCACCAGGTTCCAACCCCAGAATGTAAACCAGGCCATCTTATCGCTCCACAGCCGTACACCGCAGGTGCGTTGTACGCTGTAGAAGGCAGTCGCCATCAGCGTACAGCCGCCAAAGGCAAAGATAACCGCATTGGTATGAACTGGGCGCAAACGCCCAAAAGATAGATATGGACTATCAAAATTTAAAACCGGCCACGCCAATTGCGAGGCAATATACACCCCGACCAATGCACCTACCACCAGGTAGACCACCGCCATGACGGCGAACCAGCGCACAACATCTAGGTTGTACTTTTGTTCTGCTGTCGCGTCCATGAACCCCCCCTCTTGATTGGATTCGTTATTAAAATAATGGCCAAACAACCGATAGCTTGGCCAAAGATGGATCATTCCGATGCGTATATCACGATAATTTATGATATTTGTCAATATTTTTGATGCCAAATTAGCAGGATATTTAAGGCCGCTTTGACAATAATAATTATTTATTTTTTATTACAATCAGTTACACGCTATTTTTTATAAACGACTTCTGAGAGAAGAGAATGATCATCCAAGCCAATCGCACACACTCAGCTGGTTTTCCAAGTTAACTATGGATGATCGTTAGGAGAATCACCAATCTTTTGCAATAATCGCAGGCATACAACCCTTCCCACCTTGCACAGATGACCCCATGAACAAAAAAACCCTGTCCGGTTTTCTCATTGCTGTCCCGCTGATTCTGGTGATAGCCATTATGTTTCCTGCTGGGAAAAACAGCCCGAAAACACCCAGGCTACCTTGGGATATAGCGATAGATACGGCGGGGAACACATCAGTATTTAATCTGACACTCAGCCAGAGTACGTTGGCAGATGCCCAAAAGGAGTTTAAAACAGAGGCCAAAATCAGTATGTTCGTCTCGCCTGAGGAGAGCTATACGATCGAGGCCTATTTCAAGCAGCTCTATATCAGCGGCATTCGTGCCGACCTTATACTCACACTGGAGGTAGCCTCGACATTGGCTGCCCAGATGTATGATCGAGGGCAGAGGCTAAGCAAGCTGGGCAGTGGTGGGAGGAAGATCACGCTGGCCCATGCGGACAACGAGCGCGTGATGACTGCACCAATTTCACACATCACCTACCTGCCAGCAGCCAGCCTCGATGCCGGGCTTATTGAGGATCGTTTTGGAAAACCGGAGAGGCGTCATACCGAGCCATCCGGCATTGCTCACTGGCTCTACCCGAAAAAGGGGTTGGATGTAGCGCTGAACCCAAAAGGGAGAGCGGTGCTACAATATACATCACCGGCTCAGTTTGAGCGGATAACTCAACCGCTCTATTTGAATATAGACTCTATTGAATAACCATCTTTCTCAAGGATGACGCGTAACCGCTTCAGTGCATCCATCTGTATCTGCCGCACCCGCTCCCTTGTCACCCCCAGCTCATTTGCCACCTGCTCCAGCGTTGAATTTTCATAGCCACGCAGGCCAAAGCGGCGCTCAACGACCTCTCGCTGCTTATCATTCAGCTTATCGAGCCAGCTATCAATGTTGGCATTCAGGCCATCATTCTGTAGTCGAACCGAAGGATCAAGCGTTACCTCATCAGGGATTGTATCCAGCAATGGCTTGTCTGCATCCTTGCCATAGGGTGTATCTACAGAGGTTACACGCTCATTCAAACCCAGCATGCGCTTTACGTTGTCAATGGGCTTATCCAGCAGCTCGGCGATCTCTTCTGCAGAGGGCTCATGATCCAGCGTTTGCGCCAGCTTACGCGCTGCACGCAGATAGACATTGATCTCTTTTACAACATGAATGGGCAACCTGATCGTCCGGGTCTGGTTCATGATCGCCCGCTCAATCGTCTGCCTGATCCACCAGGTCGCATAGGTGGAGAAACGAAAGCCCCGCTCAGGGTCAAACTTCTCCACCGCACGGATCAGCCCCAAATTACCCTCTTCAATCAGATCGAGCAGTGCCAGCCCGCGATTCATATAACGCCGGGCAATCTTTACAACCAAGCGCAGGTTGCTCTCAATCATGCGCTGACGCGCAGGTACCTCCCCCTTTTGCGCCAGCCGGGCATAGTAGACCTCTTCCTCTGCCGTTAGCAATTGCGAAAATCCAATCTCACTCAGGTAGAGCCGCATGGCATCAACCTGGCCATCGGCCATATCTGCAGAGGTACGAGCCTTTCGTCTAGGCTCTGCCTTTTTTTTCGCTACGGGTTCATCTTCCACTTCATGCATATCATTCTTCATATCAGCTATTAATTTCATATCCTTTCGTCCACCACTCTCTTCCATCATGCCACCCACGATTGGTTAACGCTGTTTTGGTAACAGTGCTGCGGGGTCAACGGGCTTGCCCCTGCGTCTAATCTCAAAATGCAGCAGCGCTTTACCACCGGCAGTATGCCCCATATCTGCAATCCGCTCCCCTTTGGCCACTTTGTCTCCCTCTGCAACCAGCAGCTTTCGATTATAACCATAAGCGCTTAAATAATGTTTATCATGCTTGATAATAATAAGATGGCCATAGCCAATCAGGCCGCTGCCACTGTATACCACCTGCCCTGATTCCGCAGCGCGAACAGACTGCCCAATACGGCCGCTTATCTTTAACCCTTTTCGAGTTGGATCACGGCTGGAAAAACGCTGTATGACAACCCCACTCGTAGGCCATTGCCACCTCAGCCTCCGGGTCGCCTCTAATGATGCCGAGGGCTTACTACCTTTAGCGGCACTACCCTGCGATTTTGAAGGTTTTATTGCTGCTGTTTTTGTTTTTTGTGACGCAGTCGATGTTTTTTTATGATTTAAATGTCTACCTCTTTTAGAAGTTGTACTAGCTTTTTTGCCTGCCCTGTTTGCTGCTGGATGCAAGTGCAACCGTTGACCACGATAGATGGTATACGGATACCTGATTCGATTCCACTCTGCCAGTTTTTTGTAATCAACCCCTCTTTTCCAGGCAATGGCATACAGCGTATCACCCGGCTTGACGATGTAGTGACTGGCACGGTTCAGTGGCTTGGCGGGTACCGCATGATTGCGACTGACAACCGGAGCCCCACCCGGGCTGCCGCAGGCACCGAGCAGCGAGATAACAACCGTTGTAATCAACAGCCGAAGCCATAAAGTTGATGCCGATATTGGCAGTTGCCTCATCCAATTTAAACTCAGTATCGAATAATGACTACCGCTATGATAGCCAGCACGATCGTCAACCATCCAAGGCGGTCTATATATTTATGCAGCGCCTCTTCCATGCGCTCTCCGCCCCATGCCATTAGCAGTGCAACCAAAAAGAAGCGCCCACCACGACCAATCAAGGAGGCAATAATAAAGGGTGCCAGTGCCATGGAGATAACCCCGGCGGTAATCGTGAACATTTTATAAGGTATGGGGGAGAATCCTGCCAGAAATACCGCCCAAAAACCCCACTCATCAAACCACTCCTTGGCTTGCAGATATTTTGGGTAGTAACCGGCACTGTGCAGCAGCGGCTCCACCATATCAAAGGCAAACACCCCGATGAGATACCCCAGCAGACCACCTAGCACAGAGGCTATGGTAGTAAGGGTTGCAAACCATACCGCACGCGCCGGGTTGGCCAGCGACATGGGGGCCAGCATCACATCCGGCGGGATAGGAAAAAAAGATGACTCCGCAAAGCTCAGACCTGCAAGGTACCGCTGCGCATGTCGATGGCGCGCCCACTGCATGGCCCGGCTATAGAGCGGTGAAAAAAGTTGCATTAACGCGTCCCTCCCAATAAAGGTACAAACATGACTCTTTCCAATATCTCTTTCTCATAGCCCTGTTCAGTACGAATGACCAACACCAGTACCTGCTCATCACGCATGCCGATGGGCAGCACCATTCGTCCACCAATAACCAATTGATCAACCAGCGCCAATGGTATCCCCTCGGGAGCCGCTGTGACAATGATCCCATCAAAGGGGGCATATTGGGGCAGCCCGATACCCCCATCGCAGTGATTGAGTCGGATATTGCGCAGTTGCAGCTCCTGAAAACGTGAGCGCGCCTGTTTGATGAATGATTCAATGCGCTCCACGCTATAAATGCGTTTCACCAACGGGGAGAGGATCGCCGCCTGATAGCCGGAGCCGGTACCTACCTCCAGCACAGTATTCAGAGGGCCACCAGCCAGTAACAGCTCGGTCATCCGCGCCACGATATAGGGCTGCGAAATCGTCTGCCCAAGACCAATTGGCAGCGCAGTATCTTCATAGGCGCGGCTGGCCAGCGCCTCCTCCACAAAGATATGACGCGGCGTGTTGCGAATCGTCTCCAGCACCTTGCGGTTGGTTATCCCTTCGGCCGCCAGCCGCTCCACCAGTCGATCCCGTGTACGCCGGGATGTCATGCCCACGCCAAGAAATCCTTTATTGACCATACTTTGCTGCATCTACGGCCTGTCCAGCCAATCCTGTATCTCGGGCAAAAGTTCATGCCGGGTGAGGTCTATCTTCAAGGGTGTAACTGACACATATCCCGCTCGCACGGCGTAAAAATCTGTTCCTGGCCCGGCATCCTGCTCAGCACCCGCTGGCCCAACCCAGTAGATCACACGCCCCCTTGGATCCGTCGATTTGACCACCGGCTCCGCTTTGTGCCGGTGCCCAAGGCGTGTAGCCTGATAGCCTTTAAGTGCTTCATAGGGCAGATCGGGCACGTTGACATTCATAATGGTATCCGCACTCAAGGGATGCTGACAGATCCGCTGAACCATCTCCCTTGCGACACGGGCACCTGTCTCAAAATGCTTTGGCGCATGCGATGCCATGGAGACTGCTATCGCAGGAAAGCCAAGAAACCGCCCTTCAGTGGCAGCCGCAACTGTGCCGGAATAGAGCACATCATCCCCCATATTGGCACCATTATTGATACCTGCCACCACCATATCCGGCTCCTCTTTCAGCAGCCCGGTAATCGCCAGGTGGACGCAATCGGTTGGAGTGCCATCGACACTGATAAAACCACACTCCATCGTGTGGATGCGCAGCGGGCGCTCCAGTGTAAGTGAGTTACTGGCGCCGCTACGGTTGCGCTCTGGCGCTACCACAGTGATCGTGGCAATAGTGGCCAGACCCTCTGCAAGCGCCTTGAGGCCAGGGGCCTGGTAGCCATCATCATTACTTAGCAAGATTCTCATGGGGTGAGCGGCAGTCTCTTCCTGCAAACATCCTGGAAATTAAGCACCTAATTGTACTGGAAAAATAGCGCTGACACACGATTCAGAAATGCTTTTGTCAGGAGTAAATAGTGCCCGCCCGAAAACCTATGAAATAGGCCATGATTTCAGATAAAGCCAACACCCACATTGGCGACATGGTTATAGTTGCGTGTTTTGTGGGGTATTTCAGTAGTAGTGGAAGATATTGTGCTGGTTTTACGGAATTCTGCCCAGCATCCATCACTACAAAATATTGGATCTATGCCACATCAACCCATCTTCCGATTTCACTGACAACAATGCTTTAAAAAAACAGACAGTTAGCCTGCACACAGCGCCTCTTATGGCACTACGAATTTAACTGTTTTGTTTTTTGGAAGATCAGGCCGCTGTTTTTTGAACGGAGCCAGATTGCGAAGAGATACCCACAAGGCGTCATAAATCACCTTCTGATGCGGCTCTGCACGCGTGGCCTTGCGGATATGCAGTCGCTTGCCCGCTTCACAGGATAAGCTCACGGTAATGCGCTGCTGGTTTTCCAGCTTTTGACGGATCGTCTCCCAACTGTCGTGGATGCCTTGTGCTTTCAGTTGGGTTCGAATGACATGCACCAGATGGTAGGCCAGCAAGGTGATAAAGAGGTGGCCTTCTACCAAAGCGCTCACTGAAGCGATCCTGTATCGCCTGTTCTTTTTACTCACGGGCCTGGGAGTGGCAATAAAGTTCCACTTCACCCATCTCTATGACAACGCGTTGAACAGTAACCTTCTGCCCCGGCCCCATCTTTGATGGTAATGGCTTGTGCGGGGTCAAAGTCACGCTTGCGCTTGCGGCTTACCACCAGATAGCGATAACCCTGCTCCTTGAGCCAGGTGATGCTTGACTCCGTTGCAATGCCGGCATCTATCACCACAACCTGGCCTTTTCTACACTGTAGCGCGCCGAGCATCGCCTCCAGGCTCTCAGGCTCACTGACGTTGCCCGGGAAGAGCTGACTACGACGCGGAAAGCCGCTGCCATCCAGTACCAGGCTGTCAATATCAACGGATTGAAAGTCCTCTGCGGTTTTTTCCTGCTCACAACAACGAGCCAAAATAAGTGCCTGGTAGCGCCGCGCCAGTGTTTCAAGTTCAGCAGGGGGTTCGGTTGAGAGGAGTGGGGTCTGACCGCTGAGGAGTTGTTCAATACGTGATGCCAGATCATGCCAGTGCGCTTTGGGCAGGTCAAAATGGCGACCCAGATTCAGCAGGGTGCGTTGTTTTACCTGCCCATTGACCCGTTCACTCTCCACCAGGCGATAGGTGTAGTAAGGTTTGCCTTGTTGGCGGCTCTTGGTTTGGGTGGGTCTGGAATACAAGGCATGAAAGAACGATTATGGCACTACACCTCGAGGTGAATCTCTAACACATTGTTATTTATAGCTATTATTTTTTGGCGTGAGTTGAGTATCAATGACTTACGGTGGTTTGAATCGGAAGATGGGTTAAGCCTTTCTCACCCGTCCCCAGGAATTCTCAGTACTTGGCCAATCCGTATGTGATCTCCTGCGATGCGGTTGATGTTGCGAAGCGCTACTAAGCTGACTTGGTAGCGGCTGGCAATACTCGATAGTGTGTCTCCACGGGAGATGATGTATTTGGCGGGGATCGTTGCTTTTCTGGCCGCCAGCATGGTGCCCGGTGGGGGGGTAGATTTAAAATAGCTGCGCACACCGCGAAATATGGCTTTTGCCAATCTCTTTTGGTGGCGAGGATCATTGAGCTTACGCTCTTCACCCGGGTTTGAAATAAAAGCGGTCTCTACCAGTACTGAGGGGATATCCGGTGATTTCAGCACTACAAAGCCTGCCTGCTGCACGCGTCTTCCATGCACGTCTCCCACTTTTTTCAGCTGGCGATAGACTCTGTCTGCCGCCTCACTGCTAACCTGCCGGGTTGCGGTTTGTGACAGATCCAATAGCACGGAGGCCAGCAGAACATCTTTGTCATCCAGGCTAACGCCGCCCACCAGATCTGCGCTGTTTTCACTTTTGGCCAGCCAGCGGGCTGCCTCGCTGGATGCCCCCCGGTTGGAGAGGGTATAGACCGATGCCCCTTTTACGCGTGGATCCCGAAAGGCATCGGCGTGGATGGAGATGAAGAGATCCGCTTTCTGCTGGCGTGCAATTTCCATGCGTTTGCGTAGCGTTACATAGTAGTCACCATCCCGCGTCATTACCGGGCGCATTCCTGGCGCTGCCTGAATCAACACCTTTAACTTCTGCGCAATCGCCATTGTTATCTTTTTTTCATGTGAGCCTCCTGGCCCAATGGCGCCCACATCTTCGCCACCATGACCCGCATCAATGGCAATAACAATATCACGCAAGCCGTTTTTATTTACTGTTTTCACCGCTTCCGGTTTTTTACGCCCACTCTCGTCAGCCCCATAGAGGTCTATGACTAGACGATGGCCATACTGGCGGTTTGGCTTGAGCATAAAGCTCTTTGGGTGGACTTTATGTTTAAGATCCAGTACCACTCGCAGGTCGTTGGTATTGCGTACTCCGCTACGCACATTTTGCACATAACGATCTCCCTGGCTGACAGCTGGAATGGCTGCGTTCAGGCGGGTATTGCTGATATCAATAACGAGCCGGTCCGGCTGGGTGAGTTTCATCAGGGTATGGGCGACCGGCCCACTGGTATCGAAGACCAGCCGCGTGTGGTCAGGAGCCGCCCATAACCGCAGGCCATCGATGGAGAGGTTTTTTGCCTGGAGCGGCAAGCTAATAAGCAGACACAAAAAGATAGCGAGTTTTTTCATGGCATCAAGAGCCTAATCTTCTCCAGATAGATATCCTAAAGCTAGCATATCAATACTGTTTTTTCTAGATTTTTCTGTCAGATAGACTGCTTTTCTAAATAATTTATCAGGAGTGGCGCCGGTTCCAGGCAGCAAGATCCAGTGCTTGCAGCAGGCTATTACCCTTTTTGCTGTGTGATTTTATCTGCATTTGACGGCATTCGCCGTCGTGGTCTATCTCAATCACGAGATCAGGCGGCGGTAGCTGCCCCTCTCCTCTCTTTGGCCACTCCACCAGCAGTATGGCTTCTGACTGTAGCAGATCGCGAATCCCCAGATATTCAAGCTCCTCCGGGTCGCTCAGTCGATAGAGATCTAGGTGATAGCAGCTTCGATCCGCTAGTTCATACGGCTCCAGCAGGGCATAAGTCGGGCTTTTTACCGCCCCTTTGTGGCCAAGCGCGCGGATAAAACCTCGCGCCAGGGTGGTCTTTCCCGCGCCCAGATCACCGATCAGATAGATTACACAGCTTGGCGGGGAGGCCAGTGCCAGAGCCGCACCCAGCGCCTCCTGGGCCTGCTCACCCGCAACCTTCAGGTCTAGCATTGGTGCCAGTCGGCATTCAGCAGCAGTCGCAGTTCAATCTGGAGATCATTTGCCAGCAGCCCGCGCTCACCCGCCTGTGCCGCCCGGTCTGCGGCCGCTGCATGCAGGCAGACCCCGGCAGTTGCAGCATCACTCAGGCTTAAACCCTGCGCCACCATGCTGGCAATGATGCCTGTTAGGAGGTCGCCCATGCCACCCGTTGCCATGCCAGGGTTGCCCGCCGTGCAGACCGATATGGGCGACTCGGCATGGGCAATCAGTGTCCCTGCCCCTTTCAAAACCACCACGCCACCGTACTGTTTCTGAATCGCCTTGGCAGATTGAAAGCGGTCTGACTGGATCTCTGCAACACTCACGCCCAGCAGGCGCGCTGCCTCACCCGGATGGGGGGTTAGAACCCAGTTATCACGCCGGGTTGGCTCTGACGCCAGCTGATTCAGTGCGTCTGCATCCACAATCAGCGGCACTCTTGTCTCTAAGGCGGCACTCAGTAACGCACGTCCCCATCGGCCCTGTCCCAGCCCAGGACCGATGGCGAGTATGGTGGCACGCTGTAGCAGCGGCGCCAGTGTGTTGGCATCTGCAACGCCATGGCACATCAGCTCGGGGCGCGCTATGTTCAGCAGCGGCGCATGCGCTGGCTGGGTGGCAATACTGACCAGCCCGGCACCAGTGCGCAGAGCAGCCTCTCCGGCCATTCTTGCTGCACCGCTGTAGCCGTGATCACCACCTATCACCAGGAGATGGCCGAAATCCCCTTTGTGCGCACCCCTTGCCCGCCGCCCAAGCAGGCCGGTCATCATTGACCACTCGACCCGTCTGGCGGCAGGGCACTCTGTGGCATAGAGTGCTTCCGGCAGGTCGAGGTCACTGAAGACGATCTGGCCGCACTGCTCTGGCCCCGCAGCAGTAAACTCGCCCTGTTTCAGCCCGATGAAGCTGATGGTGGCATTGGCCCTTACTGCCGCCCCCAGAATCTGCCCAGAGTCCGCGTGCAGCCCGGAGGGGATGTCCAGCGCCAGTACTGGGGATGCGGCAGCATTGATGGCCTCTATGGCCTGCTGCCATGCGCCGGTTACCCCTCGTTCCAGACCTGTCCCAAAGATCCCATCCACGGTGATATCGCTCTCTTTGGGGATGGTTTTGAAGGGCTTAATCTCTCCACCCGCTTCAATGAAGCGATTATAGTTTGTCTGCGCATCCCCTTTGATCTTCTCTACGTCACCCAGCTGGAGAAGGTGTACGGTTTTGCCGGCCTGTAGCGCAAGGCGTGCCAACACATAGCCATCGCCGCCATTGTTGCCGATACCACAAACCACGGTGATGGTCTCTGCGTCAGGCCAGATTTTGCACAGCAGATTGTAGGCGGCGCTACCGGCTCGTTCCATCAGGACAACTCCGGGTATGGAGAAGGTCTCAATGGCCGTTCGATCCAGTTTGCGAGTCTGCGCGGCAGTGTAGAGGGTGCGCGGTAGAGTCTCAGTGTGGGGCATAGCTGTCACCTTTTATCTGTTCTCGGAAATTGGCTGGATCTATGAGACGGCATCTATTTGAATATCCACCCCACGCTCCAGCTCGCCTTCGCGACGCAGCTCCCGCTTCAGGATCTTTCCCGCCGCATTTTTTGGCAGCGAGGTGCGCAGCACGACCTTGCGCGGCACCTGATGGCGGCCAAGGTTTTCCAGGCAGTAGGCGCGCACCTCTGCTGCTGTCGTTTTGGCACCCGGTTGCAGTACGACATGGGCAATCGGCAGTTCACCATGCCGGGTACTGGGTTCGCCCACCACTGCGGCTTCGCTGATCTGTGGGTGCTGGTAGAGTACCTCCTCTACCATGCGCGGATAGACATTCATGCCGTTGACGATAATCATATCCTTCTTGCGGTCTACCATGAAGAGGTAGCCATCCTCATCCTTGTATCCCAGATCCCCGGTGCGAAACCAGTCACCAAAAAAGCTCTCTGCCGTGGCCTGCGGCAGGTTCCAATAGCCTTTCATCACATTGGGACCTCGCACACATAGCTCGCCAATCTCATCCACCAGGAGCCGTTTGCCATGATCATCAAGGATCTCAATCTCTACATTGGGCAGAGGCAGCCCAACCGACGCCGGCTTGGTCACTTTGCCGATTGGGTTTACACAGGTTACGGGAGAGCACTCGGTTGGCCCGTCCCCTTCATAAATGGGGAGACCAAAACGCTCTTCGAACTGGCGCATGACCGCCACCGGCATGGCCGAGCCACCAGATATTCCGAAGCGCACGGATGACCACTGCGGCAGCTGCTCGTCCGGCAGTCGCAGCAGCAGGTTGTACATACTGGGCACGCCAAGAAAGACCGTTATGCCCACTGCCCCAATCAGCGCCGAGATGGCCGCTGGATCAAAACGTGCCGCCGGGGCAAAACTCAGCCCATGCAGCAGCGGCGTTAACAGCCCCACCGTGGCGGCAAAAGAGTGGAACATCGGCAGCACCACCAGAATACGATCCCTCCCCGCCTTGAACTGCATCGCCTCCACCACGCTGCAGCTGTTCGACAGCAGATTGCTGTGGGTCAGCATGGCGCCTTTGGGGTGCCCTGTGGTGCCTGAGGTGTAGAGGATGGCGGCCAGATCCTCAGCCGGGTCGATATCCAGCTGGGGCGGCCTGCCCCGGTTTTGCTGGAGATCCTCGAAGCGGGGATCATCACCCTGCGCCACTCCGATGCTGACGCAAAGTTCCAGGGTGCTGATTTCCGTCCGAAAGGCAGTGACTGTCTCTATGAAGGTGTGGTGATAGAAGAGTCCCTTTACCCCAGCATCCTGCAGGATGTAGCTGATCTCCTTTGGCTTGAGCATCAGGTTGACGGGAACCACAGCCGCACCTGCCTTCATGATCCCGGTGTAGGCTATCGCAAAGGCATCAGAGTTGATGCAGTAGAGCGCGACACGATCACCCTGCTCTATGCCCTGTCCGGCCAGTGATGCAGCGATGGCATCGGAGGCTCGGTCAACCTCGGCAAAGGTGAGCTGGCGATCAGAGAAACAGATGGCAGGAGCTGTGGGGTTGGCCTGCGCAGTGGCTCGGAGTACGGCGGGGATGGATGCGTTGGCATCAACCATGGTGGGGCATTCCAGTTAGGGTGATTATTGTGCAGCAGAGTGTATTTAGATGACCCGTGAGAATTTGACCTCGCTTTTCTGCGCCAGATAGTAGTCGAACACCATGCAGATATTGCGAATCAGCAGCCGACCTCGTGGCAGCACCTGGATGCCTTTCTCATCGACTTCAAGCAGGCCATCTTCAATCATCCCTTGCAGCTGGTTCAGCTCTTTTTTGAAGTAGTCAGTAAAGCAGATGCCCCGCTCTGACTCTACCCGGTTAAAATCCAGTTTCAGGTGGCAGATCAGCCGGGTGATGACATCGCGCCGGATCTGATCATCCTGGCTCAGATCAAAGCCACGGAATACCGCCAGCTCACCTGCGTCAATCCGCTCATAATACTCATCCAGTTCCCGCATGTTCTGGCTGTAGGTCTCGCCCACCATGCCGATGGAGGTGACGCCCAGGCCGATCAGGTCACAGTTGGCATGGGTGGAGTAGCCCTGAAAGTTGCGGTAGAGGGTGCCGTCTTGCTGGGCGATGGTCAACTCGTCATCCGGGCGGGCGAAGTGATCCATGCCGATGTAAACGTAGCCCGCCTTTTCCAGCTTTTCGATGGTGAGCTGGAGAATGTCCAGCTTCTCGGCCGGGGTTGGTACATCTTCCATGTTGATGCGGCGCTGCGGCATGAAGCGCTCAGGCAGGTGGGCATAGTTGAAGACGGAGAGGCGGTCGGGATCAACCTCGATGATGCGATCCAGGGTGCGCTCAAAACTCGCTACCGATTGATGCGGCAGGCCATACATCAGATCGACACTGATGGAGCGAAAACCTTCCTTGCGTGCGGCATCCAGCACCTCCATGGTCTGCGCCTCGGATTGCAGGCGGTTGACCGCCTTCTGCACCCGCTCGTCAAAATCCTGCACCCCCAGGCTCATGCGGTTCAAGCCGATCTCGCGCAGTATGGCGATGGTCTCGGCGTTGGCCTCGCGCGGGTCGATCTCAATAGAGTATTCACCTGTGTCATCCTCCAGCAGTGTGAAGTGCTCATGGGTGACACGCATCAGTTCACGCATCTCATCGTGACTGATGAAGGTGGGGGTGCCGCCGCCCCAGTGCAGTTGCTCTACCACGCGGCTCTTGTCAAACAGCGCCCCCTGCAGGGCGATCTCTTGGTGCAGACGGGTCAGGTAGGTGCCGCCTCTGCTGCGATCCTTGGTGACCACTTTGTTGCAGGCGCAGTAGAAGCAGACGGTGTCACAGAAGGGGATGTGAAAATAGAGTGACAGCGGGTTGCCTGTGGCGTTGGTGGCCTGTGCAATCTGCTGGTATTGATCCGGGCCAAAGCCGTCATGAAACTGTGGCGCTGTCGGGTAGGAGGTATAGCGCGGCCCGGCATGGTCATATTTTTTGATCAGATCAAGATCAAAAACCAGTGACTGGTTCATAAATTCTTCCTCAATTACTGCTTTGGGTCTGTGGACTGATCACTGCCCGAATGCATCGGCAAGCTGCTCTGCCGTCAGCAGAAAGACGCCGTCGCCCCCGCGTTCAAAATCAAGCCACAGGAAGGGGAGTTGTGGATAACGAGCCTCCAGCGCCTCGGCACTGCTGCCCACCTCGATCACTATGATACCACCGGGAGCCAGGTAGCTGGAGGCATCATGTAAAATTCGTGTCACAAGATCCAGCCCATCCCGCCCCGCTTCCAGACCCAGAACGGGCTCACGATGATACTCTGCTGGCAGCCCCGCCAGCTCTTTCAGCGAGACATAGGGGGGGTTGCTGATGATGATGTCATAACGATTGTTTTCAACCTCATTGAACAGGTCAGACTGGATGATAGTGATCTGCTCTTCCAGCCCATGTTTCGTTACGTTGATGCGCGCAACGCTCAGAGCCTCTGGTGAAATATCAACCGCATCGACCTGAGCCTGGGGGAAATGGCAGGCGCTGGCAATGGCAATGCAGCCACTGCCGGTGCAGAGATCCAGCACCCGATGCACCGTATCAGGGTCAACCCAGGGGGCAAAGCCTGCCTCTATCAGCTCGGCGATGGGGGATCGTGGCACCAGCACATGCTCATTCACATAGAATGCAAGGCCGGCAAACTGCACGGTATGTGTCAGGTAGGCTGCGGGTAGCCGTTCATCCATCCTGCGCTGTAGCAGCGACAGCACTGCACTGCGCTCGGTTGGGGTCAGCCGACTATCCAGGTAGACCGGCGGCAGATCATGGTCAAGGTGCAGTGCATGCAGCACCAGCGCCAGTGACTCGTCCAGTGCATTATCGGTGCCGTGGCCAAAAAAGAGCCCCGCCTCACTGAAGCGGCTGGCACCCCAGCGGATAAAATCCCGTATTGTTTCTAATGAATCTGTATCCAATTCTGTTCCACCGCCGTAAGGATCAAAGCGGGCATGATAGCCGATTTACGGCCTCTCTCTAAAGCAACGAATGCATCTGGCCGATAGAGCTAAGTAGTCGTCATTCATTCGCCACATTTACCCAATATGGCACTCTTATCACTATAACCGAATAAAAATGATGCTATTTGGAAAACAGAAAACAGTGCGGATAGAAGATCTGATCCATGCGATCCCGCTCCACAGCCTGCCCAAGCGGATACTTCACTATGTGACCACTCTGGCCACTCTGGAGCACGCTTCCGGCAAAACCAGGCTGTTTGATCTGGATGAGCAAACCAAAGATGTCTTCTACCTGATCAAAGGCCAAGTCGCTCTAAACAGTGCGGAAGGTGCAACAAATACCATTAGCGCAGGCACCCCTCAGGCAAGGTTCCCGCTTAATATTGAGCAGCCCTGCACGCACAGCGCCATCACACTGAACCGAGCCGTCCTGGCCAAGATCCCTCATGAAATTATGCACAATGTTGAGCAGTTAGGCTCCAATCTTACTGCCAGCGGTGAGGGTGCTGCCGAGCTGGCAGGGGATGAGATGAAAGATAAGCACTATGCCAATCTCTTTCATAAACTTCAGGATGGCGATTTTGAAATCCCCAGCATGCCAAACATCGCCATCCGCATCAGCAAGGCAGTCAATAACCCGGATGCCACAAGTACCGATATAGCCCGTATCATTCAGATGGATCCAGCCCTTGCCGCACGCATCATCCACATTGTAAACAGCCCGCTCTACGCAAGTCGTCACCGTATTGACAACTGCCCGGATGCCGTCACCCGACTGGGACGCGCCACCACCCGCAGTCTGGTGCTCAGTTTCATACTAAAAAATCTTTTTCGTACCAAGCATGCTGTTCTCAGAGGGCGTATGTCGGAGCTGTGGGCGCACAGCCGGAAGGTTGCGGCTGTCTGCCATGTATTGGCACGCCTCGGCTCAAAGCTGGACCCTGACCAGGCTATGCTTGCAGGACTCATTCACGATATTGGTGCCATACCCATCCTTAATGCGGCCAAGGATTACCCAAGCCTTATAGAGAACCCGGAATTATTGGATAAGACGGTAAGCCGCTTGCAGGCACGAGCAGGTGCTCTGGTTTTGCAACAGTGGAATTTCATGGATGAGCTTACCGATGTCGCCTTGCAGGCTGAAAACTGGGCATGGGACAGAGGCAATACCATCAGCTATGTTGACCTGGTGATTTTGGGGCAGTTGCATGCCTATATTGGCACGCCCCGCATGCAGACGCTGCCCCGCATTGATCTGACGCCTGCCTTTCACAAACTGGGAAATGGAAAGTTGACCCCCCAGCAGTCATTAAAGATTATCGAAAAATCCAAAGCCGATATTCAGGCCGTGGAGCAGCTTTTGGATGGGGGTTAGATTGATTTAACTGTTTTACTGACCGCCTCGCTTCCCTCTAGTTGAAGTTCCAGATTGGCTACTCCGCGAGCCACCAGTTCACCCAGGGTTTTCTGCTTAAGAAACTCAAAGATGTCATTACTCAGCTCATTCCACAGGATATGTGTCAAACGAGCTGACCCGCCCTCTTGTTCCGTTTTAAGGTGGTTGGATTCTACCCATTCGTCTACCGCACAGATAATATCTGCAATAGAGATCTCCCCTGCTGGCCGCCCCAGGTAGTAGCCACCACCTGGCCCACGCACTCCTTTCACCAGATGCTGGCGGCGCAGACAGGCAAAGAGCTGTTCGAGGTATGACAAGGAGATGCCCTGCTCAACGGAGATATCTGCCAGCGTCACTGCCCCCCGACCATCATGGATGGCCAGTTCCAGCATTGCTGTAACAGCGTATCGTCCTTTTGTTGATAACCTCATGATCTATCGCTCCGGGTGAGATCTTTTTTAACCATTAATAAACCATGGTATTTTCATTATAAATAACCACTTAATTCTCTTTAGGCTAGCAGTACCTTATCAAATCTGTCAATCACAGCAAGCATTCAATAACTACTGGTTTTTCATGGGATATAGGCATTAATGTGAAAGAACAGAGCTGATTTATACTATATGCTTTCAGACAAAATCGGGGCACAAAAACAGACGTATTATTTTTTAAGTGCTGTATATATTACCAGATATACGGCAAAAAACATGGCTCTGTTAAATACAGTATATAAGCCATTTTGAAAGAGAGGTATTACTGGTTTAACAAGCCGCAATGGATCTCTTTATCGAGAGGAAGCACAGATTGCTTTAGACCAATCACTACAACCTGCTTTACATCATGGTAGATTCGCGGCCTAAAAGTTCAAACATGGCGGCTGCTTTATAGCGTATCTCCTGATACTCCTCCTCCATAACGGAGTCAGCCACAATGCCACCACCAGCCCAGAAGTGAATATTCTTCCCGCAGGCAGCCAGGGTGCGGATAGCAATATTGGTTTCCATATTTCCATCAAAGCCAATATAGCCAATTGACCCACAGTAGACCCCCCTGCGGTGAGGCTCCAACTCAGCAATAATCTCCATGGCTCTGTGTTTAGGTGCCCCTGTAATCGACCCGCCGGGAAAGCAGCCACGCAAAAGAGTGATGGCATCCACATCGGGGGTCATCACTCCAGTGATGGTGCTGACCAGATGATGCACCGTAGCAAAGGATTCAACCGCAAACAGTTCAGGCACCTGGAGCGTGCCAAACTTGCACCCTTTGCCCAGATCATTGCGCAGCAAATCAACAATCATCAGGTTTTCAGCCTGGTTTTTATGGCTGTGGATGAGCTGCTGAATCAGCTGTTCATCCTCTTTCTGGTCTGCCCCGCGAGGTGCCGTGCCTTTAATGGGCTTTGTTTTAACCAAGCTGCCATGTACTTGCAAAAACAGTTCCGGGGAGCAGCTAAGGATTTGTGCCGATGGTGTATTCAGATAGGCCGCATAAGGCGCTGGGTTGGATTTTCGCAGAGCCTGGTATGCAACCCAGGGGTCGCCATCTACAGGCACTGAGAAGCATTGAGAGAGATTTACCTGGTAGCAGTCACCGTCATAAATATAACGTTGAATTTTGTCGAAAGCCGCAGCATATTGCTGCTTGCTCATATTGCCCCTGATTTTTCCCTGCACATGAAAAACAGCCTGAGCAGGCGCATCAGCGGGCTGGCTAAATCGGGCAACGAGATCATCCCATTGCGCCTCAGTAGAACCACTTCTCCCCTGCCCTATCAACCAGCTCTGTTGCTTTTGATGATCAACAACCAAGGCCCAGTCATAGATCCCGATGGCCATATCCGGCAACTGGCCGGGGGTGGCTGCCGTAGCCGGCAGATGCTCAAAACGCTGCCCAAGGTCATAACCAAAATAGCCAATAGCACCGCCGCAAAAGGGCAGGTCTGGGAATCCTGTGCTCTTCGGTTGTAAGAGTGAATGCAGAAGGGTTAACGGATCGTCTTTTGATGTGCAGCCACCCTGTTGCTGTTTAATCCGGGTATGTTGACCTTGAGTGACCAGTGTAGCGATAGGAGCCGCAGCCAAAATATCATAGCGGCCCTGGTCAATGAATGGGCGGCTGCTATCCAGAAACACTGCCCATGGCATCTCCCGTATGGTTGCAAACAGCCGTGCACTGTCCGGGTGATATGGAAGCTGTTGCCGCAGAGGCTTAGTCATTAAATGGCCTTTGGCTAGGAGCCTGTCCGAGGATAGAAAAACCTACTACCCAAACAGCGGGTACAAGTGCGAAAAAGCGGGGCTATGCCATATTGAGTGGGGATACAGCTATTTTTCATAGACACAGAGACCACGGAGAACACAGAGTTATCGTTTATAACGTTTAATTCCATTGACCAACCTGGATGTATTAAAATTTATCAGTAATCCCGTAGAGATATGCGTTAATTTTCCATGCGTAAGGTTTAAACCTTCGCCTTTCAGGCGAACAGATTTATCTCTCAGCAGTAGGAGTTGCTAGGATGCTTCCCTAGTTACTGGGGGATAAGAGA
>JAKISI010000006.1 GCA_021648685.1 Candidatus Polarisedimenticolaceae bacterium
GCATATCTCTACGGGATTGCTGATAAATTTTAATGCATCCAGGTTGGTCAATGGAATTAAACGTTACAAACGATAACTCTGTGTTCTCAGTGGTCTCGGCAAACTGCTCCTGCGTTGCTCTACCACCTATATCTATATAGGCGTCTGTGTCTATGAAAAATAGCTGTATCCCCTACTCAATATGGCATAGCCCCGAGAATTGGAAAACTTAAGATTTCGATGCAAGCCTTGTTTGGAGTTCTGAATAGTGTACTTCTTTCACTCAATGTGGCGTAGACCCTAAAAACAACCGGAAGCGGGACTTTAGTCCCGCAGTATCTGGCCGCATTCTGCAGGGCTAAAGTTTCACTTCCGCTCTGGTGGCTGGTATGAAAAACTGTTCCAGACGGATTTTTATTGAGTGAATTTATTGGTATGGTTGAGGCAGATGATTTTTGCTGGGGGGTGATAGCGTGGAGTTGAGTGGTGCTGAGATTCTGGTTCAGAGCCTGAAAAATGAGGGTGTTGAGTATCTGTTTGGCTATCCGGGTGGCGCTGTGCTGCATATCTATGATGCTATTTTTCAACAGCAGGATGTCCGGCATATTCTGGTACGACATGAGCAGGCAGCGATTCATGCGGCAGATGGCTATGCCCGTGCCACGGGAAAACCGGGTATTGCACTGGTCACCTCTGGCCCCGGTGCGACCAATGCGCTGACCGGCATCGCCACGGCCTTCATGGATTCGATTCCGCTGGTGGTCTTTACCGGCCAGGTGCCGATACCATTTATTGGCAGCGACGCCTTTCAGGAGGTGGATGCAATTGGCATTACGCGCCCCTGTGTAAAACACAGCTTCCTGGTCAAGGATCTGCGGGATCTGGCGGAGACCATCAAAAAGGCATTCCATATCGCCACCTCAGGACGACCCGGGCCGGTAGTCATTGATGTGCCAAAGGATGTGACGGAGCCATCCATCAAAACCTCCTACAGCTACCCCGACAAGGTCACACTGCGCTCCTATAATCCGGTAAAGAGGGGGCACAAGGGGCAGATCAAAAAAGCGGTAGATCTGATGCTCTCTGCCAGGCAGCCGATGATCTATTCCGGCGGTGGCGTGGTGATTGGCGATGGGGTCAAAGAGCTGCGCGAGCTGGTGAAAATGCTGGGCTTCCCGATCACCAGCACGCTGATGGGATTAGGTGCCTACCCCGCGACAGATGAGCAGTTCCTCGGCATGCTGGGGATGCACGGCACCTATGAGGCCAACATGGCCATGCATGGCTGTGATGTACTGGTGGCCATTGGCGCGCGCTTTGATGACCGTGTCACTGGCAAGATCAAGGATTTTTGCCCGGATGCCAGGATCATTCATGTTGATATCGACCCGGCCTCCATCTCCAAGAATGTGCGGGTAGATATCCCCATTGTCGGGTTGGTGCAGGAGGTGCTGGCCGAGATGATCAAGCAGGTCAAAGGGCATAAAGAGCAGCCGGATGCCAAAGCGCTTAAATCCTGGTGGTCACAGATCAATGAGTGGCGCGCGAGAGAGTGCCTGCGGTATGACGATGAGAGCGCGCTGATAAAACCGCAGTGGGCGCTTGAAATGGTGCAAAAGGTTGCGGGTGATGATCTCTACGTGGCCTCCGATGTAGGTCAGCACCAGATGTGGGCGGCACAACATTTCAAGTTCGATCAGCCGGGGCGCTGGCTCAATTCAGGTGGTTTTGGCACCATGGGCTTTGGCCTGCCAGCGGCCATGGGAGCCAAACTGGCACACCCCGATTCGGAGGTGATCTGTGTCACAGGTGATGGCAGTTTCCAGATGAACATACAGGAGCTGGCAACCTGCAAACAGTATGGCCTGCCGCTAAAAATCATCCTGCTCAACAACCACTATCTGGGCATGGTGCGCCAGCTACAGGAGTTTTTTGTAGGGGGGCGCTATGCGGCAGTGGCACTGGGTGGCTCGCCCGATTTTGTCAAAGTGGCGGAAGCCTATGGCCATCTGGGCATGCGCGTTGAAAAGCCTGCCGAGCTGGAGTCTGTATTGCGCAAGGCCTTTGCCCTGAAGGATAAACTGGTGCTGATTGAGATCATGATAGACCCGGAAGAGAATGTCTATCCGATGATCGAAGCGGGTCAAGGCCAGCACAAGATGCACCTGGCCCCCAGCTGTAGCTGCTGCACGGATGAGTAGTCTTATTCCAATAAGTGCTAGCGATAGAGCGAATACCCCATTTTGGTGATAAGTGGCATCATGTAAAATAACCCACTGCACCCGGTTGTTTAGCCGGGTTTTTTATTTTGGTTTTATGAGGAATGCAATGTGATTGAAGCGGAAAAATATATCAGGCAGGAGGATTTTGATCAGCTGGAAGTGGCTCTGCAAGATTATTTTGATGAGAAAATTGATCACAACCAGCTGGTTGGTGAGCGTCTGATGCTTGGAGTCTATGGGCAGTGGCAGGAGGATCTCTGTATGGTGCGCTCCAAGCTGCCTGGTGGTGATCTGCCACTCTCCTACCTGCTGGGTTATGCCGAGGGGCTGGACGCCATCGACTGCATGGAGACGGTACACATCACGACCCGGCAGGATATCCAGTACAATGACGTGCCGCTGGATCAGACGCCCAAGCTGCTGCGACTGCTGGCAACGCATAACATTACCACCCGCGAGGCCTGCGGCAACACCGTGCGAAATGTCTCTGGCTGCCCGATGGCGGGAGCCTGCCAGCGTGAGCATGTGGATATCATGCCCCACATCGAGTCGACGGCTGCCTATCTGGTGCGTAACCCGCTGACCCAATCGCTGCCGCGCAAATTCAAGATCACCTATTCGGGCTGTGAAGCTGATTGCGCCCAGGGAGCCATCCAGGATCTTGGCTTTGTCGCAACGCGTAATGCAGCAGGCGAGCCGGGCTTCAAGGTGCTGGCCGGTGGTGGCCTGGGGCCACAGTCACGCCAGGCGATTGTTATCGAGGAATTCCTGCCCGAGGGGCTGTTGCTGCCTGCCTCACAAGCCGTGCTGGCCATGCATGACAAATATTCCGATCGTAAACGCAAATCGCGTTCACGCATCAAATTTCTGGTCGAGCGCTTTGGTGCGGAAGGCTTTATTGAAAAATATCGTGAAGAGCTGAAGCGCACCATTGCCGCCTTTGATACAGATCTGGCCCCTGAAGGTCAATGGCGGCAGGCGCAGGAAGATGCCCCGGCCTGCGGTCATGGTGCGCCACGCCAGATCACAGCACAGCATCAACCCGGCCTGTTCGCCGTACCGGTGCATGTGCCGGGCGGCGATCTGACTGCGGCTCAGCTGCGTGGGCTGCATGATCTGCTGACGGAGCTGGGCTACCCCCACCTGCGAGCAACCCAGGATCAGGAGCTGATTGTATTTAATGTCTCCGAACAGGGCATCCCGGCACTGGCGAAGGGGCTGAAGGCGCTGGAGCTTGGGCTGGTGGAGCCGGGTTCGGATGTTGTGGCCTGTCCGGGTACGACGACCTGCCAGCTGGGCATCACCTCATCCCGCGTGGTCGCCCGGCTGCTGAACGGTGGTTCCAATGATCTGACGGTGCGTGTAAATGGCTGCCAGAATAACTGTGCCCATTCCGATATTGCCGACATTGGCTTTTATGGGAAGGGGCGTCGCCATTTTGGTCAGTTAATACCCACTT
Organism: Candidatus Polarisedimenticolaceae bacterium; assembly: GCA_021648685.1. Lineage (GTDB taxonomy): Bacteria > Pseudomonadota > Gammaproteobacteria > Chromatiales > Chromatiaceae > WFXD01. The sequence goes on from JAKISI010000006.1 coordinate 3,661, forward strand.
ATGCGATACGCCTTGGCGGCAGCGGCATGGCTGGTGGTGAACTTGCCTTCAGTGGGCCGGAGGTTCCCGCTGTGCGTGTTCCGGTGGCCACCAAGCGGATCACCGATGCCTTTGCAGAGCAGCGCGAAGAGGGTGAGAAGTTCTCCAGCTGGAGCCGCCGTGTCGGCCCCGCCTTCTTTGACTCACTGCTGGAAGATCTGATTCAGGTGCGTGAATTTGAGCTGCCAATGTTACAGCGGGATCATGGCGACAGCACGGTCTTCAAGGTGCAGTCGACCGGGGTTGGTGAGTGTGCAGGCGCATCCATTGATCCAGTCGACAAGCTGCTGCTGGATATTGCCTATGAGCGCAACCTGCGGGATGCCTTTGCAGCCAAGCGTAAATTCAAAGAGGCAGCGGAGAGTATGGAGAATGTCTTCTCCCTGGTTGGACGTGCGCTGCTGATTGCCTCCGGTGCCGAAGAGGAGAAGCCGGCAGAAGACCAGATGGTAGCCGCCGTTACAGCCGCCTTGTCCGATAATCCAGCTACAGCAGAGGCCTATGCAGAGCGCCATGCTGCATTTGTGGCCTGGTCGACGGATCTGGATGAACTGGTCTATCCCAAACTGATGGAAGAGACGGATGCCTGGCTGAAACGTGCGCGCATGTCTTGTCGCACCATGCAGGCCAGCCGCAACAAAAAGTAGTTAAGCTACAGGTTGCGGGAGCCGCGCCCCATGGCCCGATAAAACGGTATTTCAATGTTGTATTAGAGGTAAAGAGATAATAGATTACCTCCCTCGTAATCAGAGCCCCCTGATCTTTAGATTGTTAATCAATCGCATGCCCTTATATGTGTTCAAGGATAATAACCAACACCGGGATGACGGAGCAAAATCGGCTGTCAATCCTGGGGTAAAAAGGGCATTAAATCTTTTAATTGTAGAGTCGGTGTTTAGATGAATGAGATGGCAAGCATTCAACAGATTGATGAACTGATTGCGGAGTGTTGCTCTTCGCAATGGAGGGAGGTTCTGGAAGAGAGCAGGGAGGTAATGCAGTATGCAAAAGGCAGCTATATTTTCAGGGAGGGGGAGGCTGCCAAACGGACTATGATTATTTTAAAGGGGAAAGTGAAAGTATTCCTCACCTATAAGACAGGAAGGGAGCAGATCGTCCGCCTTGCTGCCAATGGCCAGATTGTCGGGCACAGGGGGTTTGGTGGTAACCATCAATATGCAGTGAGTTGTAAAACACTGGTGGATACCACAGTAGCGCATATCCCGCTGGAGCTTTTCCAAAAAGCCTTAATGGCAAATAATCTGTTTTGCTATCGTTTTATGATGTTTTTTGCAGAAGAGCTGCGTGCCTCAGAGGAGCATCTGAAGAGCTTTGCAAATCTGGATGTGCGGCAGCGCATGGCAGAGGCGCTCATCTATAATCTCAAAACATTTGGCTATAACCGAAAAAGAAAAAAAGTATTAAGCCATGCCCTAAGCCGGAAGGATTTTGCCAGCATGATTGGGGCAACCTATGAGTCCGTGGTGCGTGTTTTGAATGACTTTGATAGAAGTGGTGTTATAGAGATCATCAACAAAGATATAAAAATCCTGAAATCCAGAGAGCTGGACAGGATCAGAAAAGGGATTTAGGAGGCTATCCGGGAATAGAAGACCTACTACCCAAAAAGCGGGCACAAGTGTGGAAAAGCTGGGTTTGGCCAGGCCCCCCCATTATTCGCCTCAAATAATGGAAAAATCTGACTTAAACCCGCTTTCCCTCGCTACGGTCTCTATTCTCAGAGAGCCTCCTGGGTTATTTGCGAAGCTCAAAGAACAGGTCATGGTTGATGCAATGGTTAAGTTTCTCAAAAAAAACTTTCCCTCTAATGTTGAGAAGTCAGAGCGAGCCGTGCGTATAGCGTGTGGAGTGGTTTTAATTGCGGCCTCTTTTATGGACTTTGTTACACGGGATCAGGCGTTCTGGCTTGTGTTTGTCGGCTGGCTGAGCCTGATGTCAGGTGTTGTGTCGCACTGCCCTGTTTATCGCTTGTTTGGCATTAATACAGCAAAAAAAGATTGATCGCTCTGGGTGAGCTGCATGTGGTCAAACCCATGAGCTCCATCCTCTTGGTGCGAACTCCTCTCCTGTAATATCTGAGAAGCCGGCAGAATCAATTCGCTGCCATCCTGCTCCGGTCTTAGAGGAGGGTTTCAGCAAAATCCCTCCATCCATCATATACCAACTCATTTGGATATATTCTATTTGCCGGGTTAACAACCAGAAGATGGCCTGATTTCGGCTATTACATCGTCCAGGTTATATTGACGGTGTACTAGATTAACTATTGATACAGAACTGTTACATAACGTTCATAATCTTGAAATATAAAATTATTACGCTTTACGGACTTAATTCTATGTGAGGAAAGTCCGTTGAAAAAGAAAACATCATCGCTATTGATTGCTGGAATCTTGCTGGGTGCAACAGCTTCACCTGTGCTCGCAAATAACGAAGCCATGTTAAACCTGTTACAGGTGCTACGAGATCAGGGCACCATTACCGCAGAAAATTACCGTCTGTTGGCGAATGCAGCCAAATCAGACAGTGAGGCTATAGAAAAGGTTGCCAACAAGGTCAAGGCGATTGAAAAGAATACTGCAACAGTAAGCCTGAAAGGTGGTCACCTAAAATTCAAGTCGCATGATAGTGCATTTTCTGCCCAGGTTGGTGGGCGAATAATGACAGATTATGCCTTTATCGATGATGATAGAAACATGGATGGTGATGGCTCAGAGATGCGCCGTGCGCGTGTTTTCCTGAAGGGCAAGATCTTTAATGATTGGGCTTATAAGGCGCAGTTTGATTTTGCTGAAGATAGCCTGACGACCAAAGATCTCTATATTGCCTATAAAGGTTTTAAGCCAGTAACATTAAAACTTGGCAACCACAAAGTTGCCAATGGCCTGGAAGAGAGTACCAGCTCAAAGTACATCACTTTTATGGAGCGAAGTACCATCAATGATCTGTTTGCTGTGGGACGAAAAAATGGCCTGAGCATTGCAACTGGTGGAAGCAACTGGACCTTTATGACCGCCCTCCATATGGATGGAGTGGGTAACAGCAATGCCGACCAGGATGAAGATTATGGCTATGGCGCACGCCTGACATTTGCACCACTTTCCGGAAAGACCAAAACGCTTCATCTTGGAGTATCTGCCCATCGCCAGGAGTATGAATCAACGCCACTGGTTGGAGGTACCTATGGGCAGCAGCGTTTCCGTGCGCGCCCTGAGATCCACACCATCAATACTCGTCCTTATGATACAAGAATTGATGGTGTTGATAGCGCAGATACCTTTGGGTTGGAGAGCGCTGTAGTATTTGGACCTTTCTCTGTCCAGGCGGAGTACTACAGTAAGGGTGTCAGCACAACAACAGATGATGTCGATTTTGATGGCTGGTATCTGTACGGAAGCTATTTTCTGACCGGAGAGTCACGTAATTATAAAGCCAAAAAAGGCTCCTTTGGGCGGGTTAAGCCCACCAGTATTGTCGGCAAAGGCGGGCATGGTGCATGGGAGGTTGCATTGCGTTACTCGGATATTGACCTCTACGATACCGGCGCTGCTATCAATACCATGGGTGAAAAAGGTGACATTACAACCATTGGCCTGAATTGGTATGCGACGCCGACCATTCGCTTTATGGCAAACTATGTGATGGCCAATGTGGAATACCCTGGCACCACAAATCCAGATGATGATATCAAGGCGTTTCAACTGCGTGGTCAGATCGACTTCTAACTAAACCCATAGGTCATTTTAGCCAACCTAAACCCTGCTGGATTTTATTCCAGTAGGGTTTTTTTAATTCAATATTCATAAATTAATGCATGAGGTTATATGAAAAACTCTATTTGGATTATCTGCTTTGCCTTTCTCATAAGTGCTTGTCATCAAGAAGCAACAACGGTTGCGCAACATCAAGCAAATACACAACCAAAATCTATGGTGGTGGTGAAGAGCAGTTTTTTACAGTTGGCTGGAACCTATCGGACTGGAAAATTTGATGAGAGTGCAGCAGAGGTTGTTACGCACATACCAGACTCCAGCCTTATTGTGTTCACCAGTGCGTCTGAAAATGCACTTGTTTTCCTGGATATAAGCAACCCAGAAAAACCCGAAATGGTTAGAAAGGTCACCTTTGAAAAAATCCCTGATGCGGCGGGTATAAACAGTGTGGCAGCATATGGTGGCATACTTGCTGCTGCGGTAGAAAATAAACATAAGCAAGCCCCTGGCTTTGTTGTATTTTTGGATACAGAAGGAGAGATATTAAAGTATATGCAGGTTGGCGCGTTACCAGATATGGTCACCTTTTCGCCAGACGGACGCTATATACTGGTTGCCAATGAGGGGGAGCCAGATCACTCCTATCAAAATGATCCAGTTGGTTCTGTGTCACTGATCGAATGGAAAGGAACGATTGCTGAGTTGAGTGAAGAAAACATCAGCACCCTTACTTTTGGTGATGTTGCGCTTGAAGGGCCGGTGCGAATTTCAGGCCCAAATGCAGACCAATTAACGGATCTTGAGCCTGAGTATATTGCTGTCAGTGCAGATTCAAAATTTGCCTTTATCACCCTTCAGGAAAACAATGCTATTGCAAAAATTGATTTAGAAAATAAAAAGGTCATTTTTATAAAAAGCCTTGGTTTTTCTGACCATAGCCAAAAGGGTTTTGCCTTCGATGCCAGTAAAAAAGATGGTGGTGTTCATATCAAGAACTGGCCTGTTAAAGGGATGCGCATGCCAGATGTGATTGTGGCCTTTGATGTTGATGGAAAAACCTATCTGATCACGGCGAATGAAGGGGATGGGCGAGAGTATGGTGATTATGAAGATGAAATAAAGGTTAAAAAAATCAAACTCGATGCAGTGCAGTTCCCGAATGCGAAATGGCTTCAAAAAGAAGAAAATATTGGAGGGCTTGTTATTTCATCGGTTGATGGCGACACTGATAAAGATGGGGATTTTGACGTGCTATACAGCTTTGGTGCGCGCTCATTTTCAATCTGGGATGCAGATCTGAATCTTGTATACGATAGTGGTCAAATCTTTGAACAGGTAATCGAAGAGGTTGTTGGTAAACGCTATTTTAATACCAGTAACGATAAAAACAAGTCAGAAAACAGAAGCCCTAAAAAAGGGCCTGAGCCAGAAGGAGTAACTATTGGAAAGGTTGGAGAGAAGCAATTTGCCTTTATCCTTCTGGAACGCATAGGAGGTATTATGGTATTTGATATTACTAATCCTTCTGAGGCTCAGTTTTATGACTATCAAAATAATCGTGATTTTGAAGCTGATCCGAAAAGTGCAGAGGCTGGAGATCTTGGTCCGGAAACAGCTGTTTTCATACCCAAAGAAAAAAGTCCGGCTGGAGAAGCACTGCTGGTTGTCGCCAATGAAGTGAGTGGAACTGTTTCAATTTACTATGTGGGCATGAATTGATTCTGTAACTCATTAAGGCAGCCAGTACCCCACCAGTTTTTACGCTCTCATTCCCACGCCCCCAGATGGGAATGAGAGCAAGCCAGGTCAGCAAAAGAGCGCACTGGGGTTTTTTACATAACTGTAACAATACAGTAACACTTGGGTAACAGTGCCCCTTCATAATGCATTCAAGTTCAATCCACCACTTGGAGTCATTATGATCAACAAGCGTACTGTACTGGCCGCAGCCCTGGTTGTAGCCGCAACCTCGGCAACTGCAGCATCCCGTGACTATGTTTCCATTGTCGGTTCTTCTACTGTCTACCCTTTTGCCACTGTTGTGGCGGAGACCTTTGGCAAGACCACTAAGTATAAAACCCCTAAGATTGAATCCACTGGCTCTGGTGGCGGTCTGAAACTGTTCTGTGCCGGTGTTGGCATTGAACATCCAGATATCACGAATGCCTCACGTCGTATCAAAAAGTCTGAAGTAGCACTTTGCAACAAAAATGGTGTGAAAGAGATTATTGAGGTTAAGGTTGGTTATGACGGTATCGCCATCGCCAACTCCAAAACAGCGCCTCTGTTCAAGCTGAGCCGCAAGGATCTCTATCTGGCGCTTGCCAAACAGGTTCCCGGCGCTCAGGGCAAGCTGATCGATAACCCTTATAAAAGCTGGAAGGATGTCAATCCAACCTTGCCTGATATCAAGATTGAAGTGCTTGGTCCACCGCCGACATCAGGCACACGCGATGCCTTCTCTGAGCTGGTGTTGGGTGCCGGGGCACAAGCCTTTGCCGATCTGAAGTCGCTGCGTAAGGCTAAAGGTGAAGAGGCAGTCAAACCGCTGATGATCAAGCTTGGCATTCCGATGAGTGTATACAACAAGAGAGGCAAGAAGGTGTTCAAGACGGTGGCCTACTCCATTCGTGAAGATGGTGCCTATATTGAAGCGGGTGAGAATGACAACCTGATCATTCAGAAACTGGAGGCCAACCCGAATGCGTTGGGCGTGTTTGGCTTCTCCTTTTTAGAGCAGAATGCCGATAAGGTGCAGGGTTCTATTGTCGATGGTGTTGCTCCGGCCTTCGAGTCCATTGCCGATGGCAGCTACCCGGTTTCGCGGCCACTCTTCTTTTATGTGAAGAAAGCGCATGTCGGCAGGATTCCTGGAATCAAAGGTTATCTGGCAGAGTTCACCAGCAATAAAGCCTGGGGTGATGAGGGCTACCTGACAGACAAAGGGATGATCCCTATGCCTAAGCAGGAGCGCTTACAGTTTGCCAGTGATGTGAAAAACCTGAAGCCGCTCTCATTGTAATGAGAGAGATTGGTGGGCACAGAAAATGTGCCCACCAATCTGCATATCGACAATTTCATTATGCAATCAACAACTCTTATCCTGATCCTGCTGGTGCTGATGGCGGTTGCCTTTCAACTTGGATGCCGCCGGGCCTATAACCTGCCTGGTTTGGGCTGTATCTGTGATCTTCACTCACTGCCGGTCTATCATGGTTTCTATACCGCGATCTGGTGCGGTGTCCCGGCGCTGCTGCTGCTGGGCGTTTGGAGCAGCGTTCAGACCCCTATTGTCATCAACCTGTTGATGGATGATCTGCCAGTCATGATGACCGCTGGGCTGTCACAGGCTGAGCTGAGCCTGGTGCTGAATGATATCCGCAATCTGGCGTATGGCAATATCACCTCTGGTGAAGTCAGCCGTGAGTTGATGGCAGTGGCGGATCACTACAACCAGTTGCAGCAGACCGGCCTTGCGGTTCAGTCGGTTATGGTGATTTTGCTGGCTCTGATCACCACAGCCCTTGGCTGGCGTTTTATCTCACCTGAGCTGCGAGCGCGCAACAAGGTTGAATCTGTGCTGCGCTGGTTGCTGCTGATCAGCTCCACCATCGCCATCCTCTGCACGCTTGGCATCATCTTTGCGGTGTTGTTCGAGTCAGTTCGTTTCTTTGAGATGGTCCCGCTGACGGATTTTCTGTTCGGTCTGCAGTGGAGTCCGCAGATCGCAATTCGGGCCGACCAGGTCGGATCATCGGGTGCCTTTGGCGCTATTCCGCTCTTTGCCGGCACCCTGTTGATCTCTTTTATCGCCATGTTAGTGGCAGTGCCTGTCGGCCTGATGGCCGCCATCTATCTCTCTGAATATGCCAGTCAGAGACTGCGCACCTATGCCAAGCCGCTGCTGGAGATTCTGGCAGGTATTCCAACGGTGGTTTACGGTTTTTTTGCGGCGTTGATTGTGGCACCAATGATCCGTGACAGCGCCGCCCAGTTTGGTGTTGATGCCTCATCAGAGAGTGCACTGGCAGCCGGTCTAGTGATGGGCATCATGTTGATTCCGTTCATATCATCACTCTCTGATGATGTGATCAATGCGGTGCCGCAGGCGCTGCGGGATGCCTCCTACGCGCTGGGGGCTACCCGCTCTGAGACGATCCGCCAGGTGGTTATTCCCGCTGCGCTGCCTGGCATCGTCGGTGGCGTGTTGCTGGCCGCATCACGCGCCATCGGTGAGACCATGATCGTGGTGATGGCGGCCGGCCTCTCAGCCAATCTTACGGCCAACCCACTGGATAGCGTTACCACAGTAACGGTGCAGATTGTCACCCTGCTGGTTGGGGATCAGGAGTTTGACAGCCCCAAGACGCTAGCCGCTTTTGCGTTGGGTCTGCTGCTCTTTCTAGTGACACTGGTGCTCAATGTAATCGCCCTGCGGGTGGTGCGTAAATATCGTGAGGTATATGAATAAAATGGCTGACAGACCCATCACAACCCTTGACAAGGTGAATGCCTCGCTGGCGAGGCGCTATGCCAAAGAGCGCCGTTTCCGACGGGCGGGCCTGATGGCGATTGCAACCGGCCTGCTGTTTGTGCTGCTGCTCTTTACCAGCATCATCAGCAACGGTTACAGTGCCTTCTGGCAGACCCATGTCAAACTTGACATTACCTTCAATGCTGAGCAGTTGGGCATTGGTGATGCGCGCGATTTCGAGACGCTCTCCAGTGCCGATTATGCCGCCTTGATCCGAACATCGCTTAAGAAGATATTCCCTGAAGTACGTGATCGGAAAGAGCGCCGCAAGCTCTATAAAATGATCAGCACGGGTGCGCCACTGCTGCTGCGGGAGATATTGATCAGTGACCCCACCCTGGTTGGCAGCCATCATGCAATCTGGCTGCCTGCAGATGATGATATCGATATGTTGGTGAAGGGTCAGATTGACCGGACACAGCCAGAGGACGCGCGCCGTTTGAATAACCAGGTGATCGGTTGGGTAGATCGGTTAACGGAAAATGGCGTGGTTGAACAGCAGTTCAACACCACCTTCTTCACGGCAGGTGACTCCCGTGAACCCGAGCTGGCGGGCATTGGTGGAGCCATAACCGGATCACTCTATGCCCTGCTGGTGACCCTGCTGCTAGCCTTTCCCATCGGGGTTGCCACCGCCATCTATCTGGAGGAGTTTGCACCAAAAAACCGCTGGACGGATCTGATCGAGATCAATATCAACAACCTGGCGGCGGTTCCCTCCATCGTCTTTGGCCTGCTTGGACTGGCGCTGTTTATCAACATTGTAGGGCTGCCCCGCTCTGCCCCGCTGGTGGGGGGGCTGGTATTGACCTTGATGACCCTGCCCACCATCATTATCGCCAGCAGGGCGGCTCTGAAATCTGTGCCGCCATCGATCCGTGAGGCGGCAATGGGCATCGGTGCATCGAAGATGCAGACCGTCTTTCACCACGTCTTGCCACAGGCACTGCCGGGCATGTTGACCGGCACCATCATCGGTATGGCACAGGCATTGGGTGAGACGGCTCCGCTGCTGATGATCGGCATGGTCGCCTTCGTGGTTGATATCCCTGGCGGCCCGCTCGACCCATCCACCGCGCTGCCGGTACAGATATTCCTCTGGGCCGACAGCCCGGAACGTGCCTTTGTTGAGCGCACCTCGGCGGCGATCATGGTATTGCTTGCCTTCCTTATTTCCATGAACCTGCTCGCTGTGCTGTTACGCAAGAAATTTGAGCGCCGTTGGTGAGAGAATTTTTATGATAGTAGAGAGAACTGCCCCTGCTGAGGAGATGTTCCAGGTGATCCATGCCAACTTTGGCAGTACGGTGGGTGACCTGACGGTTGCCGAGCCACGCATGACGGCACGCAATGTCAATGTCCACTATGCGGACAAGCATGCCATCATCGATGTCAGCCTGGATATCGGGTGTCATGAGGTGATCGCCTTGATCGGCCCGTCCGGCTGTGGCAAATCAACCTTTCTGCGCTGCCTCAACCGCATGAATGATACCATCGAGAGCTGCCGGGTGAGTGGTGAGATCAGGCTGGATGGCCAGGATATCTACGACAAAAATCTTGATGTGGTGCCGTTGCGGGCACGGGTCGGCATGGTGTTTCAGAAGCCCAACCCCTTCCCGAAGTCAATCTACGACAATGTCGCCTACGGGCCGCGTATTCATGGTCTGGCAGAGAGCCAGACCGCGCTGGATGAGATGGTAGAAGACTCCCTGCGCCGTGCCGGCCTGTGGGATGAGGTAAAGGACAGGCTGCAACAGCCTGGTACCGGGCTATCTGGTGGTCAGCAGCAGCGGCTCTGCATTGCACGCACCATTGCTGTGTCGCCCGAGGTGATCCTGATGGATGAACCCTGCTCGGCTCTCGACCCCATCGCCACTGCCAAAATCGAAGAGTTGATTGATGAGCTGCGACAGAACTTCACCATCGCCATTGTCACCCATTCGATGCAGCAGGCGGCGCGGGTTTCACAACGCACCGGCTACTTTCACCTGGGTCGCCTGATCGAGGTGGGCAAGACTGATGAGATCTTCACCAATCCACAGCACAAACTGACCGAAGACTACATTACCGGCCGGTTTGGGTGAGCAGAGACAAAGGATAGATCCTATGAATAAAATGACCGAAGGCCATACCGTAAAGCGCTTTGATGAAGAGATGATTTTTCTGCACCGGCTGGTGCTAGAGATTGGTGGCCTGGCTCAGGATCAGCTCAAGCGGGCCACACAGACCCTGAATGATAAAGACCCGTCAGCCGCCAGAGAGGTTATCAGCCGTGATCAAGAGCTGAATGCACTGGATGTGCAGGCCGATGAGGAGCTCATTAATCTGATTATCAAGCGCCAGCCCATGGCCAGGGATCTGCGGGAGATCATCACCATCTCCAAAGCGGTCTCTGATCTGGAACGCGTAGGTGACGAGGTGCGCAAGATCGCCCAACTCACCATCCATGTCTATGATACCGACAGCAACCCGCCAAACAGGCAGATTTTGCGTGATATCAATACCATGGCTCTCTTTGTCGGTGAGATGCTGGAGATGAGCCTGACCGCGTTCGATGAACTGGATGCCGCCAGGGCGCTGGAGGTTATCCGTCTGGATAGCGAGCTGGAGGAGGAGTACAGATCTGCTCTGCGGCGCCTGACCACATTTGTGATGGAAGATTCCCGCACCATAGGCCACATGGTGGACGTGGTGCTCGGGCTGCGTGCCCTGGAGCGCATTGGAGGCCATGCCAAAAATATTGCAGGTTATGTGATCTTTTTGATAACCGGCAGTGATGTCCGCCATGAGAGCCTGGAGAGGATTGAAGCACAGATCATCTAACCCCAAAACCCCACAAATCATGCATAATCCTGTTTTTCTGGAGGTTGTCCGAGCCCCCGGCCTTTTGTGAATCAAGATTTTGGGTCTATGCCATATCGAGTGGTTCAATGAATAGACACAGAGACCACGGAGGCCACAGAGCATGAAAAGAGTGTAGTAAGGAGCTGTCAGAAACAGTGATAGATTGTGCTATTGAGGTGTCAAATGGTTTTATCAGGTCAAACCATCAATTTATTAATTGACAAGCCCTTAACGCATATCTCTACGGGATTGCTGATAAATTTTAATGCATCCAGGTTGGTCAATGGAATTAAACGTTACAAACGATAACTCTGTGTTCTCAGTGGTCTCGGCAAACTGCTCCTGCGTTGCTCTACCACCTATATCTATATAGGCGTCTGTGTCTATGAAAAATAGCTGTATCCCCCACTCAATATGGCATAGCCCCAGATTTACGAACCATAATGAACGATCTCAACAGACTTAACATCCTGCTCATTGAAGATGATGAGGATGACTATTTGATTACCAAAAGGCACATTGCCAATATCCCGGACAGAAGCATAACTCTCGACTGGGTTGCATCATTTGAAGAGGCCAAAGAGGCGCTGCTAACCAGCCAGCATGACATCTGTTTAATAGACTACAGGCTTGGAGAGCACACCGGTCTGGAGCTATTGCAATATGCCCGGGAGATCCAGTACCGAACGCCCACCATCATCCTGACCGGCCAGGCAGACCACGAGAGCGATATGGGGGCCACGGAAGCCGGTGCCTCCGATTATCTGGTGAAAACCGAGCTAAACCCACGGCAGCTTGAACGCACCTTCCGCTACACCACCAAAATGAGGCAGACCATGGATGGATTGAGGGAGGCCAGGGATCGCCTTGAGGCAGAGGTTGAGATTCGCAAGCAGACCGAGGCGAATCTGGTCGCAGCCATGGCAACTGCCGAGGCCGCAACCAGCGCGAAGGCGGAGTTTCTCTCCAACATGTCACATGAGATGCGCACCCCCATGCATGCCATCCTGAGCTGTGCAGAGCTGGGTGGGGCTGATATAGAGAATACAGCGAAAGAGGAACTTGCCCAATACTTCTCACACATCGCCAGCAGCGGCCAGCGCCTGATGGAGCTGATTACCACCCTGCTGAGCCTCTCTAAGCTGGATGATTTTGAGATGCAGGAGGCCGATCTGCTGGAGATCGTCCAGGCCATTACTGCAGATCACGCTGCACAACTTCATTCCAAGCAGCTTACAGTTAAAATCGAGGCCGACGAGACGCACTACACGGCTCAATTTGACATCATCCAGATCATGCAGGTGATCAGTGGGCTACTGGATAATGCCACCCGCTATACACCAAGCGACCGGCAGCTTACGCTGTCGCTGGCTCCGGGTGAGCTGAAAGAGCATGCCGGAAGTACGATAGCTGCTATCACCTTCAGCCTGTCAGATCAGGGCGTAGGCATTCCGGAAGATGAGCTGGAAAGCATATTCAATACCTTTGTGCAATCCACCACAACCAAGACCGGCGCTGGCGGCACCGGCCTTGGGCTGAGTCTCTGCAAAAAGATCATTGAGGGGCATAACGGAAGGATCTGGGCAGAGAACAATGCGCAGGGTGGTGCAACCTTTGCCTTCACCATCCCGCTGGTTCAGGCCACCATCTGCTAATCAGGTTTTAATCCGAAATCCTCTGTTGAACCTGCTGCGGGTTTCAGATTTAACTGAGAGAGATCCCGCACTGCACCGTATGCCGCACTGGTGGTCAGCGCTGCATAGGCCTGTAGCGCCTGACTCACAACGCGACTGCGCCCTTCCGGCTTCCAGGCAGCCACGCCCTTGGCCTGCATGGCCTGACGACGGCGCACCAGCTCATCCTGCGCCACCGCGATGTTGATGCCACGGTTGGGGATGTCGATCTCAATCCGGTCACCCTCTTCAATCAGCCCGATATTGCCGCCCTCAGCCGCCTCTGGCGAGCAGTGGCCAATAGAGAGGCCAGAGGTGCCACCCGAAAAGCGGCCATCGGTGATCAGCGCACAGGCCTTGCCCAGCCCTTTGGATTTCAGATAGCTGGTGGGATAGAGCATCTCCTGCATGCCCGGCCCACCTTTGGGGCCTTCATAGCGGATGATCACCACATCGCCTTCATTGATCCGATCATCCAGGATAGCGGCTACCGCATCATCCTGGCTCTCAAAGATGCGTGCTGGCCCACTGAAGGTGAGGATCGAATCATCCACACCGGCGGTCTTTACGATACAGCCCTGCTCGGCCAGATTGCCAAACAGCACGGCCAGTCCGCCATCCTGGCTATAGGCATGCGCTTTATCGCGGATGCAGCCGCCCACCCGGTCAATATCAAGTGAAGGCCAGCGGGCCTCCTGGCTGAAGGCAGTCTGAGTCGGAACTCCACCTGGGGCAGCGGAGAAGAGCTTGGCCGCCACATTACCACCCTGCATGACATCCAGTGCATCAATGGCCGCCCCCAGTGTCTTTGAATGTACCGTTGGGATGTCACGATGCAGCAGGCCTGCACGATCCAGCTCCGCCAGGATGGCGATGATGCCACCCGCACGGTGCACATCTTCAACGTGGTAATCAGGGGTGGCAGGCGCTACCTTGCAGAGGTTGGGCACCTTGCGCGAGAGGCGGTCAATATCCTCCATCGTAAAGGCCACCCCAGCCTCATGGGCGCAGGCCAGCAGGTGCAGTACGGTGTTGGTGGAGCCACCCATGGCAATATCCAGGCAGATGGCGTTCTCAAAAGCATCAAAGGTGGCTATTGAGCGCGGCAGTGCAGATTCATCATCCTGCTCGTAATAGCGGCGCGCCAGCTCAACCGCCAGCCGCCCCCCCTCAAGGAACAGCGCGCGGCGATCCGCATGGGTCGCCACTAGCGTGCCGTTGCCCGGCAGGCTCAGCCCCAGCGCCTCGGTCAGACAGTTCATGGAGTTGGCGGTAAACATGCCGGAGCAGGAGCCACAGGTGGGACAGGCTGACCGTTCAATGATGCCGACATCCTCATCACTCTCATTCGGGTCAGCCGCTGCAACCATTGCATCGACCAGATCAAGACGCACCTCTTTGCCGCCCAGTTTGGCCTTGCCCGCCTCCATTGGGCCGCCCGATACAAATACGGCAGGGATATTCAGTCGCAACGCCGCCATCATCATGCCGGGGGTGATCTTGTCACAGTTGGAGATGCAGACCATGGCATCGGCACAGTGGGCGTTGACCATATACTCAACCGAATCTGCGATGATCTCCCGTGATGGCAGTGAATAGAGCATACCGGCATGCCCCATGGCGATGCCGTCATCAATGGCGATGGTGTTGAACTCTTTGGCCACGCCACCGGCTTTTTCGATCTCCCGCGCCACCATCTGCCCCATATCCTTGAGATGAACATGCCCCGGTACAAACTGGGTAAAGGAGTTGACGACCGCAATAATGGGCTTGTCAAAATCTCCATCCTGCATGCCTGTGGCGCGCCAGAGTGCTCGTGCGCCAGCCATATTGCGGCCATGAGTGGTAGTGCGTGAGCGGTATTGAGGCATGGGCGTTCTCCAGAGAGGTTGAATATAAAAATGGGTTGCTTGTGTAATTCCTTACACGGTCATAGCCTTGCAGGCGGGGCTACCAAAGGCAGCCTGCTTACTTACTACTTACTTTAGCTGCGCTGGTCAATCGTCAAATGTTGTGAGGTGGATATGACCGCATCCCTGTAGGTCTCCTGGGTAAAACCTGATGCCTCAAAGGTGATGACATTCTCCTTGCAGCCCAGCAGATCCACCACCCACCTGTAGCGGCTCTCTCCAATTGGCTCCCGCCCAATGCCGTTAATGGTTCCCAGGTAGGCAAACATGGTTCGCGGGCCGTCATTGAGCAGGGAGATTTTGAGCTGGCTGACCTCATGAAACACCAGTCTGGCAGGGGCTACTTTAAAGCGATAGAGTCCGGCTTCATTGAGCCACTGCTCGATATAGTCAATATCCAGCACCAGATCATTGGCAAAATTTTCATCTACAAAAGAGATGCCATGCAGGGTGTTGTCATGCCAGCTCATCAGTTCAAACTGCTCAGTCTTTAATTTCATCTGTTTCCACTTCAAGTGACAAGTTTTGCTGCCCGCTGAATAACCTCTGGCCCGGCTCCTTTCAGGTGGGCATTTTCACTCAGGTGCCGTCGCCAGGCGCGGGCACCTGGCTGCCCGTGGAACAGGCCAAGGATATGGCGGGTGATCTGGTGCAGTTTAACACCCTGCCCCAACTGATGCTCCACAAAGGGCATCAACTGTTCCAACAACTGATGGCGCGTGGGTATTGGGTGTTCGTCCTGGTAGAGACGCCGGTCTGCCTCTGCCAGAATCCAGGGGTTGTGGTAGGCCTCCCGACCGATCATGACGCCATCCACCTCTTGCAGATGCTGCTCGACCTGATCCAGTGTGGTTATGCCGCCGTTGATGATGATCTCCAATTGAGGAAACGCCTTTTTCAGACGATGCACCCGGTCATATCGCAGCGGCGGAATATCCCGATTCTCCTTCGGACTCAACCCCTTCAACCAGGCCTTGCGTGCATGCACGATAAAGGTCTTGCAGCCTGCGGCTGATGCCTGCTCAACCAGCTGATTCAGAACCTCGTCACTGTCATGGTCATCAATCCCGATGCGGGATTTAAGCGTAACCGGGATAGTAACGGCCTCAACCATCGCTCGGATGCAGTCACTTACCAACGCAGGCTCAATCATCAGGCAGGCACCAAATCGCCCCAACTGTACCCGGTCGGAGGGGCAGCCCAGATTGAGATTGATCTCATCATAGCCATGCGCCTCACACAGCCTGGCGCAGGCTGCCAGTGCCACCGGATCACTCCCTCCAAGCTGCACCGCCACAGGGTGCTCCTGGGGATCATAGGCAAGCAGGTGGTCTTTATCACCGTGCAGCAACGCGCTGGTGGTGATCATTTCGGTATAGAGCAGGACATGTCTGGAGATCAGGCGCAGGAAATAGCGGTCAAAACGGTCGGTCCAGTCCAGCATCGGAGCAATGGAGAGGGGATGCTTTGCAACGCTCATTGGTAGCTGGCCTGACATGTAAGAATCGCCCTACACATACTTCATAGAGACCCGATAATCTGCCGTGTGATATAGCGCTAAGATCGCGCTCTCAGCTGTGACAGGTAACTGCCTCAGCTGTTTTTCTTCAGCTAACCTGCTACGGGATAAAAAATGAAGCCAACAAGTTTTGTTAAATGCGGATTCTTTCGGACGCTGTGTGGCATCCTCTTTTTGATACTGGCCCTGCTGATTATGCTCTACTCCGCTCTGCCAGCCTGACAAGCACACAGCTGTAAATAAATCCAGCCGTCGACTATCCTTCATCTGCCTTTCTCTTATCACTCAATAGCCGTTGATAAAAGAGATCGACCTCTTCAAGCAGCTTGGCACTATCCATATCTGCTGCCCAGCAGCACTCAATTCGCTTGCGATCGGTTTTTTTTCTAAGGCTTGGGGTTCGCTCGCGCCGCAGTCTCTGCTCTACCCACTGATTGCCAAACCGGTAGTGACAGTCAAAAGAGCGGCAGCCTGATATTATTACGCCATCTGCCCCCTTTTTAAGCGCATAATCGACAAAGCCTGATGGCAGCATGCCTGTGCAAGGGAGTGTAATGGTCACTACTCCGGGAGCATCGATGGCCGTAACATCAACACCATGTCGGCACCCATAAACCAGGATTTTTACCGAGCCATCAACGGCTGACAGTGCTGACTTAACCGCAGCATGCATGCCGTGTACCGGGATGTCTGGAAGGTCTATACCTGTCGTTAACTGCTCATCCACACGCCGGAAAGGATTAGAGGAGGGGCATGATCCGATACAGATCCCGCATGAGGCACACAGTTGCGGGTTCACCACGGCCTCATTCTGCCAGCGCGCACCATCACTGCGCGCCCGTATTGATACGGCATCATAAGGGCAATCTTCAAGGCACTGGCCGCATCCATTGCAACGATCCAACTGCACGGTTGCCGCAGCTGGTGTCTTTCGCCAGGGCAGCCAGGGCAGAAGCAAAAGTAGAAATGTCACGCCAAAAATCAATGCCCAAACCGCCTCTGCGCTCCAATAGCGAAGCAGTGGAAAGATATTGAGATAGAACCAGTCAATATCCAGTTCGACAGGGACACTCAGCATATCAGCCGGGGCATGGCTGACCACAGGCTTGATCAATGAGAGTGCCAGCAGCGCCAAAAAACTGCCCAGAGCCAGCCCCACTGGCCCCATCGGGCTTACATTTGAGATGCGTTTGACATGAATCCACAACGCAAAAATCAGCCCCATCGGGCCACCCACTATATGCAGCAGTATCATCAGGGTAAAAAATCTGTCATTTATATTTTCACCCAGAAAATTACGCGCCATCCCCCCGCCAATCAGCGGCAGCACATCCAGCAGCTTTGCAGAACCCAGTGCAACATATTGCGCTACCTGATCCCACACCAGCCAGTATCCCGTGATCCCCAGCATCACCATTAACCATAGCGGTACCATGCCCGTAACCCATGAGAACCAGCGAAAACCACGAAAGCGATCCAATGCATATTCACGAAGAATATGCACTACAACCACAATGAGCGCAGCATCTGATGCATAGCGGTGAAGGCTGCGCATGATGCCGCCAAGGTACCACTGCTCATGGGTTAGATATTCAATGGATTGATAGGATACATGCAGACCCGTCTCAAAAAATATATAGAGATAGATACCGCTGACAAGTACGATCCACAGAAAAAAGAAGGCCAGAGAACCCAAATGGTAGAACGGGTTCATTGCGGTGCCAAAAGCTAGGTTGAACCAGGCCTCACTACAGGTAAAGATGTTTTTTAGCGGGTCTTGCAGATATCTCTTCACCCCGCCATTGCTTATCCTGTCATCCTCAGACACCAACAGCTGGTGCTGCGCAGATTGGCTTTCTGATGGGGCGGTGCATTTGTTACTAGATGATTTCATTGCGTTATGCATTTCCACAAGCGGTCAACTGGGAGTTCTGGTACTCCAACAAGGTTATTTGGGAAGAGCCAGTAGCTGGCTAACGCTCCTCTTTTGCCGCTTTCAGCTGTTGCTGAAGATCATCGACCTGCTCTTTTAGCTGTTTCACTTCAGCAAGCCCCGCTTTGTCATTCTCTTCAGAGGCCTCTAACAGAATCTCCATCTCAGCATTCAGCTGCCTCTGCCCGGATTCCAGCTGCCGGATCTCTCTCTCGCGCTCGGCTTTTTCATGCTCAAGCTCCGCAATTCTCTGCATCAAGGCCTCATCTCCACCAGCATGCTCTTGCGCGGTACCGCTCTCCTGGGACGCCGCAAGTTTTAACTTCAAATCCTGCACCATCTGTTTCAATGTAGAGATGTTGGTCACAAGTCTATGCTGTACCTGCTCATATTTTTCAGTGGTTTCAAGGAGATTCTTCTCCAGCTGGACCACCTGTTTTCTGGCCTCATCACGCTCCTGGATTAACCTGGATATATCTACAGTTTCATCAGCATCCTGCTGCGGTAGCACGGCCTCGTCCTGAGTGTCAGCGGCTACGCTCTTCTCCACATGAAGCAGGCGATCAATGCCATCTTTAAGCACAACAGCTTTGACATCACGCTCAAACAGCAAAAAAGCCGCAACCGCACTCTGATTGCCATCCGCACAATAGACAACATATTGGCGGTCAGTCCCCAGGCTGCCAATCTGAAACCGCAGCGAATGCAGCGGTATATTGATGCTGCCATCCATGCCATTGCGCTGATGCTCGGCCGGGTCTCGCACATCCAGCCATACACCACCCGCCTCAACAATTTTACAGGCCTTCTCATAATCTACATTTTTGGTCAAAGGACGTTTTATAAATGCAGTAAAATCCTCTTTGCCTAAACGGAACAAAACACCATCCGTCAGCATGGTCACTGAGCAGCCCCTGAGCTTGTCCGACAGCAGCGCCTCTTCCCCAAAGCTATCCCCCGCCCCCAAGCGGGCCAGCTCTTCAGCCTCGCTGTGATGATCATGCTTTCGGGTTACTACACAGCGCCCTTTGTGGATAAGAAAAAAGTAGCACCCTTCATCACCCTGTTTAACCACCTCATCCCCAGCCTTTACCTCCACCCGCTCCATCCGCATCATGACATTTTGGATATTGGCAGGCGGTATGTGCTGAACAACGGATGACCTCAGCAGCTGGGTCATCCAATCTTCATCAGCAGCTGGATTGCTTTCCGTTTGGGTCGGTGTCAGCAGCCCGCTAAGCAGCTGGCTGTCAATGCTGACAAACTTGACGGGCTCTTTGGCTCTGGCCGAGAATTTTCGCGGGAATTGGTGTGCCAGGGCAAAACGTGCGGTCTCTAAATCATCTGTGATGGTGTCTACCACCTTATTGTTCAGCAGCAGATCAACCCGGCCTGAGAGCAGGTAGACATTTTTGGAGTCAGTATCACCCTGGCGGAACAGATACTCGCCTCTTTTTATATATTTTACGCTGGTTTTTTCCAGCAGTGCAGCTCTGTCATTATCAGACAGCGTATTGATCGGAACCCGCGTCTTCAGCAGCTCCGCTTCTTTACTTGTTGGCATTACAGCCATCAATGGCACCTCATCATACAACTCACTTATTTAATTCATTTTTTACAGGGAGTTCACCACAAATAAGCGTACTACGCTTCTATCACCTGTTATCGGCTGTTTTTGGCGCTACTTAAGAGACCTCTTTATATGGGTTTGCTGGCCGCTGGATCAGAGATGCACCAATATCTGCAGCAGCAGCAGACTATAAACCCCGGCCAGCACATCATCCAGCATGATCCCCAGGCCTCCGCTCAGATGCCGATCCAGATAGCCGATAGGCCATGGCTTCCAGATATCAAACAGTCGAAACAGCAGAAAGCCAAGCAGCACCCAGAGCCATCCGGAAGGTGCCCAGAGCATAGTGATGAGAAAACCGACCCACTCATCCCAAACGATGCCACCGTGATCATGTACCCCTAAATCCCTGGATACCTTGTCACACAGCCAGATGCCAAAAAGAAACATCACCAGCAGCACCAGCAGGTATACCGTGCTGCCCAATGGGGCAAGCAGCAGATAGAGCGGCACCGCGGCCAGGGTTCCAGCGGTACCTGGGGCTATTGGAACGCCCCCCGACCCCAGGCCAAAGGCCAGCAGATGCCAGGGGTTGCGCCAATCCGGGGCTGGCTTCAGCCCGGCTTCAGCGTTAGGAGGAGAAGTGTTCATAGCCGGAAGCACTCAGTTGAACGGCCTGACCATCTGCGGTCAGACAGCGGATGCCTGCTGACGCCTCGATGCGCCCTATTGGGGTCAGACCACACTCAAAATCTGCGGCAAGCCGTTCTGCCTCTGCCAGCTTTTCCGGTGGGATGGTGATGCAGAGTTCGTAATCATCCCCAGCCGAAAGCGGCAGGGACCAGTCGTTGTTTGCATGAATATAATCACGAACCACCTGGGAACAGGGCAGCTTTTCAACATACAGGGTTGCGCCAACCCCACTGGCATCACAGATATGCCCCAGATCCGAGATCAGACCATCTGAAATATCAATGGCTGCATGCGCCAGCCCCACCAGCGCCCGCCCCTCTTGCAGGCGGGGCGTTGGTAAATCGAGGCGTGACTGCACTGCAGCCGGAACCGCCACATTGCCCACTGTGCGCAGCGCCAACCCCGCATCACCCAGCCTGCCGGTAACGTAGATCAGATCACCCAGCTGCGCTCCATCACGGCGCAATGCTGCACCAGCCGTCACAAAGCCATGCACCTGGATGCTGATATTGAGTGGGCCACTGGTGGTATCACCGCCGATCAACTGCACATTATGCGCAGCCGCCAGACGGGAAAAGCCCCGGCAGAATGCCTCCAGCCAATCTTCATCCACTGCAGGCAGGGTCAGTGCCAACGTCGCCCAAGCCGGTTCGGCACCCATGGCTGCCAGGTCACTTAGATTGACCGCCAGCGACTTATGGCCGAGCCGTTCGGGATCTGAATTCTCAAAGAAGTGGACACCCTCAACCAGGGTATCAATAGAGACGACAAGCTCTTTCCCTGCCGGGAGGCTCAGCACGGCACAGTCGTCACCCACACCCAATTTGACATCGGTTCGAGACGCACCCGTGTGGGCAAAAAACCGCTGGATAAGTCTGAATTCAGAAAGCGCCATCTCCTGAATCAGCGTTTGATCTCTGCCGGACGCAGCTTCCTGGCCAGCTTGTCCAGCACACCATTGATGTACTTATGTCCATCCTCTGCGCCAAATATCTTGGTGAGTTCAACCGCTTCATTAATTGCCACCCGATAGGGCACTTCCGGATGGTGTGCCAGTTCGTACGCGCCAAGGCGCAGGGCGGCGCGCTCCACGGGGTCGACGCTTCGAATGGCTCGATCCAGGTAGGGGGAGAGCGCTGCATCCAGCTCATTCAGGTGGGTGGGAACGCCACGAACCAGATCCACAAAGTACGCCTCTTCGTAGCTATTGGGCGGTTCATCATCCTTAAACTGCTGAATGATGTCCTTTATATTCTGGCTGGCCAGCTGCCACTGGTAGAGTGCTTGCAGTGCAAGCTCTCTGGATCTGCTGCGTCTGCCACCCATCAGAGTTGTCGCAACACATTGACCATCTCGATTGCTGACAGGGCGGCCTCGGCGCCTTTGTTACCGGCCTTGGTTCCAGCACGCTCAACCGCCTGCTCGATGGTGTCGGTGGTCAATACCCCAAAGGCAACCGGCACTGCATGCTTAAGGGTCACTTGCGCCATCCCTTTTACACACTCTCCCGCCACAAAATCAAAATGCGGGGTGCCACCGCGGATCACCGCACCCAGGGCGATAATAGCCTCGTACTCGCCGCCAGCGGCTACCTTTTCCAGCGCCAGAGGCAGCTCAAAGGCACCCGGCACACGCACTATAGTGATGTCGGCCTCGCTGGCGCCATGCCGCTTCAGGGTATCAATCGCACCATCCAGCAGACTCTCCACAATAAAGCTGTTGAACCGCGCAACCACCAGACAGAATCTGGCATTGCGTACCTGCAGTTCGCCTTCAATGGTTTTAATGCTCATCTTATCGCTCTTCCTGTAAAGTTGATGTTAACGAGCCGGCGGCACCGCAATCAGGGCAGACGTACTCTACGACCTCCAGCCCAAAACCCGAGAGGCCATGAATACTCTTCGGCGCGCTCAATACCCGCATCTTTTTTACCCCAAGGTCGGACAAAATCTGGGCACCGACGCCAAAGGTGCGCAGCTCTTTGCCGCCATCTCTTTTGGGCACCTGGCCTTTCTCTTCGTGGATCTGATAGTCACGCATGCGCTGGATAATCTCTCGCGCAGAGTCATGGTTGCGCAGCACGATGATGATCCCCTCTCCCTCTTCGGCAATCCACCGCATGGCACTACGCAGCGGCCAACCCTGGTCAATGCGGGTGGTACCGAAGAGGTCGTGCAGTGAATTCTGCATGTGCACACGTATCAATGTCGGTTTTTCAGGGTCGATCTCACCCAGCACCAGTGCCATGTGCAGCTCATCATCAATGCGATCCTGGTAGGCAACCAGATTGAATTCGCCGTAGCGTGTCGGCAGATGGCACTCGGTTACCCGTTCAACCGTCTTTTCATTACTCACCCGGTATTGAATCAGATCTGCAATGGTGCCGATCTTCAGCCCATGCTGCTTGGCGAAGCGCTCCAGATCAGGCCGCCTTGCCATGCTGCCATCATCATTCAGGATCTCAACAATCACAGCGCTGGGGCTCAAGCCCGCCAGTCGCGCCAGGTCGCAGCCCGCTTCCGTGTGGCCTGCACGCACCAGCACACCGCCGGGTTGCGCCATGAGTGGGAAGATGTGGCCGGGCTGGACAAGATCCTCGGGCTGGGCATCGGCTGCCACCGCTGCCCGGATGGTAGTCGCCCTGTCTGCGGCTGAGATGCCGGTGGTCACACCCTCTGCCGCCTCGATTGAGACGGTGAAATTGGTCGCATGCTGTGTATCCTGATCGCTCACCATCATGGGCAGACGCAGCTGCTGACAACGCTCTGCGGTCAGGGTCAGGCAGATGAGGCCGCGACCGTAGCGCGCCATAAAATTGATGGCCTCGGGGGTGGCCATATCACCCGCGATAAGGAGGTCGCCCTCATTTTCGCGATCCTCATCATCCATGATGATGACAATCTTTCCCTGTCGAAGCTCTTCTATAATCTCTTCAGTTGTATTCAAAGCCATCTGGCTGGTTTCTCTCCGCGGCCAATAGATGTCGCACAAATAATTTTGCAACGGCAAACAGGGAAGTGTAACAGAAACAGCGGCACTATTGAAAAAGAGATCGCCTATTTCAGAAACCCATTTTCCGCCAGAAAGGAGCGGCTGATGCCAGCTGCAGTAGCGCACCCCTGCTTTTCGCCCAGTAGCAGGCGCTCCAGATAACGCGCAATAAGGTCCACCTCCAGATTGACGGCACTGCCAGATTGATAGTCGCCAATGATGGTCTTTTCCAGGGTGTGCGGCACGATGTTGAGTCCAAATATAGAGCCTTCCACACTATTCACTGTAAGGCTGGTGCCATCGATACAGATAGAGCCTTTGGGCGCGATATAACGCGCCAGCTCGGTTGGCGCCTCTATCCGCAGGCGTATAGAGCGGGCATCCTCTCTGCGCTCTAAAACCCGTCCCATCCCATCGACATGCCCGCTTACCAGATGCCCGCCCAGTGGGGTGCTCAGCGTCAGTGCCTTCTCCAGATTGACCCGACTGCCTGACCGCAATCCACCCAATGATGTCAGCGAGAGGGACTCACGCGAAACATCCGCGACAAACCCGTCACCCGGCAGATCAACCGCTGTCAGACAGACGCCATTGACGGCTATGCTGTCACCAAGCTGCACGCCATCCAGCTCAAGCGCGCCTGTATTGATGTGAAGCCGCACATCGCCACCGCGCTGCTCGACCCTGATAACCTGCCCTATCGCCTGAATGATACCTGTAAACATTTAGCTCTTTAATCCCATAAAATTCACCCTGCGGCCTGCCCCCACGCCTCAGTTACACGGCTGAGGTAGTAGGGAAAATCCCCCATTATAAATAGACCTGCCACTGCACCTGCAACCACCACCCTCCCCCATTTCGGAAAGGGGCGCAGCAGAAACTCCGCCATCAGTAGATAGGCAGGAACCAGCACATGAAACAGATAGCGCCCCTGAACCCCCAACAACAGGGCATGGTGCTGCAGATAGCCGGTATAGTTATAGTAACCCACCAGAAAAAAGTAGTAGCCAAAGAGCAGACCCGCCATCCCCAGCCAAAGCCCGTCAGAGCCATCAAGACGAAGCGTTCGCACCATCAGCAGCAGCGCCACGAAACAGGTCAGCCCATAGGCCCAAAGCTCATTCGGCGATCGCAGCATGGAGCGGTGCGCCTGGATGCCAAAGATAGAGGGCTTCACCGCCTGGTTCCAGACCAGATGCATATAATCCAGTACATTCAGATCATCCGGCCGGGCCATCTTGTACTGGCGCACATTGTTCAGCAGGCGCTTGGCATGTGCAATATCCCCCGGATGACGGATCAGCTCGGTGGCGCGCCAGGCATCCATATAGGAGAGCTTGTCCAGCCGGTATTGAGTGATGACCCAGTTTCGGGCATAGATCCTGTTTTGCATGCATTTTTCATGCGTCAGCACCTGCGCACAGCCCGGAACGATACGGTTGTATTGAACAAGATTGGCACCATAGAGCGACAGGTTGGCCACCACGCAGAGCAGCAGCGCAATGCCCAGCGAGCGGATATAACCACCCCCAAGGCGGATCTCCTGCGCCAGTACCCGCAGATCAGCCCACAACGTCTGTCGGCGTGACAGCAGCCAGACCACAGCAAACACTGGCGCCAACATCAGGAAGGTTCCCTTGGTCAGCAGACCCAGCAGGGTACTGATCAAAAACAGCAGCAGATCGGCAGGTCTGGCAGAGCCCAGATACCCAGACGGCGGGCATAAATAGCGCACCAGAAAATAGAGAGCGGAGAGCGCCAGCAGATTGGCGAGGTTGTCATAGTTCACTGCTGCCGACAGAAAGCCGAACATCAGCGTGTTGGTCAGCATCACAAAAAACAGCACCCGCATCAGCCTGCTCTTCAGCATCAGCAGGCTCAACCGATAGGCCACGACCAGAAACGCCAGCGCCAGGCCGATATTCAGCATCCGTAGCGTAATGTAGTCCGTACTGCCCAGCAGGGCAGCCGCTTTTCCCATCAGAAAATAGTAGAGATAGGGTATATGCGTCACCAACCCGTAACGCAGGGAGGCGGCCGAATCCTCTATTCCGAACAGCGTCTCGGCATAGAGGCGGACAATGCCAATATGTGTCATCTCGTCAGGCGGCACACCCGGCCCGACGGTAAACGCAAAATAGAGGAGGCGGCCGATAAAATAGAGCCCCAGCAGGATAATGATCCAGAGATCCCAACGCTGAGTGATTCGATTGATTGCTGGCATCGTTATGCGCTACAGCAGTTAGAGAGGGTCACCGTGATGCGCCAATCCCCGCCTACAGCGCGAATATCTGCAATCTCCAGCTCGATCCGATCCTGCATCTGCAGCAAATCCGGCAGGTGGAACAACCCCTTGGCGCCATCCCCCATCAGATGCGGTGCCATGTAGATCACCAACTCATCCAGCAGCCCCGCCTGCAACATGCTGCCCGCCAGCTGCGGCCCCGCCTCAAGCAGGATTTCATTGATCTCTTGCCGGGCGAGATAGCGCATGGCAGCGCGCAAATCCACCCGGCCTCTGAGCTCAGGCAGGGTGACCACCACTGCACCTGCAGTCTCCAGAGCCCCTTGTCTCTCCGGCTCGCCTTCGAGGCAGAGGATGGTGGTCTCCCCCGGAAGTGACAGCATCTTTGAGTGCAGCGGCATGCGCAGGCTGGAGTCCAGCACCAGGCGCTGCGGAGAGGGCAGATTATCCGGCCCGACGCCCTCCAGCGCGGCAGCGGGCAGCCGCACATTAAGCGAGGCATCATCCGCAATCACCGTCCCCACCCCGGTCATCACCGCCGAGCTAAGCGCTCGCAGGCGGTGGACATCCCGACGCGCTGCATCCGAGGTGATCCACTTGCTCTCGCCGCTGGCCATGGCAGTTCGCCCATCCAGACTCATCGCCAGCTTGCAGCGCACAAAGGGCAGACCGTGACGCATGCGCTTGATAAAACCGGGGTTGAGCCGCTGCGCCTCAGACTCCAGCAGACCAACATGCACCTCGATCCCGGCCTGCCGGAGGCGCTCCACCCCCCGGCCTGCTACCACTGGGTTGGGATCCTCCATCGCCACCACCACCCGGCTGACCCCGGCCTGAATCAGGGCGTCGGCACAGGGGGGGGTACGGCCATGGTGGCTACAGGGTTCTAAAGTGACATAGACGGTGGCACCCCGGGCGCAACCGCCTGCCGCAGAGAGCGCAATCGGCTCGGCATGTGGCTCACCCGCACGCTGGTGAAAGCCCTCGCCAACGACAATCCCGTTTTGAACCAGCAGTGCACCAACCCTGGGATTGGGGTGGCAGCTGAAACGCCCCCTGCGCGCCAGTTTGATCGCCTGCGCCATAAAGGGGTAATCCTCAGGCCGGATCATCTGTCATCCGTTTTTTTGGTCGGGCGATCCTGCTGCTGTTGGGTCTCAGAAGTCGGGTGGCGCTCCAGTAACTCGATCTCCTCCCGAAAGGCGTTCACATCCTCAAACTTGCGATAGACAGAGGCGAACCGCACATAGGCCACCTGATCCAGAACGCGCAGCTCATCCATGACCCACTCGCCCACCTGATTAGTTGAGACCTCACGCTCGCCTGTCGCCACCAATTTGCGTCGAATATGGTTGAGCGCATCATCCACCTGCTGGGTGCTGACCGGGCGTTTCTCCAATGCCCGCGCAATACCTGAGGCCACCTTCCGCCCATCAAACGGAACCCGGCTGCCATCCCTTTTGATAAGATATGGCAGATTCAACTCTGCCGTCTCATAAGTGGTGCAACGCTCCTTGCAGACGGTGCACTCCCGGCGGCGGCGCACCTGATCCCCCTCACCAGAGAGGCGGGAATCGATAACCTTCGTATCTTGGGCTCCACAGAAAGGACAGCGCATAATTCAGTTTCAAGCCGCAAGGCACAAGGGGCAGGGGGCGCTCGACACCACCCCCGCCTTGCACCTTGTATCTTGTACCTTGTACCTAACTAACATAGACCGGGAACCGCCTGCACAACTCGGCCGCCTTGGCCTTGACCTGTTCAACGGTAGCTGTATCCCCCCTGCTGTCGATCAGATCACACATCCAGCCTGCCAGATCCCGCACCTCCTCTTTACCAAAGCCACGGGTGGTCACTGCGGGCGTGCCAATACGAATGCCGCTGGTCACAAATGGGGATTGTGGATCATTGGGTACGGCATTCATATTCACGGTGATATTTGCGCTGCCCAACCAGCCATCCACCTCTTTTCCGGTCAGCCCCGCTTCAATAAAACTGACCAGAAACAGGTGATCATCGGTGCCACCGGAGACCACATCATAGCCCCGTTCAATAAAAACCTTGGCCATCGTCCGGGCATTGTTCATCACCTGCTGCTGATACGCTTTAAATTCCGGCTGCATCGCCTCTTTAAAGGCCACCGCCTTGGCCGCGATAACATGCATCAGAGGCCCTCCCTGTGTTCCGGGGAAGACCAGTGAGTTCAGCTTCTTCTCTATCTCGGGGTTGGCTTTGGCCAGAATCAGCCCGCCGCGCGGACCACGCAGGGTTTTATGGGTGGTAGTGGTGGTCACATCGGCAATCTGTACCGGGTTCGGGTAGAGACCGACGGCAATCAGCCCGGCCACATGCGCCATATCCACGAACAGCCAGGCACCCACCCCATCGGCAATGGTGCGGAACCGCTGCCAATCCACCACCCGCGAGTAGGCAGAAAAACCGGCCACGATCATCCTGGGTTTATGCTCGCGAGCCAGGCGCTCTACCTCATCGTAGTCAATCTCGCCGGTCTCGGGGTTGAGCCCATACTGAACGGCATGGTAGATCTTGCCGGAGAAGCTGGGTTTTGCCCCATGGGTCAAGTGACCGCCATGCGCCAGACTCATGCCCAGCACCGTGTCACCCGGCTGGCACAGCGCCATATAGACCGCCGCATTGGCCTGTGAGCCGGCGTGTGGCTGCACATTGGCATAATCTGCCCCGAACAGCGCCTTGGCCCGATCAATGGCCAGCTGCTCAGCAATATCGACAAATTCACAGCCGCCGTAGTAGCGTTTGCCCGGATAGCCCTCTGCATACTTATTGGTCAGTACCGAACCCTGCGCCTGCATCACTCGGGGGCTGGTATAGTTTTCCGAGGCGATCAGTTCGATGTGATCCTCCTGGCGTTGCTCCTCAGCCTGAATGGCCGCCCAGATCTCATCGTCAAAACCACTGATCTGCATCTCTTTGCTAAACATTTATGCCCATCTCCACCAAGTAAAAAAAGCCCATTTTAACTCAAAAGCTGAAGTTATTAACCCTCATGGCCCCGCTTGCGCAATGCATAGGCCGCAACCAGCCCATCTACTTTATCCCGCTCATAAGGCCGAAGGCCGCTCAGCACCATCATCTTCTGACCCCGCCCAACCACTTCGCCGGACTCTTTCAAGCAAAATTCAAGTGTCACATTGCCTCTTTTTTTGACGATCTCAAGGGTCGAGCTGACCAGCTCCAGCCTGGGGGCTGCAAGATCAAGTCGATCCAGCTCGAATGACATCCCCTGATACATCACCAACGGGCGGTCAGGGTTGATCATGACATTGTGCTTGGCCATCAGTGGCACCAGGATGTGTGGAAAATTATGCCCGGAAAACTCTATGTAGCTGCGGGTAAAGCAGTCGATCAGCGCCGGATTGGTTGACAGATCACCGCTACGATCAAAGCAGAGGTACTCCTTGCCGGCTGCGCTGGTGATGGAGATATGCCCTTCATCCAGATCCGGAACCACCAGTGAGACCTCATCCGTCACCATGCCGGAAAAGGTAAAGGCCATCCTGCTGCTCAGCCCATATCGAGCCAGCATAATGGCAAACAGCAGATCACCCGGCACGCAGAAGCGTTTGGCATCAATGTCATGAATCGGGTTAAAGTCATCTGCAATATTCTTTGCAAAATCACTGGCCTGCTGGCGTGAAACCTGGATCTGTCCAGCGGCTTCCTGGTAATACTTTTCTACTAGCATTTAATCGTCACAACAGATAGAGGGGAGAAGGGGCTGGATGATAACGTATTATCTCCATCTCAGAAGGGCTAAATACCACACCAGCACTGCCGATCATGCAGACCGCACCCTCACAGCACCAGAGTAAAAGGCCATGCCGCCCAACAGGATGGCAATCAGAACAGAGCAGCCAATATCCCAGATAGCGCTGCCCGTTGTTGCACGGAGGCCAATACCCACCACAGCAAAAACCAACCCAAGCAGCGCCACGGCACTCTCCAGCAGCACGACAACCAGTGCCGTTTTCCTGAACTTAGCAAGGTATCGGAAGGGGTTGGAAATCCCCTCCCTGCGCATGATGGATAAAAGCACTTTAAGCACAAGCAGGAAGGCATAGCTCTCCATAATAAAAGCCAGGCCCAGCACGGCAAGCGCCAGCCCCAGTGGGTCAAAAAAGATCCCCAGCAGTTCAACAAGAGCCGGATCACCTGCCCTGCTCAGCTCATGCCAGGCATACCAGGCGTAAACCAGCCCCAAAACGGCACCTGTAGCAAACAGCCCGGTGGTGCCCCATCGATCCCAAAGGGCTCTTTTTTGTAGCGAACCACTGCCACCCTGTTGCACGGCTGGCCGGGCGGCTTCGACCCATCCAAAAAAGAGCGCTGCCTGATTAAGTGTGCTCACCAGATTATGGATAGCCCCATTCATCATCGAGGGTGAGCCGCCCGCAAACGCAGTCAAAAGCTTTAGCACTACGGCACCCGCATTGACGACCATAGCGGTTGCCAGCGCCTTTTTAGAGTCCTGGGACATGGTTGGTTCTATTTGATTTAGTAGAAAATCTGCTAATCCGCAGCTGCTGCCTATGGATGAAGGGGACCGGAATTCTAACACCCCCGGCACAGATTCCCACAACCAGCAAACCCCAAATAACCCTACAATAATATTGTATATTTGGCGGTTTCCCCTTAAGCTGCGCTCCGGGAAAGGCGGTATCATTCTAAAAAACCATCTGTGAAACAAAGACGGGTCTAAACCCAATAAGCAAGCAGGCAGGGGTGCCATGGAAAAAAATAACAATATCCACCACCGGGCAGAGACTCACACAGAGTGTGAGCAGAAAATACACCGGCTGATCGACTCCACGGGCGAAGGGATCTACAGCCTGGATGCCGATGGAAACTGCACTCTGGCCAACCGGGCCTGTGTCGATCTCCTGGGCTATGAAGAGGCATCAGAGCTTATCGGGAAGCCGATACACCAGCTCATACACCATGACTGCCCCGGCACCCACTCACCCACATTTATAACCTGCCAGGACTGCATTGTATTCCAAAAGGGTGAGCCTGTTTTTGGTGCAGACATTCAGATTCAGCGCACAGATGGATTGCACTTTTCAGCAGAATTCCGCTGCCATCCCGTCTATGACAAAGGCATTATAACCGGTGCCGTAGCATCCTTTACCGACATCACCGCACGTAAACGAGCCGAACGGGCGCTGCAAAAGGCCTATGATGAGCTGGAGTCGCGCGTGGCACAACGCACTAACGAGCTGCAAGCAGCCAATAAAGCACTCATGGAAAAAGAGCGCCAATTCCGCAGCATGTTCACCAGCTCAGCAATCGGCATGGCCATCCTCAGCCCTGATGCTCAACTGCTGCAGGTCAACAGCTCACTCTGCTTCATGCTGGGCTATTCAGAAAAAGAACTTTTGAATAAAACCATCCAGGATATTACCCACCCAGATGACGTACAGATCAGCACTGATCACCTGCGCCGACTGTTGGAAGGGGGTATTGATGCCGCAATATTTGAGAAGAGATACCTCCATAAAGAGGGACACACGGTCTGGGGTTCGATATCTGCATCGCTACTCCAGGATACACAAGGCACGCCACTGCACTTCGTTACTCAAATACAGGACATCACCAGGCGCAAGCTGGCAGAACAGGAGCTGATACGCTACCAAGACCATCTGGAAACCATTCT
Organism: Candidatus Polarisedimenticolaceae bacterium; assembly: GCA_021648685.1. Classification (GTDB taxonomy): domain Bacteria; phylum Pseudomonadota; class Gammaproteobacteria; order Chromatiales; family Chromatiaceae; genus WFXD01. The sequence continues at coordinate 35,038 of JAKISI010000006.1, forward strand.
GGAAGAGCGCAGCACCAAGCTTGCCCGATCCGAAAAAGAACTCAAGGAGTTTGCCTACATTGTCTCCCATGACCTGCGTGCACCCCTGACCAGCATCCAGGGTTTTACCGGTGAACTGCGCTACGGCCTGAAGCTGCTGCACCCAGCCGTGGAGGCCGGACTGCCCCATTTCGGCGAGACACAGCAAGTAGCACTGAAGCATACGTTTGACCAGCGTATCCCTGAAGCCATGGATTTCATTGAGACCTCAACGACCAAAATGAATGCCCTGGTAAAGGCCATCCTCAAACTCTCACGCATGGGACATCAGAAACTGAGCTATGAGCCAGTGGATATCGAGCTGCTGGTGAAACAGGAGCTGAAAACCCTCGCCTATGCCATCGAAACCCAAGAGATAACAATAGAACAGAGCCACCTTCCCACACTCTACACCGACCCCCTGGTCATGCAGCAGATCTTCGGCAACCTGCTCTCCAATGCCATCAAATACCGCTCTCCTGAGCAGCCCGGCATAATCAAAATAACTGCCGAGCAGGACCACAACGGCACCACCTTCCACGTTCGCGACAATGGCCGTGGTATTGCTGCAGATGAGATTGACAGGGTATTCAAGATCTATCAGCGGGCGGGGGATCAAAAAGAGCCTGGCGAGGGTATGGGGCTGACCTATGTCAAGACACTGGTGCTGCGTCTGGATGGAGATATCTGGTGCCAGTCAGAATTGGGAGAGGGGACGACATTCAGTTTCAACCTGCCACAGAGAAAACGGAAGAGGGCAGACAAATAGTGGAACGATACTTGTTATTGGCAGGGAGCACCCATCCCCCACACTGCCTGTGCATCGCGATTCGGGCGCGGCTCCCTTGACCCAGTCCACCCCTACCGCTAAAGCCAGACTCCTCTACATAGAGGATGACCCGAGCCTGGCCCGGATGACCCAGATGCGTCTTGAACGTGCCGGTTATACGGTGGAGCTGGCCAGTGATGGCGAACAGGGGCTGGTCATGATTCAGACGGGTAACTACCAGGCAGTACTGGTCGATTACCAACTTCCCAAACTCAATGGCCTGGAGCTGATCCGCACCCTCTCCGAAGGGGACGCCCTGCCGCCCACCATCATGCTCTCCGGGATGAGCGAGCTCGCTGTGGCCGTTGAGGCCATGAAGCTTGGGGCTGCAGATTACATCATCAAGGAACCCGACAGCCGCTATCTGGAGCATCTACCCACCATCATCGAACGACTGCTGGAGAGAGAGCAACTGCTCAACAGCATGCGTCAGGCCAATGAACAGTTGCGCCTGGCCGCCATCGTATTCGAAACCACGGCCGAAGCCATCATCGTCACCGACCGGAACAACCGCATCCAGGCGGTTAACCGGGCCTTTTGCAACATCACCGGCTACACAGAGGAGGAGGTGATTGGGAAGAACCCCTCCCTGCAACGCTCTGGTCGGCACGACCTGGCATACTACCGGCAGATGTGGAGCAGTCTGGAACAGAATAAAAAGTGGGAAGGCGAGATCTGGGAGCGGCGCAAGAGTGGCGAGCTCTACCCGGCGCGGATGATCATTAACGCCGTCTGCAATGAGCAGGGGGAGATCACGGGCTATGTGGCTCTCTTCAGCGACATCACGGAACGCAAGCAGCAAGAGGAGAAGCTCTGGCGGCAGGCCAACTTCGATGCACTGACCGGGTTGCCCAACCGCGCCCTCTTTATGGATCGCCTCTCCCAGGCCATCCACTCCGCCCACCGCGAGGGGTGGTCACTGGCACTGATGTTCATCGACCTGGATCGCTTCAAATGGGTAAATGACAGCCTGGGGCATGAGGCAGGTGACCAGTTGCTGCAAGAGATAGCACAGAGGCTACGGGCCTGCGCACGTGAATCAGACACCGTAGCCCGCCTGGGCGGAGATGAATTCACCATCATTCTGCCTGATATTGATGGCCGGAGCGGCGGCGCACAGGTGGCAAAAAAGGTGCTGGAAAGCCTGGCTCAACCACTGACCCTGGCGGAACGGGAAGAGTCATTCACCTCCGCCAGCATCGGTATCGCTTTCTATCCCGACGATGCCAGCAGTGCCGATACCCTGCTGAAGAACGCTGATATGGCAATGTATCAGGTCAAAAAGAGTGGCCGTAATGCCTTTGCCTTCTTTACCAGAGAGATGGACAAGAAGAGAGATCCCTGGCAAGAGGATTGAACCTCAGTTTTTCAGAGTTTTTTAAAAAAAACCTTGGCATTGCGCCGGTAGTTGTAGAGCTGGCGCTTTTTTATCGGCAGCTCTTGCAGCGGCAGTGCCGCAAAGCCACGCTCAAGAAACCAGTGCATGGCCTGGGTCGTCAGCACAAACAGCCCGGTGATTCCAAGCGCATGCGCCCTCCCCTCCATCTGCTGTAGCAGGGTCTCGCCGCGCTTGCTGTTTTGATAATCAGGGTGCACCGCAAGGCAGGCCAACTCTGCCAATGACTCTTTCTCATAAGGGTAGAGTGCAGCACAGGCGATCACCATGCCATCGCGCTCCACCACGGTAAACCGATCAATCTCCGTCTCCAGCAGATCCCTTGAGCGGCGCACCAGCATGCCCGTCTCCTCCAGTGGTGCCAGCAGCTCCAGAATACCCCCAACATCATCGATGCGCGCCGTACGCAGATCTTCATAGGGTTCAGCCGTGATCAGGGTACCTGCGCCATCGCGGGTAAAGAGCTCCCGCAACAGTACGCCATCCAGCGCCCGCCCCAGCAGATGGATACGCTTCACGCCCCGGCGGCAGGCATTGATTGCTGCACGCAGCTGCTGCACCACATCCTCCGGAAGCTTCTTCCGGCGAGCCAGCATCGCTTCCGCTTCACGCGCAATGATATGGGTGATCAACCGGTTTCGGCTATCGACCAGCCCCCCGCCCTCCATCAGGATGATCAGCTTGTCGGCGCCCAGCGCCGCAGCGATGGCCGCCCCAAGATCGGCCGCGCCCAGGTTGAACACCTCACCTGTGGGCGAATAACCCAGCGGCGGCACCAGCGCAATGGCATCCTGCTCCAGCTGCTGGCGAATGGCATCGGCATCGATGCGCCGAACCTCGCCCGTGTGGCCGTAGTCCACCCCCTCTCTAACACCCAATGGACGCGCCGTGACAAAATTGCCCGAAGCGACCCGGATACGCACCCCGGCCATCGGAGAGTTTGCCAGCCCCATCGACAGCAGCGCCTCAATCTCGACCCGCACCATCCCCGCCGCCTCTTTGACGCAGGCCAGCGCCGCATCATCGGTCACACGCAGGCCGTTGATATATTGCATCCGGGCATGTCGCGCCTTCAGGCGCTGCTCAATCTGCGGCCGCGCCCCATGCACCAGAACCAGCTTGATCCCCAACCCATGCAGCAGAGCGATGTCATGGATCAGATTGGGAAATGCGCCATCTGCAACCGCTTCCCCTCCAAAAACAATGATGAAGGTGCGACCTCGATGGGCATGTATATAGGGCGATGAGCTGCGGAACCAGTCCACAAACAGATCAGGCTTGGCTTTTTTTGTCGGCACCATCTTTACTCTTGTTCCGGGTCAGTAGCAGAATCTGCGTACCAGTGACTGTATCAATTCAATCGCTGGTTTTATATGGCTGAGCTCCAGATATTCATCCGGCTGATGCGCCTGCCTGATGCTGCCTGGCCCCATGATGATCGTCTCCATCCCCAACTCAGTCAGATAGGGCCCCTCCGTACCAAAGGCGACCGCCTCTGCATCAAAACCTGTCAGCTCTTCAGCATATCTGACGATGGCTGAGTCGGCAGGCGTCTCCATCGCCGGGGTACCGTGGAACAGCGGCTTCACCTCAAGCTGCAACCCGCTGCCCCGCAGTGCCGCAGTCAGGCGCTTTTTCAGCACACTGCGCATATCATTCAGCCGCATTCCGGGTAACGGGCGCATGTCGATATGCAGCTCGCAGAAGGCGCAGATGCGGTTGGGGTTGTCACCCCCCTGGATATGCCCCAGGTTGATGGTGGGGCTCTCCACCTTAAACATGAGGTTGCGATGGTCGCGCTCCAGCTCCTTGCGCCAGGCCATCAGCTCCCCCATCACGGTGTAGATCCCATCCAGCGCGCTCACGCCATTGGCCGGATCACTGGAGTGGCCAGAGCGCCCGGTCAGCTGTATTGCCTCCATGGCAATGCCTTTGTGCATGCGTATCGGCCTAAGCCCTGTTGGCTCGCCGATTACTGCATATCGCCCCAGCCGCTTTCGCATGGCCAACAGGGCTTGGGCGCCGCTCATTGTGCTCTCTTCATCGGCGGTGGCAATGATGGTCAGCGGCTGTTTCAGCCGTTCCAGCGGCATATCCCGGAGCGCCTCAATCACCAGCGCAAAGAAGGATTTCATATCGGCCGTGCCCAGGCCGTAGAGGCGGCCATCCTCTTCGGTCAGCACAAAGGGATCACGGCTCCAGCGTCCCTCATCATAGGGGACGGTATCGCTATGACCGGAGAGCACCAGTCCTTCACTGCCGGAGCCGGCCCGGGCGATCAGATTGGCCTTGCCGGGACACCCTGGCACGGGGATCACCTCTACACTCAGGCCAATGCCATCCAGCCACTGCGCCAACAGATTGATGATGGTGCTGTTTTCGTGATCCCAGCGCGGGTTGACGCTGCTGATCGACGGCGTGGCGATCAGCTGTTGCAACATCGAGGTAAGATTTGGTGGGTTCATGTCGGGCATTATCTCAGACCGCACCATACTCTGTCTTTTGTCCCAGCCATCGTTTGACCAGTGGCTGCGCATGATCAGGATAATGCTCCAAGATGATCTCCGCCGCCTGTTGCACCTCGGGCAGCAGAGGCTGGTGGTGGACGAGGTCTGCAATACGCAGCTGCATCTCGCCCGTCTGACGGGTGCCCAGCACCTCGCCGGGGCCGCGCAGCTCCAGATCTTTTTGCGCAATGGCAAAGCCATCATTGGTGGCGCGCATCGTACTCAGACGTTCGCGCGCGCGCTCTGACAGGAGATGGTACATGAGCAGGCAGTGGCTCTCGGCAGTGCCTCGCCCTACCCGGCCGCGCAGCTGGTGCAGTTGTGCCAGGCCAAGCCGCTCCGGGTTTTCAATGATCATGAGGCTGGCATTAGGCACATCCACGCCCACCTCGATCACCGTTGTGGCCACCAGCAGATCCAGCTCTCCTGCTTTGAAATCAAGCATGATCTGCTCTTTTTCACTCGCCTTAAGACGCCCATGCACCAGCCCCACGCTCAGCTCTGGCAGGCTCTCTGTCAACAGTGCTGCGGTATCCTCTGCCGCCTGGCACTGCAACGCCTCAGACTCTTCAATCAGGGTGCAGACCCAATAGGCCTGCCGCCCCGCTTTGCAGGCACTGCGCACCCGGCTGATCACCTCATCCCGGCGGCTGTCTGGGATCACCACGGTGGCCACCGGCTTGCGCCCTGGGGGCAGCTCATCAATCACCGAGAGATCCAGGTCAGCATAGGCCGACATCGCCAGCGTGCGCGGTATGGGGGTGGCGGTCATGATCAGTTGATGCGGCACCCTGCCCTTTTCCGCCCCCTTCTCCCGCAGTGCCAGACGCTGATGCACGCCAAAGCGGTGCTGCTCATCAATGATAGCCAGCCCCAGGGCATGGAACTGCACATCCCCCTGAAACAAGGCGTGTGTGCCGACAATCACATCGGCACTGCCATCGGCCAGCGTTGCGAGTATCTGCTCCCGCTTTTTGCCTTTATGCCGCCCGGTGAGCCAGGCAACCTTGACCCCCAGCGGCTCCAGCCAGCCCTGAAAATTTCGCAGATGCTGTTCTGCCAGCAGCTCTGTAGGTGCCATCAGCACCACCTGATGGTCGGCCTCAACCGCCTGAATAGCCGCCAGCGCCGCCACCACCGTCTTACCTGAGCCAACATCTCCCTGCACCAGTCGCATCATTGGGTGCTGCTGCTTCAGGTCACTGCTGATCTCAGCCACAACCCGCTGCTGGGCAGCGGTCAGCCTGAACGGCAGTGAGGTCAGCAGTGCTGTTTTTAATTGTCTCTCTCCATCCAGTATCGGGGCGGGTGTGCGGCGCTGCTCATGGCGCAGTTTGCGCAGGCTGATCTGATGCGCCAGCAGCTCTTCGAAAGCCAGCCGCCGCTGCGCCGGGTGGCTGCCCTCCAGCAGCAGGTTTTGCGGTGCATCCGGTGGCGGGCGGTGCAGAAAACGGACGCTCTCCAACAGTGGCGGCAGGTTGTAGCGCTCCAGCAACTCCGGCGGCAGCCACTCCTGCAGCAGATCCGGCTGCTCGTTCAGAATGGCCAGGGCGCGCTCGGTCATGCCGCGCCAGCTCAGTTGATGCATCCCCTCTGTTGTGGGGTAGATGGGGGTGAGCGTCTCTTCAACCGCATGCTCTTCGCTATCATCCAGACGGCTGTATTCCGGGTGGATCAGCTCCAGTGCAGTCGGCCCGCGTCGCACTTCGCCAAAACAGCGCAGACGAACTCCTCTCACCAGGTTGTCCTTCTGTACCGCAGAGAAGTGGAAAAAACGCAGGATCAGGGAGCCGCTCCCATCCGTTATCTGCACCAGCAGCGAGCGGCGGCGGCCATACTTGATATCATTCAGCTCAATCTCACCCTCCACAACCACCTGCTCACCGGGCCGCAGACTGCCGATTGGAATGACCCTGGTTCGATCCTGATAGCGGGATGGCAGGTGAAACAGCAGATCCTGTACGCTGCTGATGCCCAGCCGCTCCAATCGTTCTGCATTACGCGGGCCAACGCCCTGCAGCGCGGTTACCGGCATCTCTCCCAGGTTGTCCTTATTTTTATTGGCAGCCATTTTTAGCATTTATACCTTGTTGATCAACCCACAGAATGCCTAAAATGCGGCGCATGATCAAACAGCAGCGATTGCAGATCCAGACCCGTGGGCGAGGCACCTATGACATTACCCGCCAAGTCGAACAGATTGTGCATGAATCCGCCACCCGAAACGGCCTCTGCCATCTCTTTATCCAGCACACCAGCGCCTCACTTATTCTCTGCGAAAATGCAGATCCTTCCGTGCGTGACGATCTTGAGGTTTTCATGGCACGGCTGATCCCCGATGGCGACCCCACCTTTGAACATATACAGGAGGGGCCGGATGATATGCCAGCGCATCTGCGCAGCATCCTGACCAACATGGATCTGACCCTGCCCATATCCAATGGAGGTTGCGCACTGGGCACCTGGCAGGGTATCTTCCTGTGGGAGCATCGTACACACCCTCACCAGCGGCAGGTTATTATCACCATTCAGGGTGACTAACAGAGAGAGCTGCCGCTGTTATTGCTTAAGGACTTTTCACCATGCGATATTTTTTAGCCATCATTCTGCCGCCTCTGGCCGTATTTTTTTGCGCCAAACCCATTCAGGCGCTGCTCAATCTGTTCCTCACCATTTTGGGATGGATTCCAGGCGTGATCCATGCGCTGTTTGTGGTTCACGGCCACCTTCAGGATAAACGCACTGATAAAATTATTGACGCCATTAAATAGGGCTAGCGGGAACCATCTACCATGCACATTACAAGATATAACACTACAAAAATAGGGCTTCTGTTAGCCGCCCTTCTCTTCATCCTGAGCGGGTGTCAATCGGCTTACTACGCCTCACTTGAAAAGGCGGGTTATCACAAACGCGACATTCTGGTTGAGCGTGTTGGCAAGGCACGCGATGCCCAGCAGGAGGGGAAAGAGCAGTTTAAATCCGCACTGGAAAAATTCTCAAGTGTACTGAATTTCAAGGGCGGTGCACTCGAAGATAAATATAAACAGCTTAACAATGAGTATGAAGATAGTGAGGAGGCCGCGGATGAGGTTCGCAGCCGGATAGATGCTGTAGAGTCCGTTGCGGAAGCCCTGTTTGAAGAGTGGGGGGATGAACTTGACCAATATACCAACGCATCTCTTAAACGGGACAGCAAAGAGAAGCTGCGCAATACACGCAACCGCTATAAGAAATTGATTACTGCGATGCGGCGCGCTGAGAAAAAGATGGATCCGGTACTGAAGGCCTTCAAGGATCAGGTGCTCTACCTGAAACATAACCTCAATGCCAAGGCCATTATGTCTCTGCAAAAAGAGCTGCGCTCCGTTGAGTCCAATATCGCTGCGTTGGTCAAGGATATGGAGAAATCAATTCGCGAAGCCGACACCTTTATTCGTGAAGCAGGGTTATAAACAGACCACGCACAAAGCCCTGCACTGCAGGGCTTTGTCTGTTATGGCGTTAATGCCCCGCGAAAATTATGGCGAACAGCCTCCACCTTCTCTGTTTCGCAGAAGGCCTTCCCTCTAGGGCTGTTCTTGCACTGCAGGTCAAGGAAGATCTCTGCACCCGTACCCTCTTTATCTGCAATGCGGGTGACCGTCAGGCTGAATTCATCATCCTGCATGGGCATACGGGTCATTAAAATAATGTCGCTGAAGAGCTGCATGGGTGTCGTGGCATAGAGTTCGACATAGGTTTGCGCCTTTTTCCAGGCCAGGTTGCAGCTTGCCAGATCCGGGCACGCCACAACCGTCTCCAACAGTGAAGCAGTCTGTTGCGATGGGGTTATGCCGGGTTTTTCAGGCTGAAGTTTTTTTAAGGTTCGAAACCGCTGCAGATCCTCTTCATGGCTCGCCCAGATGGTATCTTTATCCCGCTCTTTGACGATAATAGAGGCGTATGCATCCTTGATCTGCTGACGCAGAGAGGTCATATCCGCCAAGTAGCGCCGCGAGGGTTTATTCCCTTGGCGCTCCATGTCAGCAGCACCTTTTTGCAGCTCTTCAAGCCGGTTTTTCAGCCGCTTTATGTTGCCTCTGATCACCTGAATATGAACGTCAATTGCTGTGAGTTTTCCATCCCGCGCCATTTTAATATCATCTTCAGCGCGGAAGGTACGCAGCAGCACCCGATCGGCTGCTTTTTGAATATCTATAATGCGCTGCTGTTCGGCACGGAGCCTTTTTAATGCCTTTTCACGAGCCAGCTGCTTCTGGATTTCCTCTTTGCTTTTGGCCGCTTTCACCTTTTCTACCTCTATCCCGCTGTCATCAAAGCGGGAGTGCTCTTTGGCTTTTTGAGCTGGCGGAACCCGGTCTGAGTATTGAACCCGCCCCTCATCATCTACCCAGCGGTACATTTTTCCCATTACCGAGAGCGGAAGGGTCAGTAATAAGATAAGAGTGATACAGATTGTGGTGAAATTAACTTTGCACATATCAATTTCCAAGAAAGAACTCTGGTCTGTTATTGGGATCCTGTAGGATCTGCTATTTGTACTCTCTGAGGCATTTGCATTGGTGGATCAGTTTATCCTGTTCATTATATCGTTGCTGGCCAACCTGTTTTCTGCCTTCTCTGGTGGTGGCGCCGGATTGGTACAGCTGCCTGCCATCATCTTTCTCGGCCTGCCATTCGGCATCGCGCTTGCGACCCATAAGGTGGCTTCAGTGGCACTTGGCCTGGGTGCAACCCTGCGGCACTGGCGCGAAGATTCACTGGAACGACAATTTGTCATCCTGCTGCTGATAACAGGTCTGCCGGGCGCAATCATTGGTGCCAGCCTCATTCTGCACATTCCCGACCGCACTGCCGAGATTGCCCTGGGTTGTCTGACCCTCGGATTAGGGTTTTATTCCCTGCTGCGCAAAGCGCTGGGGCAACATTACCAGCCACTGCACCGGGATCATCGGGGGCTCATCATTGGCGGTGCTGGCCTATTTCTTATCGGCATCCTGAATGGATCCTTGACCTCTGGCACCGGCCTGTTTGTGACACTCTGGCTGGTGCGCTGGTTTGGACTCGATTATAAACGGGCCGTAGCGCATACGCTGGTATTGGTTGGCATTTTCTGGAATGGTGCTGGCGCTACCACCTTGGGCATATTGGGCAACATCCAGTGGAGCTGGCTGCCGGCTCTGCTGCTGGGGTCACTGATCGGCGGATACTGCGGAGCACATCTATCCATTGTGAAGGGCAATCGCTGGATCAAGCGGGGATTTGAGATCGTGGCTCTGCTGGTAGGCTCGAAGCTGATTATTGGTTAGTACCTGAATTTAAACCCCGTATTTTTCCCGGTAGGCCTGGATACGAACCAGATCATCCGTTGAACCCGCTTTTTCAGAGAGATAGGCAACCAGATGTTCCAAACGGACAATGCTGGCCACGGGCATGTTGAACTGCTCTTTCACCTCGTCGATAGCGGAGCGATCCTGCTGCCCCTTCTCCTGGCGATCAAGCGCAATAATGACACCCGCTGGTGTGGCTCCATGTTCACGAATGATCTCTACGGACTCCCGGACGGAGGTGCCTGCGGAGATCACATCATCAATGATGAGTATCCGGCCCTGCAGCGGGCTGCCGACGATGTTGCCACCTTCGCCATGATCCTTTGCCTCCTTGCGATTGAAGGCGTAGGGGATATCCCGGCCATGATGGTCGGCCAATGCAACACAGGTGACAGCTGCCAGCGGGATGCCTTTGTAGGCAGGGCCATAGAGCAGGTCAAACTCAATGCCTGAATCGATGATGGCCTGTGCATAATAACGGCCGAGACGCGCCAGGCTGGCACCGGTATTGAATAGCCCGGCATTGAAGAAATAGGGGCTGATGCGACCCGATTTCAGGGTAAACTCTCCAAACCGAAGTACGTCTGTTTCCAGGGCAAAGTTTAGAAATTCACGTTGATAGTTTTGCACGGAATGCTCCCAAGATTATTTGGGGGGCATTGTCGGCATGATGGGGGAAGGTTGCAAGTCAAATATGGAACAAACCGCTAACAGAGAGAGCTGGAAGCAGACACTCATCGCCTATAAACACCCTCGCGTGATAACCATGCTGTTTCTGGGGTTTGCGGCCGGGTTGCCCCTGTTGCTGATCTTCTCCAGCCTCTCACTCTGGCTGCGTGAGGCAGGTGTAGATCGCTCCACTGTGACCTATTTCAGCTGGGCTGCGCTGGGCTACTCCTTCAAATTTATCTGGGCCCCAATTGTCGATAAGCTGCCGCTTCCCCTGTTGACCCGATGGTTGGGACGGCGGCGTGCCTGGCTGTTGCTGGCACAGATCGCCATCATCCTGGCTATTCTCTGGATGGCCTTTACCGATCCCGCACAGGCGTTGATGCCGATGGCCTTTGCGGCAGTGATGCTGGGGTTTTCATCCGCCACTCAGGATATTGTGATCGACGCCTACCGCATTGAATCGGCAGGGGCAGAGCTACAGGCGCTGATGTCCTCCAGCTATATCACCGGCTACCGGATCGGCATGCTGGTATCCGGCGCAGGAGCACTGAAGCTGGCGGCCTGGTTTGCAACGGGGCAAGAGTACGACTACCAGGCCTGGCAGTGGGCCTATATCTGGATGGCTGCTGCCATGGCAGTCGGCATCCTGACCACACTGATCATCACAGAGCCTGCGACCGAAAGCCGCAACAGCCGCTATCTCAACACCCTGAATGACTATATTCGATTTCTGGCGCTATTTGGTGTGACCGTCTGCAGCTTTGTGCTGCTGTTTGCAGGCTGCGCAGAGCTGGCACAATCACTTAAACAGAATATGGGCGGCCTGGGTGGGTTTTCTGTTGAAGCCGCAAGGCTGCTAATCGCCCTGGTGGGTGCCTGGTGCGCAGCCCGGTTGGCTATCCATCTTGGATTGGCACGCAGAGCGGTATTTCAAGAGACCTACATCGAGCCGCTGGCAGATTTTTTCCGACGTTACGGCAAGGCGGCACTGCTGTTACTGGCACTGGTTGGGTTGTACCGTATATCGGATATCGTACTGGGTGCCATATCCAATGTCTTTTATCAGGATATGGGTTTCACCAAACACCAGATTGCCGACATCACCAAGACCTTTGGTCTGATTATGACCATTGTCGGAGCCTTTTTAGGTGGCGGCCTGTCACTGCGTTATGGGGTGATGCGGATACTTTTACTGGGCGCCTTTCTCTCCGCAGCAACCAACCTGCTGTTTTTGCTATTGGCACAATCCGGGCCGGAGACATCACTGCTGATGCTGGTGATTGCAGCTGATAACCTGAGCGCAGGGCTGGCCAGTGCTGCCTTTATCGCCTACCTCTCCAGCCTCACCAACATCTCATTTACCGCCTTTCAATATGCCCTCTTCAGCTCACTGATGACACTGCTGCCAAAGCTGCTGGGCGGCTACTCCGGCTCTATCGTGGATACGATGGGCTACAGCAACTTTTTTATGATGACCGCCTTGATCGGCCTGCCTGTGATGCTGCTGGTTTGGCTGGCCGGTAGAAGACTGAAAGTTACAAATCACTCACCCCGCTGGCAACGATAGATGGCTATCTGCCCCAACAGGTTGGGCAGAAAGGTGATGGGGGCACTGGCACGATGGGCATGATCCAGTATCACCTTCTCTTGTATCTTGATGTTGCGCGCCCGGCAGAGCTGTTGAAAATCCTTGACCGTACAGAGGTGGATGTTATGGGTTTCATACCACTGCGAAGGCAGTGCACGCGATACCGGCATCTTACCCTGTAGCCCGAGCTGTATCCGGTTTTTCCAATAGGCAAAGTTGGGAAAGGTAACAATACCCTGCTTGCCAACACGCAGTACCTCTTGCAGCAGGTGATCCGGGAAGTGTACCGCCTGTAGCGTCTGGGTCATGATGACATAGTCAAAGGTCTGATCATCAAAATCATCCAGCCCCTTATCCAGATCCGACTGGATGACGTTGACCCCCAGCTGTAGACAGCTGGCGATGTTTTTAGGGTCGATCTCCAGCCCATACCCTTCAACCTGGCGCTCTTCGTGCAGCGCATGCAACAGGGCACCATTGCCGCAGCCAAGATCCAGCACGCGAGAGCCAGGAGCGATCCACTCTTTGATAATAACCAGGTCTGATCGTAGTAGTGACATCGCATCAAACCCCGGCCATGTAGGCATTTAACACATCCGTGTAGTAGCTGTTTGGTAGGAGAAAGGCATCGTGCCCCTCACTCGATTCAACCTCAACATAACTGACCTGGCGCTGTGCATCGGTCAGTGCTTTGACAATCTCTGTTGAGCGGGTCGGAGCAAAGCGCCAATCGCTGGTGAAGGAGATAACCAGGAATTTGGCCTGCGTCTGGCTAAGTGCTTCTGCCAGGCCACCTTCAAAATCTGCGGCCGGGTCAAAGTAGTCCAGCGCCTTGGTCATCAGCAGGTAGGTGTTGGCATCGAAGCGCTCTACAAATGAGCTGCCTTGATGGCGCAGGTAGCTCTCTACCTGGAACTGCACATCAAAATCATAGCTGAGGCGACCGGTCTGAAGGTCGCGGCCAAACTGGGCGCGCATGGCATCATCAGAGAGGTAGGTGATATGCCCCAACATGCGGGCCAGCATGAGGCCTCGGCGTGGGACGACATTGTGTTCATAGTAGTGACCACCGTGGAATTCAGGGTCAGACAGAATGGCTTGGCGCGCCACCTCATTGAACCCGATATTCTGCGCTGAAAGCCGTGGTGCTGCCGCTATCACCAGCGCATGGCGCAGTTTGTCGGGGTAGTCGATGGCCCATTGAAGCACCTGCATGCCACCCAAGCTGCCCCCCACAACCGCCGCCCACTGGTTGATGCCGATGCTGTCCATCAGCTGTTTCTGGCTGCTGACCCAATCCTTTACCGTAAAGAGCGGGAAGTCCGGGCCATAAAATTTGCCGGTCTTGGGGTTGATGGTATTGGGACCGGTTGAGCCTTTGCAGCCGCCCAGGTTGTTGGGGCAGACCACAAAATAACGGCGGGTATCAAAGACCTTACCTGGGCCTATATAGCCGTCCCACCATCCGGGTTTACGATCTTCCATGCTGTGATAGCCTGCCGCATGGTGATCACCAGAGAGGGCATGGCAGAACAGCAGGGCATTATCACGTTTGGCATTGAGTTTGCCATAGGTTTCATAGATCAGGTCAAAGTGCGGCAGCGTTTGACCACAGACCAGCTCAATTGGCTCATCAAAATGTGCGGTTTGCGGGGCGACCAGCCCAACGGAATCGGCTGGTATTGATTTTGGCATACAGGGTTCCAGACACCTTAAACAAAGAACCCAAGTCTAATTAGTGCTTGGGCAGGGTGCAACAGGTTTAAGTGGCTGAACGGTTGCTGACCAGACGAGGCCGTGGGCGCTCTTCATCTGTAGCAGGATGGCTTTGGATCAGCCTGTTCTGCATATTGCGCAGTGCAGTCAGCTGGCGCATCTGGACTTTGTACTCTTTTTCCAGCTCATTGATACGCAGTTGCAGGGTATCTCTGGAGTTGCTGATTTCACGCAGATTTTTCAGTCTGCGCTCCAGCATATCCCGGTGGTCGCGTATTTGGTACACCAGTGGTTGGAGTGCCGTATCCAGCCAGTTGTCGGCCTCTTTATTGGCTCTGACAAAAATAGTGCGCGCACTGTCTATGATGGTGTTAAAGAAGCGCTTCACCACAAAGTGTTTAATACTCATCATTGTGATGGTGCTGTTACGAAATGCTTCTGCCTCTTTAAACAGCGTCTGTAGTTCCAGCCGGTATTTCATAACAGAAAACATCTTGGGCTGGATAGCCGCAAAGCCATGATCACACTGAAAGCGATGGTATGCCATTCGAACCAGCTTGCGTAGCGCTTCACTATGAAGGGTGACCTGTTGCATTCTGCTGCGCAGCTTTTCAAACAGACTCTGCATCTCATTTTTGAGACCGTGAGTCGTCCAGTTCTCCAGCATATTTGCATGTGATTCTGTAATGATCCGGTCAAGTTCATCCAGATCCAATGCGTTGCGAAGCAATATTGCCTGCGTTTTGAGTTTGTGGCGGTTTACCTGAAACTGCGCTACATCATCCAGATATTTGGCCTTTTCACTCTGTAATTTACGCAGCAGCTGAATAATAATCTCTGTGCTTTCATTACTGAGCGATTTAAGCTCCAGGTACTCTTTTTTTATCTGCTTCAGGTTACTGGAGATAATGGCGCTGGAATCCTCCAGCAGTTCGCCGATGTCCGTTGCGGTATTGTCCTGAAGTATCCTCTGCTTTTCCTGAAGAATGTTGTCAGAGAGATAGGTTTCAAGCTCAGGCAGACCACTCCGATTAAGTAGCGCATCATCCTGTTTTACCTTTGCCACCAGCCCTTTCTGCGCAGATACAGGGAAAATACTACCTTCATCAACCCCCAATATAGTTGCCGTTAATGATTGCTGTTTTCTGATGGAGTTCTGGATGTCGGTTTTATCCCGCAGCTCATCCCAAAGCATATCCACTTTATTCATCACAACAATCAGCCCATGCTGGCGGTTGCCTTGAAAACGTTTGATATGATGCTGCCACATCTGGAGATCCGAGCGGGTGACACCTGTATCGGCAGCCAGCACAAAAAGCACTGCCTGTGCCTCTGGCAAAATATTTAATGTCAGCTCTGGCTCATGCCCCAGTGCGTTGAGTCCGGGGGTATCGAGTATGCATAACCCCTGTTTTAGCAGCGGGTGAGGAAAGCTGATCAGTGCATGTCGCCAACGAGGAATCTCAACATGTGTGGTCGGAGTGGATTGATCAATCTCCATCTCATCATCATAGAGTCCAAGCTGCCCGGCCTCTGCCACCGTGACGCGCTTTATCTCCCCTACCTGGCTGAGCGCCTCTTCAATCTGCTTTGATGATTCGAGGTTTAGCGGGTAATGAACCCACTCTGCTGCATCCTCTTTCAGCTCCGCAAGAGATATATCCTGAAGACGGGTTTCGATGGGCAGCAGGCGAATATAGGCCGCATCGACGGCGCTGTCATAGAATAGCTCCGTTGGGCACATAGTGGTGCGCCCCGGGGTCGATGGCAGGAGCCGATGGCCGTAATCTGCAAAAAAAATGGCGTTGATCAGCTCTGTTTTGCCACGCGAAAATTCAGCCGCAAAGGCGATAGTCAGTCGATCCTCTTTTAACGTATTCAGGCAGGATGCAATACGTCGCCTCGTCTCTGGCGTAGCCATGCCATGCTCTTCCAGCCAGGGTTGATATTCCTGAATGGTCTGAATGAGCTTTACCTTCCACTGCTCATAGGCATGAAGCTGTTGTTTCAGGCGGGTGGTTTCCATGCAAATATTATTCTGTCTTTTAGTAACTGTTCAGCTCTCTGGATTGTAGCGCTGTTTTATAGTAGCACCGCTTTATAGTAGCCGCCTGTTTTTATGATGAACTGCACCGATAGTTCGCTAAATGGTTTTACGACCTTTATCCAGTGCTACCAAAAATATATCACTGATTTGATGCAGTTACCGGTCTCTACCCTGCGTGATTACCCCCTCAATATACCGAGTCAATCCATCCTGTTCCGGCTCAGGCAGCCCCATATACTCAAGCCCAATGTGATAACAATCTCTCGAGATACGGCGAAACTGAAACAGGCGGCACTGCGTATGAATTGAAGCGGCATCTTCCATGGGCAGCGTTATTGTAATTGTCACCTCGGCCGGCTGGCTTTTTTCAGATAACCGCTGGTTAACCGTCAACTGCTCAAACCTGTCTCGATCGGTAACAATCAACAGCCCGGTTTGAGAGATGTTTTTAGTTGTGGCAGTAAAAACCAGTCCACACTCTGCCTTGATCTCTACGGATAGATCCACCTCAATACGGGGGAAGCGCCTCCTTGTTGATATTGTTGGTTGCTTCATTGGCGTTTACCTGAACAATCTGTAAGCCGGTGCAATAAATGGACAAAAATCATGCAATCTCTACTCTGATCGTAGATAAATTTACAGTAGTTATCTATAACTTCCCGCAAAAACAACCTGTTTTCAGGCCTGGATTGTCGATTTCATCGCAAAATTACAGCCTTTTCTGCTACTCAAAGTATTCCATTAAATACTGCTCTAATGTTGGCAACGGGTACAATAAAAGCTGGAACGCTGGCCAATAACCCGTTGCACAATGGGATGACCGCAACTCAGGCAGGGGCTGCTTTCACGACCATAAACCCGAAGTTTTTGCGCAAAATACCCTGCACTTCCATCCTCATGTTGAAAATCCTTTAGCGTGGTACCACCCTGGGCTATCGCCTCCTGCAACACCTGCTTGATCTCTTGTGCAAGATGCAGATAGCGTTTTAATGCGATGCAATTGCCTGGACGAACCGGATGGATACCTGCACGAAACAGTGATTCACTGGCATAGATATTACCCACCCCAACCACCACCCTGCTATCCATAATAAAGTTTTTTACCGCTACCTTGCGATTTCGTGACAAGCGATAGAGATGATCTCCATCAAATTCACTGGCCAGTGGTTCCGGCCCAAGATGTTGAATCAGCTTGTGCCGGGTTGGATCAGCCGCTGTCCAAAGCAGTGCACCAAACCGGCGGGGGTCACGCAGGCGCAGAGCATTTTCGCCCAATACAATATCCACATGATCATGCGGCCCAGGTTGGGAAGTTACAGGCAAGATGCGCAGGCTGCCAGACATGCCAAGGTGGATAATAATAGTGCCACCAGTCAGGCGCAGAAAAAGATATTTTGCCCGGCGTTCAACCGCCAGGATCTGCTGCCCCGGCAGGGTCTTTTTCAACCGTTGCGGGATTGGCCAGCGCAGCTGCGGCTGCCGGATGATAATACGCTGAATGGTTCTGCCCAGCAGATGGGGTTCGATGCCACAGCGGGTTGTTTCAACCTCTGGCAGTTCAGGCATGAGCTATGGCATTTCCGTTTTTCTGACAAAGTCATCTGCCTGCGCCATCAGGTGGTGATGAAAACCATTGTTGATCAGATGCAGTTGATCGCCAATTCGCACATAGCGTCTGAACTGTATCGGTTCATTGCCGCCTATCTCCAGTCTTGTCTCATTCAATTGCAACTGGATCGGGGGTGGATCAAGACCAAACTCAGCCCATTGCAACTCTGGTATGGCAAACCGGCTGAAACTGCGGGTTGTGGTTATATCCAGCAGTTGCCTGATACGCTGTTCATTGGCTGGTTTTTTATAGGGGCGGGTCATGTGCCAGCTGCCCTGCTGCCTCTCCATTACCAAGTCACGGCCACGTTGATCACTGATGCGAATATAATCAACCTCTTCCGGCGTAAGATTGGTCAGCGGAAATGTATCAATGGCCGGTTTCATGCCCGGCTCAAGATAGGCCACCAGCGCCAACAACAATACCAGCCCAAACAACCCCAGGTTGACCGCTTTATAATTCACTCTGTGGTCACCTTCGCCTTCTGCGCCACCAGATTATCGCCCCGGTAGCGATCAGCCCCAGTGGCAGCACCATCAGAAACCCAAAACCAATGATCAGTGTTGCGGCATGCGAAAGATTCAGACTCAAATCGGGGGCAGTTTTGGCCGGAATATTAAGCAGGCGCTCTTCACGGGTCAACCAACGTATCAGATTCAGCCCCAGGTCAAGATTGCCACCATTTCCCAGATAGGCGTTGGAGAGAAAATCCCCGTCGCCAATCACAAGAATACGCTGTTGACGAGTGGCATTTTTGTCTACGATTTCACGTGTCAGCGCCACCCCAATATGTAACGGCCCGGCCTGCTCGCCCAGTGCCGGATCACGACTGATTTCACCTTCTATTGTGCCGGTCTCATTCCAGCTGCGCGGCAGTGTCGTCAGTAGCGGTGTCGCTTGCCACTGGCTGCTGCTGACACGAATTGCCGCCGCATGGGGATAGATCGTAAGCAGTTCAAACCCCTGGGTGGCCGGATGTTGAGGATATTTTGGCACGATGGCTACTGCGGGATCCTGAATCTTTAGCGCACCGGCATTGGCATCCACGATGGTTCCTGGTAAAAATTCAATGCCCAACTCCTTCGCCAGTGGCTCCAATCCATGCTGTCCACCGGGGTCTGACAGCCAGAGCAGATTGCCGCCCTGCGCAACGAAGCCGCTTATCTGTCCAACCTCGCTGGGCAGATAGGCCACCCGTGGCGAAGCGATAATCAACAGGCTGGTGTTATCAGGGATCTCTGCCGCTGTAACAATATCCAGCGGTTGCAGCTGAAAGCCTTTGCGCTTTAGCTCTTCGCCAAAGTCGCCCAGATCAAAGTTGGCCGCCCCCGCCAGGTTGCGTTCACCATGCCCGGTTACTGGCACCAGCCAATGCGTCTGCTGCTGTGCCAAACGCTGTATGGCATTACTCAGTGCCTGCTCGGTAATCTGTCGCAGTGTCTCGCTGCGCCCCTGGTACTCCAGCAGCAGCTCACCTGACAGGGTGATGCCAAGCTGGCGCACCTGCTCCGGGTGTCGTTCTGGATTTACAAAGTGCAGTTCAAGATCCGGTTTATAGCGCTGGTAGCGTTCAATAATCTCACGGATTCCCTGTCGCAACAGCGGGTTTTCAGGGGCAAAGCTGGTGATACGCAGTGGAGCGTCAAGCCGTGCCAGCATCTGTTGACTGGGCTCAGAGAGGGTATTGCGCGCCCCTGCGCTCCAGTCCCACTGGGCATCGTAGCGCAGGCTGAGCCAGGCAATCAGCCCGGCTGCCACAATCAGCAGCAGATAAAAGAGCAGGCTCTCCAGGCGTGTGATTATGCTGCGCATCTGCTATGGCCGGGTGCGCAGTGCATCAAGTCGATGCACGGAGAGGATCAAACACAAGCCGATAATGAGCAGGAAGTAGATCAGATCACTGCTACGCACCAGGCCACTCAACAGCCGATCAAAATGGGTCGGCATGGCCATCCAGGCAAATAACGCGCTGCCTTTGCCTTCAGCTCCCGCCGCCAGATTGATCAGCCACAGAAACAGCAGTAGACCATAGCTGCCCACCGCCGCCACAACAGGCTGTGGGGAGAGTGTAGAGAGGTAGAGCCCAATGGCTGCCGCCGCCGCAAGCACCAGGCCAAGGCCAAGCAGCCCGGCCGCCAGCCGCCCCAGATCAAGCTCACCACCGCTCAGCAGCGAGAGCGCCATCACCGCACCCATCGACAAAATAACGCCCAGCATGGCCAGCAGCCCAAGGTACTTCCCCAGCACAATCTGATAGATGGAGATCGGTGCAGAGCAGAGCAGACTAAAGGTGCCACTGCGCAGCTCTTCACTAATCAGGCGCATGGAGAGCAGCGGAATCAGCAGCAGGGTGATGATGGCAACATTGCCCAACAGCGGCACAACGATGAGATCTGTCAGCCCCGGTGCATTCTCCAACCTTAAAAGACGGGACTGAAGACGGGTAAAATTTTCCATCTGAACCAGAAACAGCCAGGCAAGAATGAACTGCATCACTGCCAACAGGTTCCAGGCCAGTGGCGAGAGAAACAGGCTGCGCAGCTCACGTCCGGCAATGGTCAGGATCATCCACTTTGCTCCCCGGTGGTGATACGAACAAAGATCTGCTCCAGCCCCGGCTGCTCCGGGGCAAACTCCTCCAGCCCCCAGCCAGCCTGCACCAGTTGCTCAGCCAGTTGGCTGGCTATTAGATCCTTTTTTGTCTGCAGGCGGTATCGCCCCTGTGCCAACGATTCAGCAGAGCAGATACCCGGCATAGCCATAATTGCAGCCAGTTCCGGCGCTTGAGTCAATCGAACCAGAAAACAGCCACCCGCCGGGCGGACGCCCTGTTTCAGGCTGGCAGCATAGGCCTGCTCACCCTGGTGCAGAATCAAGACCCGGCTACAGATGGCCTGCACCTCTGGCAGGATATGGGTTGAGAGAATCACCCCCCGCTCACGACCCAGGTTACAGATCAGACTGCGGATCTCACGAATCTGGACAGGATCAAGCCCCACGGTCGGCTCATCCAGAATCACCACCATCGGATTGTGCACGATGGCCTGGGCGATGCCTACCCGCTGCTGATACCCCTTGGAGAGGTTACCAATAAGACGCTGACCCACCTCATCCAGTCCACAGCGGCCCCTGGCATCAGATACCGCCTCATCAACCGCCGCACCCGAGATACGGTGCAGCCGAGCGCAGTAACGCAGGTACTCATCCACCGTCAGCTCGGGATAGAGCGGTGGGTTCTCTGGCAGATACCCCAAAGCACGCTTGGCCTGAATCGGGTCAGATTGCAGATCCACCCCATTGAGCCAGATCTGGCCTGCACTGGGGGCAAGGTTCCCAGCCAGCATGCGCAGGGTGCTGCTCTTGCCTGCGCCATTAGGGCCGAGCAGCCCCAGCACCTCACCCGGATAGAGCTCCAGCCCCAGATTCCGCACCGCACAATAATTGCCGTAGTAGCGGTACAGACCTTCAGTTTTTATCAATGGCTCCATAAGAGGGAAAATACAGGGTTCGATAGGTGGACGGCAAGCCGGATCAATCGCCTGTAGCGCAGGTCGCTGTCAGCGTCTCTCCCATGCACTTGGCCAAGAGATGAAGATCCTGCTTGCGGTAGAAACCAGGCCGCCAGACCAGGCTGATCTGGCGGTGTGGCCCGCGCTCTGAGAGCGGTCGGAAGCTGATACTGCTCTGTCTCATCCACTCTGAACCAATGGCCATCTCAGGAATAAAGGTGATGCCCTGACCACCGGCCACCATCTGAATCAGCGTGTAGAGACTGGTGCCCTGAAAGACCGCACTGTAGCGCAGATTCTGCATCTGGCAGGCGGAGAGTGCATGATCGCGAAAACAGTGCCCCTCCTCCAGCAGCAGCAGCTCACCAGGGGGCAGCAGCCTGGAGGCGATCGAGCCACCAGTGCTCAATCTGTGGTTCTTTGGGAATGCCACCCAAAAATCCTCCTCCCAAAAAACCTCACTTTCAAGAGCGCCAATATCATAGGGCAGCGCCAGGATGGCAGCATCCAGATCCCCGGTTGCCAGACGTTCCAGCAGGCGGGCGGTTTGATCCTCCAGCAAAAACAGCTCCAGTGCCGAGAAATGCTCTCGAATCCCAGGCAGTACCTGCGGCAACAGAAAAGGGCTGATCGTCGGTATCACGCCCAGCCGCAGGCGACCGCTTAGCAGCCGGGCATCGGAGCGCGCGATATCAACCATTTCAGCCGATAGTTTCAGCAGCTGTCGGCTCTTCTCCAGCAGCTCCATCCCCAGCCGGGTAGGGATGACCTTGCGTTTGG
This sequence comes from Candidatus Polarisedimenticolaceae bacterium, assembly GCA_021648685.1. Classification (GTDB taxonomy): domain Bacteria; phylum Pseudomonadota; class Gammaproteobacteria; order Chromatiales; family Chromatiaceae; genus WFXD01. Next base: position 57,042 of record JAKISI010000006.1, read on the forward strand.
TTCGTTCCAGCAGCTTTGCATCAAACAGCGCCTCCAGCTCCTGAATACCCGCACTCAGGGTCGATTGGGTGACAAAGCAGCGCTCAGCCGCCTTGCCAAAGTGGCGAAGCTCGATCACGGCAACCAGATATTGAAGCTGGCGAATGGTAGGCAGGTTCATTAATCGGAAATATCGAATATAAAAATACAAAAAATCAATTAGATTGATTATGCCGTAACTATTAGTATCCATCCACACTTAGCAGGCTAAAATAAAATCAACTTTTCACAACCCCCTCCAAAGGAGACGAAGATGAAACACAGAAGACTGACCGCTATAGGTTGCGCATTGGCTGTTGCCACAGGGATGTCCGCAGCATGGGCAGCGCCTAAAAACGAACCTATTCAACCCATTGCCCCGGTTAAAGAGATCAACCTGGCCATGGCAGAATTGGGCAAAAAGCTCTTTTTTGATCCCCGCCTCTCCAAATCAGGCTTTATCTCCTGCAACTCCTGTCACAACCTGAGCATGGGTGGCACAGACAATATCAAGACCTCCATCGGCCACAACTGGAATCAAGGCCCGATCAACTCACCCACCGTGCTTAACTCCAGCCTCAGTCTGGCTCAGTTCTGGGATGGCCGGGCAAAGGATCTGCATGAGCAGGCCGGCGGCCCCATTGCCAATCCCGGAGAGATGGCCTTCACTCATGAGCTTGCAGTGGATGTGCTGCAATCCATTCCAGGTTATGTTGTTGAGTACCAGCAGGTATTCGGAACGGACAAGATTGACATCGACGGCGTAACCAAAGCCATCGCAACCTTTGAAGAGACCCTGGTCACCCCGAACTCACGCTTTGATCAATGGCTGTTAGGGGATGACAATGCGCTAAGCAGTGTTGAGCTGGAAGGTTACCAGCTGTTCAAGCAGAGCGGTTGTGTCGCCTGTCACAATGGCCCGGCAGTCGGCGGCACCTCTTATCAGAAGATGGGCGTGGTCGCACCCTATAAAACAGCCAACAAGGCGGAAGGCCGGTTTGCGGTAACCGGTAAGGATGCCGATCGCTTCAAGTTCAAGGTTCCGACACTGCGTAATATTGAACTGACCTACCCCTATTTCCATGATGGTGAGGCCGCTACATTGACAGAAGCGGTCGATGTCATGGGTCGCCTGCAACTGGGGAAAACATTTACGGATGGAGAGAACGCAAAGATTGTCGCCTTTCTGAAGAGCCTTACCGGTGAGCAGCCATCCTTCATGCTGCCGATCCTGCCGCCATCTTCTGATGCGACACCGCCACCAGTACCGTTCAAATAACATACGGTAGCTACAGCGCAACCGTGCTGGCCTGCTGTAATGCAGGCCAGCACTCTGAGGGCAATCTGGAGGTTTTCGGCTTCCATTATCTACCGTGCCCCCAGAGTCCATGTAACAAAATAGCCAATGCTTTTTGAATAATCTGCCATAGTCAAAGAGTCATTGTGGTGCTGGATTTAGGCACAACAAGATTAAAAGCAAAGATATTGATCTGCATAACTGTGAGTCAAGCTTTCCAACATCTTTAACTGAGAATTGTGAAATGACCAAAAAACAGGGTTTAACTTCAGCAAACGGGGCACCAGTTGCCGACAATCAAAACATAATGACTGCAGGGGCTCGTGGCCCTGCACTGCTACAGGATGTATGGTTTTTAGAGAAGCTGGCGCACTTTGACCGTGAGGTCATTCCTGAGCGCAGAATGCATGCAAAGGGCTCTGCCGCCTACGGCACCTTCACCGTTACACACGATATAAGCCCGTATACAAAGGCCAGTCTTTTCTCTGAGGTTGGCAAAAAAACCGATCTGTTTCTACGTTTTTCTACCGTGGCCGGAGAGCGAGGCGCTGCTGATGCAGAACGCGACATCCGGGGCTTTGCGGTCAAATTCTATACCGAAGAGGGCAACTGGGATCTGGTCGGCAACAACACGCCGGTTTTCTTCCTGCGTGACCCACTAAAATTCCCTGACTTAAACCACGCCGTCAAGCGCGACCCTCGTACCAATCTCCGAAGCGCCGATAATAATTGGGATTTCTGGACACTGCTGCCGGAGGCGCTGCATCAAATCACCATTGTGATGAGTGATCGTGGCATCCCCAAATCCTATCGACACATGCATGGTTTTGGCAGCCATACATTCAGCCTTATCAATGCCAAAAATGAACGCTTTTGGGTCAAGTTTCACTTCAAGTGCATGCAGGGCATTGAAAACCTGACGGACCAGGAGTCTGCCGAACTGATCAGTCAGGATCGTGAAAGCTCACAAAGAGACCTGTACGAAAGCATCGAGAATGGCGACTTCCCCCGCTGGGAACTCAAGGTGCAGGTGATGCCAGAGGCAGAGGCCAATAGCTATCACATCAACCCGTTTGATCTAACCAAGGTCTGGCCGCACGCTGATTACCCTTTGATGGATGTGGGCGTGCTGGAGCTCAACCGCAACCCTGACAACTACTTTGCGGAGGTCGAGCAGTCCGCATTTAACCCGGCAAATATTGTACCTGGCATTGGTTTCTCTCCCGATAAAATGCTGCAGGGCCGTCTCTTCTCCTATGGTGATGCACAGCGTTACAGACTGGGGGTTAACCATGCCCATATCCCTGTAAACGCACCTCGTTGCCCTGTGCATGGTTATCACCGTGATGGCGCCATGCGTGTTGATGGTAACTACGGCAGCACCAAAGGGTATGAGCCAAACAGCCTGAATGAGTGGCAAGAGCAGCCGGATTTCAAAGAGCCGCCACTGGCAACAGAGGGCGCAGCCGACCACTGGGATCACCGTGAAGATGATGACTACTACTCCCAGCCAGGTGATCTGTTCCGACTGATGAGTCCAGAGCAACAGCAGCTGTTATTTGATAATACTGCCCGCTCAGTAGGTGGTGCCTCCATTCAGATTCAGAAACGCCATATCAGTAACTGCTTAAAGGCAGACCCAGATTACGGCAAAGGTGTAGCTGCCGCACTGGGGATTGCTTTAAATGAGATAGGTTAATCCATTGATTTGGATCTGCTGACCTCCAGTGCCGCGAAGGCTCTCTTCGGGCACTGGTGGCAGCTGTGGCCGCTCTGCTCATCTTGCTGCAGAACCCAATGAGGCCTGATCTTACCGGATACGTTTTGCTTTTCTTATGGCCTGCTCCGGTGTAAGTTCAGCCACTTTGATAAGTGCATCTTCGGTACGTTGGCGGAGATTGAGCCTGCCACTGCCGTTTTCCCAGTTGGCCACCGCAGGTGGGCTTACACCGACCAGCCTGGCAAACTGCGATCTGTTCATCTTGAACCGCTTGCGCAGCCTGGCTACCGCTGCTGCTGTCGGGGTGAATGCTCTGCTCTTTTTCTTCGCAGCAACCGTTTTTTTATTCGACACCGCCACCTGTTTCCTGGCTGCTTTCTTACTGGTTTTTTTGCTGACAACCTTCTTTCTGCGGAGAGGCTTCTCTTCCATATCCACACCAAACAGGTCGGAAAGATCAGCCTCGGCCAGCCGCCGCTGTTTTCCCTTTCCTGCAGTGGCTCTCTCTATATCCAGCTCTGCCGATATCAGCTCTTCATGATCCACATTGCGCAGCAGAAAAAGCAGCTCCGGCTGATGATCCAGTCTGGCACCTACGCCATACAGGACGGCGGCGATATGTTTGCACATCTCGGCCCAGTCCGGGCAGTCACAGGCGAGCTTGATCTCACTGGGTTTGGGGAATAGCCCGCTGTCTTGATCGGTCACTATCTCCATGACGTTATCGGAAAAACGTCCCTGCAACAGCTCCAGCATGGAGCCGATCTGCCCGGCGCACTCTTTACGCAGGCTTTTCCACTTGCTTGCAGAAAGCGGGCTGATGTTAATATTGATGTTGTAGAGTGATGAGCCACTGACAATGGCCTCGATCTTGCCTTTAGAGATAGCCAGATGGCAGACTGAGCCATTACGCACATAGGTTCGCCCCCTTGGCAGGCGATTCTCGTAATCACTGAATTTCTCCAGGTGTTTGCACCAGGCTTCACCCCAGAAGGTGCGGGCGATCTTCCGCCCCTGAACCTCAATGGGTTCGATTTTCTTCCCTTTCTTTGCCAGCTTTTTCATCTCTTTGGCCGCCTTGGCGCGCCGTTTTGCAACCGACACGTAGGGAGCATATCCACCATAGCCATAACTCATGTTGTTTCACCTGTCACACTTGGGTTCTCTCAATGTCGAGTGACACCAGATTAAGCAGTGCCTGGTCATCCATCTCGGTAAGCAGTGTTTCTGCGCCTCCTTCCAGCAGGTCATTGGCCAGGGCCATCTTTTCGCTGATCAAGGCGTCTATCTTCTCTTCTACCGTGCCCTGGCAGATGAATTTGTGCACCAGTACGTTTTTCTTCTGGCCAATACGAAAAGCACGATCTGTGGCCTGGTTTTCTACCGCCGGGTTCCACCAGCGATCAAAGTGGATGACATGGGAGGCCTGGGTCAGGTTGAGGCCGGTCCCTCCCGCCTTGAGCGATAGAATGAAAAAGGGTGGCCCCTCTTCATGCTGGAACCGTTCCACCAGTTTTTGCCGCTGCTTAACGGCAGTGCCGCCATGCAGCACCAGGCCGGGCTGGCCAAACTGCTGCGCCAGAAAACCGGCCAGTGGCGCTGTCATTTCACGAAACTGGGTAAATACCAGTAACTTTTCCTGGCGTGAGGCGATCTCTTCGCAGAGTTCAGCCAGACGCTGAAATTTCCCGCTCTTTTTCGGATCATACTCAACATCCCCCAGCAGTTGTGAGGGGTGATTGCAGATCTGCTTGAAGCGCATCAGGTAGGAGAGCACCAGACCCCGACGCTTTATGCCATCAAGGTTCTCAATGGCTTGTGCCATCTGGGTGACGGCCTGCTGGTATTGCGCTGCCTGGACCTTGCTCAGTCCACAGTAGGCGGGAACTTCCGTCTTCTCCGGCAGGTCGCTGATGATGGAGCGATCGGTCTTGAGGCGGCGCAGAATATAGGGGCTGACCAGATTGCGCAGTGGTGCATATTGATCACTCTCCCGTGCCGAGAGCGATTTCACAAATCCCTTGAATCGCGTGGCAGACCCCAGCAGGCCGGGGTTTAGAAAATCGAACAGCGACCAGAGATCGGAGAGCCGATTCTCCACTGGCGTACCGGTCAGGGCGATACGGGATTCGGCCTGAAGTCTTTTTACCGCCTTGCTCTGCCGGGCAGTCGGATTTTTGATCGCCTGGGCCTCATCCAGCACCAGCAGCCGCCACTTCTGTTGTTGCAGCCACTCCTGGCGCATGAGAGTGCCATAGGTGGTCAGCACCAGATCGACACCCTGCAAGGTATCAGGCGTATCTGCCAGGGCATCCAATGCTTTTTTGCTGAGCTGGGAGCTGTGTATGAAGAGGCAGCGCAGGGAGGGGGCGAACTGCTCAAGCTCCGCTTTCCAGTTGCCAATCAGCGAGGCGGGCAGCACCAGCAGGGAGGGTTTGTCACTCCGCCTCTTTTTCAGTGCCAGCAGCAGTGAGATGACCTGCATGGTCTTTCCCAGCCCCATGTCATCCGCCAGACAGGCACCCAAACCGAGTTGGGAGAGCAGCCACAACCAGTTCACACCCGTCTGCTGATAGGGGCGAAGGGTCGCTTTGAGCGCCTTGCCCGGATTGATGGCCTTCGCCTGATCGGGGGAGCGCAATGCCTCCAGCTGTGAGGCCAGCCACTTGCCGGGCTGCACAAAAGACCACTCCTGACTCTCTTCCAGGGCATCCTTCTTCAGATCGGCCGGGGCTCCTGCCAGCAGCCGCATCCCTTCGGCAAAGGTGAGTCCACCGTTGGCCGTCTCTGCCTCCACCACCTCCCAGTGAGCCAGAGCCTGGCTTAGCTTCTCCTGATCCACTTCAACCCACTGCCCTTTCATAAAAACAAGGCCATCACCTGCGGCCAGCAGTTTTTTCAGGTCGGTTTTGCTGAGTGGCTCCTCTCCCAGGGCGACATGCAGTTTGAAATCCAACAGTGAATCACTGTTGAGACTGTTTTTCTTTCTCTCACCAATGGTGATGCCAGCACGCGGTCTTGCTCTTTTTTTCCACCAGTCAGGCAGCCGAACCACCAGGCCGCACTGCTCGTACTGTGGCGCATCTTTAAGAAATGCATAGGCCTCCCCCGGTGACCAGGCCAGAGGGTGATAGATGTCACCGGTTTCCACCAGATCCTTGATCACGGGGCTGGATTCCGCTGCGAGTTGCACTGGCGAAAGCAGGCGGATCAACGCCTTTTTGTTCTTTGCACCGGCGTACTCCTGCAGGGCACGGCTGAGGGGCTGATGACGAATATGGCCCTGCTCTGAGAGTTCAGGGGCGTAGGTTGCCATAAAGGCAAAAGGATAGTCGGGGTCATCTTTATTCTCTGCCAGATGGAAGCAGACGCGGCCTACCTGATGCCACTGTGGTGCCTTTTTGGCGAGTAGCGTATCAAGCCCTCCGGCCGTTTTTATCTGTTCACATACCCAACGGTCCAGCAGGGATCGAATATCCTGTAGCACCGGTGCAGAGAGATATTCAGCACCACGCATAGGCGGCACACTCAGGAGCAACGGCATGGTTTCTGTGGCACTGAACGGCTCGACAGGTTCAGGTTGTTGCGGATCTGCCTGCGGCAGCAGGCAGCGTTCACTCAGATATCTGCAGGCAAAGCTGCGCCAGTATTGCAGCGATGGGGAGAGGTCAGCACCACCTTTTCTGGCTGCCAGGACAAACAGGCCTTCGCCCACACTGCGTGCAAATGCCTTGCCGATGGAGGCAGGGTGAGCGGTTTCACCTGTTGCACTGTCCGCTGTTGACGGGAAGCAGTGCAGATGTCCCGAAGGGAGCAGCCCCAGGTCAAAAGTGTTCATCAGCATATTCCTGCTTAAAGTATCTCTTGATCCTGTTTGCAAGCCGCTCTACATGCTTCTGATGGAATTTGTTGAAGCCGTGATACCCCAGTAGACATCCTGATTCTCATGCGTATAGGCGATCATATCAGTGGTGGGTGGGGGCACAGAACTCACTTCACCCAGCGAGTTCAAGGTAGAAATCCTGGTCTCACCTGCCCTGTCGCCACGGCTCAGGCATGCTGCTTGATGCGCTATGTGCCACAATCAGCTGTGGGTCTTGGCTTTTACACCATATTAATCAATATTCGTTATGCTGCCTGGGTTGGAATCTGCTCCCCGGTACGAGTGATATGGTTGTGTTCGTTGAGGTAGACCAAAGAGGGCTTGAAGTTGGCCATCTCTCTCTCATCCAGACCGGCATAGGCGCAGATAATGATGCGGTCACCTGGTGCCGCCTTGTGTGCGGCCGCTCCATTGATGGAGATGATGCGTGACCCGGCCTCTGCCACAATGGCATAGGTGGTAAAACGTTCGCCGTTGGTGATGTTGTAGATCTGGATCTGTTCGTAAGGCAGGATGCCTGCTCTCTCCATCAGGTCACGATCAATGGCACAAGATCCCTCATAATCCAGCTCTGCGTGGGTCACACAGGCACGGTGTAGTTTACATTTGAGAACGGATAACTGCATTTTCGCTTATCGCTCCGAGGGTAAAAAGGCGGCACATTATGCGTTATTCGCAATCTGTAATCAATTGCAGGAAAATTACTCTCTCTCAACCAGCAGATTATCAATCAATCGCGTCCGCCCCAGACAGGCAGCCGCTAGAATGGCCAGCTTTTGCGTCTCGCCATTGGCTTCAGAGAGATCCACTGCATTGCGGATGCTATAGTAATCCGGCTTAAAACCTGCTGCCGTAAGTGACTGTTTACCCTCCGACTCCAACGCTGCATAGTCACTTCGCCCCTGGGCAATGGCCTTGGAGGTTTCACTCAGCAAACGATACAAGGCCGGGGCCTGGCTGCGCTCTTCAGCGGTCAGATAGCCATTGCGTGAGCTGCACGCCAGGCCATCCGGCTCCCGCACTGTAGGTATGCCAATAATCTCCACCGGAACACAGAGATCCTCCACCATCTGCCGGATGACCAGCAACTGCTGAAGATCCTTATTGCCAAACAGTGCCAGATCAGGCTGCACCATATTGAGCAGTTTGCAGACCACAGTGGCAACCCCCGCAAAGTGCCCGGGTCGCAAAACACCACAGAGAATATTGGAGATGCCAGGTACAGTGATGAGGGTCTGCACAGTCTGTCCACGGGGGTAGATCTCTTGCACGGGCGGGGTAAAGAGCAGATCCGCCTCGGCACGCTCCAGCTGCGTGGCATCCTGCTCCTGGGTGCGAGGGTAGTGGTCAAAATCCTCCCCTGCGCCAAACTGCATGGGGTTGACAAAGATGCTGACCACCACCCGGTCAGCCCGCTGCCGCGCCTGCCTGACCAGCTCAAGATGCCCTACATGCAGGTTGCCCATGGTGGGCACCAGCGCAATGCGCTTACCGGCCAGACGCCATGCTGTCACCTGCTGACGCAGCTCTTTTATGGCACTGACCCTCTCCATCAAAAGCTATGCTCTGCCGCTGGAAAGCTGCCATCCTTCACTGCCTGAACATAGGCCGCAAGGGCGGCCGGGATTGACCCCGCTTCCAGCAGGAAATTTTTAACGAATCTTGGCAGGTCGCCAGAGGCCACACCCAGCATGTCATACAGCACCAGCACCTGCCCATCACAGGCCGCGCCGGCTCCGATGCCAATCACGGGGATCTCCAGCATCTGGCTGATCTCACCAGCCAGCGCTGCCGGCACGCACTCCAGCACCAACATCTGAGCACCCGCCTGCTGCAACGCCAGTGCATCCTCTTTCATCACGGCTGCACTGGCTTCATCTCGCCCCTGCACACGGTATCCGCCCAGTCTGTATACCGACTGCGGCAATAGCCCCAGGTGCGCAGAGACCGGCACCGCATGGGCAACCAGCTGGCGTACAGTCTCCAGCTGTGTTGCACCCCCTTCCAGCTTGACCATCTGCGCCCCACCCTCTTTCATCAGGCGGGCTGCCGTATCGAGCGCCTGGGCGGTAGAGCTGTAGCTCATAAAGGGCATATCGGCCACAATCAAGGCCTTGCGACGCACACGCGCCACATTTTGGCTGTGGTAGACCACATCATCCACCGTCACGGGCAGCGTGCTATCCTGCCCCTGGATCACCATCCCCAGTGAATCACCCACCAGCAGCACCTCCACCCCGGACTCCTCGATAAGGCGGGTGAAACTGGCGTCATAACTGGTCAGCACGGCGATCTTCTCGCCCTGCTGTTTCATCTGCTGCAATGTTGTAACTGTGATGTCCGGCATAGGAGAACCCCAATCCAGTAGCCCTACAGCCGCAGCGGTGCAGGGTTAAAATAGTGTTTGCCGCGCCGTATCGAGCAGATACGCTCCAGTAGCAGTTGGTAATCGGCATCCCGCTCTACAGGGTTGATCTCTGCGGCATTGATAATCAGTAGCGGCGAGCGGTTATAGTAATAGAAGAACTCGGTGTAGGCATCACTCAATCTCTGCAGGTAATCCGCCGTTATCGCAAGCTCTACCTTTCGGTTGCGCTTTTTGATGCGCTGCATCAAGGTCTCTACCGGGGCCTGCAGGTAGACCACCAGATCCGGCACGGGGGTCTCCACCGCCAGCTGGGCAAAGACCTGCTCATAGAGTTTCAGCTCCTCTTCATCCAAATTCTGGCGGGCAAATAGTGGATCCTTCTCCAGCATGAAATCGGCAACCAGCGCGGTGCGAAACATATCCCGCTGCCGCAATGCCTGTAGCTGCTTGCTGCGTTGAAAGAGAAAGAAGAGCTGTGTCGGCAGCGCCGCCTGTTGCCCATCCTGATAAAAACGATCCAGAAACGGATTCTCTTGCGCATTTTCCAGCAGGGTCTCGCTGCCAAAGCTCTCGGCCAGACGCTTTACCAGGCTGGTTTTGCCTACCCCTATCGCTCCCTCAACAACAAGGTAACCTGGTGGAGTCAGCCCCGTTTCAGAGCTCATTCAAGGGCTCCAGCTCACCAGCCGGGCAGGTTTGCAGCAGGTCACTCAGCAGGCCATAGCCAGGGATATTCAAATCGGTCACCAGCTCTGCCAGGGGGTAGAGCACAAAGGCACGCTCGACCATATAGGGGTGAGGGATCTGCAGGTTCGGGCCATCAATCTGTTGATCACCGTACAGCAGAATATCCAGATCCAGCGGGCGGGGACCCCAGCGCTCTCCGGTGTGAACCCGACCATGCGCCTGCTCCAGAGACTGGAGCATCGAGAGCAGCTCACTGGAGGGCAACCGGGTCTCAAGCTCTACAACAGCATTGATGTAGTCTGGCTGGTCCGCTGCTCCATGCGGCGTACTCTGATAGAGACGGGAGCACTGTAGCGAACGGGTCTGCGGCAGCGCACCCAACTCTTGGCAGGCGCGCTGGATATGGCTTATCGGCGTATCCAGATTACTGCCCAGGGCGATATAGACGATTACGCTCATCGCTACTCCGCTGCGGGGCGCTTGCGAGGTTTTCGGCGACGGCGTTTTTTGCCGCCTGCTCCGGTCGCACTGGCCATCTCAATACGTCTCTCTTCGCTCACTTCCTGTATTTCAGTCCACCACTGCGCCAGCGCCAGATCTGTCTCTCCGGATTCTGCTCTCAGCAACAGAAAATCATAGGCGGCTCGAAAGCGGGGGTGCTCCAGCAGGCGTATCGCCCGTTTACCACGCTGCTCCAGCCGATGCTGCATATTCCATATTTCACGCATCTGTAACGTAAATCGCTTGGGGATGGAGACCCGGCTGACCTGCCGACCAATCACCTCGCTTCCGGCTTCCATCATGGCATCGTGCCTGGATTCGCCCTTGGCCTCTAACTGTTGCATGCGCTGCCGAACTGGCTCCCACAGAAAAACCGCAAGCAGAAAGGCCGGGGTGACCGGCTTGTCTGCACGCACACGTGCATCAGTATTCTTCAGCCCCCGAATAACAAAGGTGATGGGGAAGCCTTGCTCTTCATGGCTCAGGGACTCATCCGTCTCTGGAAACAGGTGCCGAAAAAGATCAAAGTGGCGCAGCTTCTCAAAGGCGTGCAGCGCTGTCCCACCCAGAAAGAGCTTCAGCACCTCCTCAAAAAGGCGCGCGGAAGGGACGCCGTCCAGCAGATCGCCACTCTCAAACAGCGGCTTTTCACAGGCCGGGTTGATGGTGAAACCCAGCTTGGCCGCAAACCGGACGGCTCGCAGCATTCTCACCGGGTCTTCACGGTAACGCTGCTCGGGGTTGCCCAGCAGGCGCAGCACACCTGCCTGCAGATCCTTCAGGCCATCCGCATAATCCACGACGGAAAAATCCCCTATATTGTAATAGAGAGCATTGATCGTGAAATCGCGTCGCATGGCATCCTCTTCAATGGTGCCGTAGACGTTATCTCGCAACAGCATGCCATTTTCACTGTCCTGTTGGGCCTGATCCGAAGTGGTTTCATGCATACCGCGAAAGGTAGCCACCTCAATGATCTCTCGCCCGAAATGGACATGCGCCAATCGAAACCGGCGACCAATCAGGCGGCAGTTACGGAAGACCTGCTTGACATCCTCTGGCGTGGCATCTGTGGCCACATCGAAATCTTTAGGCTCGCGCCCCAGCAGCAGATCACGCACACCACCACCGACTAAATAAGCCTGATAGCCTGCCTTTTTTAGACGATAGAGAACTTTAACAGCGTTTTCGCTGATATTGGCACGCGAAATACTGTGTTCCGCACGTGGGATAATGGTTGGAGTAACTATTTTTATTTTCCTGCTAATAGAGGCTTGAGGCTTGGGTTAAGCTGGGTATAATAGCACCTCTTTACAGTTCTCTCCTGCTCCCTTCGTCTAGCGGTTAGGACGCTGGCCTCTCACGCCGGTAACAGGAGTTCGATTCTCCTAGGGAGTACCATTTTTCTTGCCCGGCAACCGGGCAGCCCAGAGGTCTCTCATACTCAAGTGGCAATGGCTCCTTTGCCTACCCCCTCATACGCATGCACCTCAAAACTGGCCAGCGGCTTTTCGCTCTTCAGGCTCTCCACGATATGCTGCGCCAGATTCTCCACTGTCGAATCACTCTCTATGAGATAACAGCAGGCCTTTGGCAGCTCAAGCTCAAACCGCCCCTGCCCCGAGCAATAGCCAAAGCGGTAGTAAGCCACACTATTACGCTGCCGCTCTTCCAGCAGATCCGCCTGTGTACCAATGTAGATATCACGCCACCGGGCAGCCCATGCTGCCTCTGATTTTAGTGATCGACTCCCATTCTCAAAGATCTTGATGCAGGAGCGGTGTCCATGAGCAATACGCTGGCAATTACCTGCATGGTGTTTAAGGCCATGACTCACATGGTAAAAATAACCATCGCACAGCTCTGCATGCAGTCTGATTTTTATCTGGGAGACATTTTTCGGCAAACCTGGCTGTAGTCGCATCTCAATAGCCGCGGCCACAGATTCTGGCGTAATCTCAGCGGCATCCAGCAGGCAGGAGGCGCTGGTCGGGCCACGATGATATATATCGCGCCCTGTTTGGCAGCGATAGTAAACAGCGCAACCAGCACCATCTCTCTCCACCTTCGTACCATCATAGCGCAGCGGAATCAGCAGCTTATGGTCAAATTCATCATCAACCATCTGTTTAACCTGCCGCTTCACTTCACTAAAATCGAGCACCATCCCTTGGGCATCAAGGGTGCCACCCAGCTCTACATCCAGCAGCCAACTCTCTCCGAGCAGCCCACGCTCTGGATGCAGATAGGAGAAGTCAATAACAGTCAGGTGATCTACAAAAAGTTTTGTCATACGATGAAATTGAGTTAAGAGTGAAGAGATTTTAGCCCGCCACAAAATATGCGTATGCTGCCTCAGCCCAAACCAAAATAACAATCATAAATGCAATAAATACCGCAGATGAGCCTAAATCCTTAGCCCTGCCAAGAAGCTCATGAAAATCAGTGGACACCTGATCCGCCAGCGCCTCAATTGCTGAATTGATCACCTCTACAAGCAACAGTAGCAACAGCACCGCGATCAGCGCCACCCAGTTTGCCAATGAGGATGCAATGACAAAACTAAAGGGCAGCAAAACCAGCGACAGCAACAACTCCTGCCGAAAAGCTGCCTCATGCCTATAGGCCGCCTGAAACCCTTTAATAGAACATCTGGCCGCCTTTAAGATTCGGGCAACCCCTAAACCATTTGGCTTCAACTGATTCGACCCACCAATTATTGGCATTTTAGAGCTCCAGAACCTGCCAAATCACCGGCAGCAAAAAGCTGTGCGAGGAACGAGCGGCGCTTTTTTCCATCCGAGTGGATTTGCCTTGTATGGAGCAACCATACTTAAAATAAACCCCTTACCTTTGCCGCAAACCAAGGCGAGATTGCAGTCACGCATAGAACCACGAGGAATAAATCTCCTTTTTTAACATTGAACACCTGCATAACATCCTTCCAAGGTTTACCTGCAACAAAATGCCCAAAAATAAATTCAAATAGCAATGTGAGCACCACCCAAAACAATCCAATTGCAATATATACCTTTGCTTCTGATGCGCCAATAAATGGAATAAAAATTAATGAGGCCACAAAAACAATAATTGCCAATGAGACACCGCTTAGAGGCAGTGCTAGATTTGATCCAATTATTGGTACTAGGATTTTCTCTCGAAGCATACCATTCATAATCGCAGCAAGAACGATAACAAACCATATTCCCGTTGCCTTGAGCAGTATGCCGATCATTCGTTTTTATTGCTCCTAACAATCACATTAGCCAGCGCAGCAAACTCATCCAGGGTCAGGCGCTCAGCACGAATGACCGGGTCGATACCAAGAGCCTGTATACCATCCGCACCAATCAACTCACGCAGACTGTTACGCAGGGTTTTACGCCGCTGAGCAAAGGCCTGAGTCACCACCCGGGCGAACAGGGCATGGTCATCAATCTGCACAACCGGTTTGGGGTGCGGCTGTAGCCGCACAAAGGCGGACTCTACCTTGGGTGCAGGTTTAAAGGCACCCGAGCCAATATCAAACAGCGGGGTAATCTCGCACTTCACCTGCAACATCACAGAGAGCCGCCCATAGGTTTTGCTGCCTGGCTCTGCGGCCATGCGATTAACCACCTCTTTTTGCAGCATAAAATGCATATCCTGAATGCAATCAAGCTGATCAATCAGCCGAAACAGAATGGGGGTCGAAATATTGTAGGGCAGATTGCCCACAATTCGCAGGGGTTGGTCACCTGTAGCAAGCTGGCAAAAATCAAACCTGAGTGCATCGGCACAGTGGATATGCAACTCACCCAGGTCACCACAGGCCCGCGCCAGCGGCTCAATCAGATCCCGATCCAGCTCGACTGCATCCATGCAGCCAGCCACCCTCAGCAACTCTTTAGTGATCGCACCTTGGCCAGGACCAATCTCTACCAGCCGGTCACCTGGGCGGGGGGCGATACTGCTGACAATATGACGGATGACACCAGGATCGTGCAGGAAGTTTTGGCCAAAACGTTTACGAGCCTTATGAGTCAATGAGTTAGCCTATAATTAATTAAGTATTTCAATACGTTATAACGCGCGATCTGGGAAATATCCACGGAAATCACATGGTTACGGATTACTGGAGAGCGATTACAACTCGCATCGATTTTCGCATCAGTAAAAAATGATGAGCCATTTAATGATGCCGCCTAAAGCATCATCAGTATTGGCGTCAAATCCCGCTGGCTCTATAGATAACAGCACTTGAATCAGTTGCTTGCTGTTACCAAGGTGGCATATGTACCAGACTTATTGACATTGGATATATGCAAAGCCATCACAGAAGGCTTTATCACAAAGCCTCCCATCTGCCAGTACAATGGTTGCTGTGGATAAACCAATGTCATTTTCTACTTCCCAATTAACGGCATGTTTATAACCTATTTTTTGGCAGAATTGAGTGGCAGCAGGCTTGCCGCATTGTGCCCCCCAGATTTTGCACCAGTCAACACGGTATCCGTTAACTACTGGCCGGTTGAATCTGCTCTTAATCATTTTATGGTGCCCTTTAGGTGGTCTGCTGATAACTTGACCAGCTTCTGCTTCACCAAAACCATCTGCCTTGCCTCGACTTAGTGTGATTGTGTATTCACCAAACCCGGTAACCTTGACACAAATTGAAGGCAGCAAGGTCGCTGCACGATAGTAACCTGGCATGAGCCCCCTGTGAGGAAATCTGACCTTATTAATCGACTCCTTACCTGTCTTATCAATGCAGACAACCTCAAGATTGGCTGCACCAAGAGTAAATGGTGGTTTAACATCTCGGCCATCCAGAAAGATTTCAATATATTCTGTTCCCGGCATAAGACGCGCAGTAATGCTGGCGGCTTGAAGCAGGGGTGAGGTTGCGGTAGCCAATAGCGCTATAAATAGCAGTTTTAATTGTCTGGTCATGGACTATTCTCCCTGTGGTGGTGGAATCTGCGGAGTAAGATCCTGAGGCCTGCCATTTTGTATGTCAGCAGGGGGGCGCTGTACCTTGCCGCTCCTTTTTTCATCTGGAAGCACAGTGAAATGGAGTTTGATTTTTTGTATACGTTCAGCACTGTATTTGCTGGTCTCTCCCACAACAAAAAATTGCGGTACGCTGCTCTCTACAGTGGTACTGCCAGATCCGCGAACCACAAAATTGAGCTCCAGATCAAAGGACTCTGCCTGAAACAGTGCTGCTTCCCGGTTTTCAGCCATTTTCTGCTGTGCGTCGTAGAGTTCAGCCTTGACCGCCCGAACCGTCTCGCTAATACCATAGTCTTGCGTATTGATCTTCAGGTCACGGATTTTTTCTTTGCCAAGTTGTCCCATGTGCTGGGATAAATAGGGGGAGAGGGCAAAGAGAACAGCTGCTCCTAGCAGAGCAGCACCAATGTATTTTACAGATGCTGCCTTTAGCTTTTCGAGTCTATCCTCGTTCACTGGCTCTTGCCCATCAATGTACCCCTAAGTTTTTAGATGGTAATGGATTTAGCCTGCGTGCTGATGGTACGAAGGTCGAACTCACAACAATGGCGAAAATATTAAAGAGATAGATACTAACACGATCGTATGCTTTCCTTATACTGGAGACAACCGGATAAGCACGGTATAGACATCTAAGCATCTGACACCCCGGTCAGGGTGGCGACAAAGCCCAATTTATCACCATACGGGGGGCAGATGAAATGCTGCAAATCAATCAAACTCTTTGTAGTCGAAGGTAATCTCATCATCTGGATTGATCTTTTTCAGCGCATAGAGATCAAAGCCATCAAACTCTGCATTTCCGGGGACTGAGTGATTTAGGTAACGCAGCAGGTTTCGCCCACTGCGGGCAATGGGTTCTTTGCCCTCCTCCTCATAGACCCAAAGCACGTAGGTTCCATTTCGTTTAGCTGCCGGCCCTTCGTAGGTGCCTATGTATTCACCCTTTTTGATCTTGCGCCTGGCAAATAGCCCGGTGCCGTGAATGGTTGATTTTTTGCTGTATACAATATCTTTCAGTTTTTCTTTAGATGCCATGATTTCTTGTGCCGTTGTTATCTCTTTGTGCTCTTTTTAGCAGCCTGATCCTGCGCACGCAGACGTTTCAGCTTCTCTGCAATCTTTATCTCCAGCCCTCGCTCAACCGGCTCATAGAGTGAAAGCCCTTCCAGCTCTTCCGGCAGATAGCTCTCACCTGCCGCATAGGCGCCAGGCTCATCATGCGCATACCAATAGGCCTTACCATCCCAGCTCTTTCATCAGCTTTGTCGGGGCATTGCGCAGGTGGATCGGTATCTCCAGCGAGCCTGAAGATTTGGCCACCGCCAGCGCTTTTTTAAAGGCCATATAAACCGCATTGCTTTTGGGGGCGCAGGCCAGATAGGCCACTGCCTGGGCAATGGCCAACTCACCTTCAGGACTGCCCATCCGCTCTTGTGTCTCCCAGGCACCCAGCGCCAAAGTGAGCGCACGCGGGTCAGCATTACCAATATCTTCTGAGGCCATGCGCACCACCCGCCGGGCGATATAGAGTGGATCACAGCCACCATCCAGCATCCTGGCAAACCAATACAATGCAGCATCCGGGGCACTTCCCCGCACTGATTTATGCAGCGCTGAGATCTGATCGTAGAAGGCATCACCTCCCTTATCAAACCGACGTACACCACCCGTGGCCACCTCTTCAACCACCTTTCGGGATATCTCTTTTTCCTCAGAAAGATCAGTAATTATTTCCAGTAGATTCAGCGCACGGCGGGCATCACCATCAGCTGCCTCTGCAACCAGTTGCCGCAGAGCGGGAGCAAGCTGGAAGCCCTGGCTGCCCAGCCCTCGCTCTTTATCTGCAAGGGCGTTGTCCAAAACCTGCTCCAGCTCATCAACCTTCAGTGACTTAAGAACATAGACCCTGGCACGCGATAGCAGCGCATTATTAAGTTCAAACGAAGGGTTTTCAGTGGTGGCACCAATAAAGACAAAGGTGCCATCTTCCACATGCGGCAGAAAGGCATCCTGCTGCGCCTTGTTAAAACGATGCACCTCATCAATGAAGAGGATGGTGGCTCTGTTTTCGGTCTGCCGGACAGCTTTGGCCTGTTCAACCGACTGACGTATCTCTTTTACTCCGGCCAACACAGCAGAGAGACTCAAGAAACAGGCACCTGATCCGTGCGCAATCAATCGCGCCAAGGTGGTCTTGCCTGTACCCAAGTCGCCATGCAGGAAGATTACCGCATTGCCAGCAAAATGTTCGACCAGCTGCAACGCCAAATGCCCGCCAAAGTTCAAGGTCGCCTGCTCGTCAACGAGGGTTTGTACGGTTTCCATCTCAGCCTAGTACCCTATCCATCTGATAATTACGGATTCCTGTTTGAAATCAACAAACTCGGCAACATTCGAATCACATCTGTAGCAAGCAACGATCTGTAACCTAGAGTTTGCGCCGCCTCATCAGCCGCAGCACTGTGCAATGCAACCGCCTTGGCAAAAAGCTGATGTCGCGCGGTTCTATCTGTATCGGCATTGATATCGGCGTTGATATCGGCATTGATATCGGCCTTGATATCGGCCTTGATATCGGCATAGGCAAACGGCGCTAGAAACCCTCCAATCACACCACTCAGCACATCCCCCATACCCGCCGTTGCCATGCCAGGATTACCATGACAACAAATACTCACCTCGCCATCTCTACATATGACAGAACCGGCACCCTTTAACACCACGCTCGCCGAGTACTTGGCGGCAAGCTGGCGCGCTGCATGAATTCGATCTTGTTGCACTTGTGCCACATTGCAATCCAGCAGGCGCGCTGCCTCTGCAGCATGCGGCGTAATA
>JAKISI010000052.1 GCA_021648685.1 Candidatus Polarisedimenticolaceae bacterium
ACACAAAATAGCACTATTATGTAAGTGAAATTGCTGGATTTTGGTCAAAAGTTAAGATATTGCACCACAATACCAGGCTATAGCGCTTGGTTATTGTATGGAGAATCTGAGCTTGCAGGATTTAGGTATCACTGTTTCTGACAGCTCCTTACTACACTCCTTCATGCTCTGTGGCCTCCGTGGTCTCTGTGTCTATTCATTGAACCACTCGATATGGCATAGACCCCATTTTTTATGGTTTCCAGGGGTGGGGGAAGACCAGTCGAACCTGATAATCACCCTCGATCTCACTCATGGTCAGATGGGCCTCGCCGCTAAACAGCCCTTCGAGCCGCTGGCGGATGTTCTCCAGTGCCATGTGGTTGCCGTGACTGTGCGGGGTGCTCTTTTCAGTGGGCTGGGAGTTTCTGATCCCCAGGTTGACCCGGTTGCGGCGATAGCGGCCGGTGATCTGGATCTTCCCCCCTTCGGGTGATGGCTCAATGCCATGATAGACCGCATTCTCCAGCAGGGGTTGCAGTATCAGCTGCGGTATGGCCGCGTTTTCGGGCAGTTCATCCAGATCCCATTCAATCTGGATGCGATCTCCCAGGCGCTGTTTTTCAATGCGCAGGTAGCCGCGTGCCAGCTCCAGCTCGTCCCCCAGGGTGGATTGGGCGGCTGCCGATGAGAGCGAGGCGCGGAACAGATCCGCCAGATCCAGTATCGCCTCCTCTGCCACCTCGGGGCGGGTGCGGGTCAGGCTGGCGATGGTGTTCATGCTGTTGAACAGGAAGTGTGGCCGGATGCGCGATTGCAGCGCCTGCAGGCGGGCCTGTGATTCCGCCACGGCCTGCTGTCGCCACAGAAACTGGATGTGAAGGTAGTGCAGCCCCAGGGCGGTAACGATGATGCTGATGCCGAGGCTGCGAAAAAGGAAGTCGGAGTGGCTGCTGGTTATCCCCATTGCCGGGGTGCTATCGCTAAACAGCTGAAAGGCCGTCTCACTGACGGCCAGGGTGACGCATTGAATAATGAGCCAGGCCAGAATGGCGGCCTTGATGTGGCCCTGTCGGTTCAGCCAGGGGCGAAACAGGCAGAGCAGGGCCGTGCTGGTGAGGGCTATCCACTGTATAAAGAGGGAGCGCAGGCTGAGTTCATGCAGGATATGGCTGGATGCGACATTGGCGCTCAATGTGAGCATCATGGTCAGCAGCTCGGCAGAGACGATGGTGATGAGCAGGCTGCGCAGTGTACAGAAATCCGGCAGGAAGCCGGTCTCCTGTGTGCTCTTTGGTGTTGTATTTTTCTGCTTTTTACGCATCTCGCTTCTGACTCTTGGGTATAATCCCCGGTATCAAACCTCCAGGAATCCTGTTCAATGAGTGACAATAATATACCTGCAAAACCATGGTCTGGCCGATTTAATGAGCCAACGGATGCCTTTGTCGAGGCCTTTACCGCCTCGGTAGACTTTGACCGGCGACTCTACCGCTATGATATCCAGGGCTCCATTGCGCATGCCACCATGCTGGCCAGCGCCGGCATCCTGAGCGTGACAGAGCGGGATGAGATCATCTCTGGCCTGGAGGCGGTTTGCGAGCAGATCGAGCGGGGTGAATTTCAGTGGTCGGTGGCGCTGGAAGATGTCCACATGAATATCGAATCTGCCCTTACCCAGCGTATCGGCAATACCGGCAAAAAGTTGCATACCGGGCGCTCGCGCAATGATCAGGTGGCGACCGACATCCGGCTCTATATGCGTGATGAGATCGAGATCATCCGTGTTGAGATTCTGCGTCTGCAACAGGCGTTACTGGATATTGCCGAGCGCGAGGCCGATACGGTCATGCCCGGTTTTACCCATCTACAGACCGCCCAGCCGGTCACCTTTGGCCACCACATGATGGCCTGGTTCGAGATGTTGCAGCGAGATCGGGAGCGGCTGGCAGACTGTAACAAACGGGTCAACATCATGCCGCTGGGTGCGGCGGCCCTGGCCGGTACCACCTACCCCATCGACCGCCACTACACGGCAGAGCTGCTGGGGTTTGAGCGGCCTGCCGAAAACTCACTGGATGCGGTCAGTGATCGCGATTTTGCAATCGAGTTCAGCGCAGCGGCATCGCTTATCATGATGCACCTCTCCCGCTTCTCTGAGGAGCTGGTGATCTGGTCATCGGCCCAGTTTGGTTTTATTGAGCTCTCCGACAGCTTCTGCACCGGCTCCTCCATTATGCCGCAGAAGAAAAACCCCGATGTGCCCGAGCTGGTGCGTGGAAAGACTGGGCGGATCTTCGGTCACCTGATCTCACTGCTGACCCTGATGAAGGGTCAGCCGCTGGCCTACAACAAGGACAACCAGGAGGATAAGGAGCCGCTGTTCGATACCATTGATAATCTCAAAGGCTGCCTCAAGGTCTTTGCAGATATGATCCCGGCCATCGCCTGCCGACATGATAATATGCGCCATGCTGCCATGCAGGGCTTTGCAACCGCAACCGATCTGGCAGACTACCTGGTCTGCAAGGGAATCCCTTTTCGTGATGCGCATGAGGTGGTTGGCAAGGCTGTGGCGTTTTGCATTGAAAAAGACAGGGATCTATCGGCCTGTACGCTGGCTGAACTACAGCAGTTCTCCAGCGAGATTGAGCAGGATGTGTTTGATGTGCTGACGCTGGAAGGCTCGGTGGCAGCTCGAAATCACATTGGTGGCACGGCACCGGGGCAGGTTCGGCAGGCGATTGTCCGGGCGCGTCAGAGCATAGCACCAGTTGGATAAATTGCCCTTAGGTTTAACCTGGGATGGCCGCTAATGTTCTATCGAGTCTGTTTTTAACGCTTACAGTTGAAGGATTAAAGAGATGGCGACAAATCAAACCCACATTTCCGAACAAGAGTGGTTCCAATCATGCCCCGTCGGCTTGATGGCGCTGGACAGTCAAGGCATTGTCTGTGGGGTGAATCCCGCGCTTGAGGCTGTGACCGGGCTTGCTGCGGAGCATTTTCTGGGGCAGAACCAGGAGACCCTCTCCTCGGCAGCGCACCGCCCGCTGCTGGAAGAGCACGATCTTGTACATCTACAGGGCTCAGAAGTTGACTGCTGGTTGCAGCGGGAGAGGCGGGAGCTGAAGGGGGATGGCATTACGCTGCTCTACTTTCAGGATGTTACGGAGCTGCAGCAGCTGCGGCAGAAAAACGAGCAGTTGATGCGCCAGATGGAGGAGCTCTCCATCACTGATACACTGACCGGCCTGACCAATCGCCGTGCGCTGACCCGAATGCTTGATGCACAGGTGACGCGCAGCCGCCGTTATCAGAACCCGCTTAGTCTGGCGCTTGCAGAGATCATTCCGCAGGGCTCGGAGGCCATCTCGGATGAGCTTATACTCACCGTGAGCAACTATCTGCGGGATCGGCTGAGATGGGCTGATGTGCTGGGGCGTTGGGATGAGAGCCGGTTTATGCTGATGCTGCCGGAGACCTCTGAAGAGGCGGCCAGCACTCTGATTGAAAATATCAGCAACGGGGCGGCGGATCTGGCGTCAGCGGGTGGGCAGCAGACACCTGGGTTCCGCCTGCGTTTTGGCCTGGTCGAGTGGGGCAAAGGGCTGGACAGCGTGCGCCTGACCCGGCGGGTTGAGCATGCACTGGATGCAGCAGAAGCATCCATGGCCTCCTGATCGGCGACCGGCGGCGGGCAGTGGCGGCCTCTACCCCTGGACAGCCTCCCAAGGGGGACATTGACCGCAAGGCGCTGCAAAAAATTCGCCGCCGCTTCGAAGGCCTGCACCAGGCGCGTCTTCAGCGTATACAGAGAGAGCTGCCACCCCATCAGCAGAACTATATCAAGCTCCTCTCTCTGCTGTTTCATATCAACCACCCGATGTTGCCGGGGTATGTCAACAGCGAAACGCCCGCCGGGCTATCTGACTTTTCGCCATCCAATGAGCAGCTCCGTATTGCCAAATCCATCAGTCGGAGCTTCGCCTACCGCAGGCGCGCCCACCGCCGCCACCTGATCCATGGCATCTATCTTATGGGCAGTATGGGCAGCATTGCGCATACTAATAAAAGTGACTTTGACATCTGGCTGATTCACGATCCGCAACTGGATGCGGAACAACGCAATGCACTGAGTGCCAAGGCGAGCCTGCTGGAGGTCTGGGGTGATGAGCTGGGGCTGGAGGTACACTTTTTTGTCATGGATGTGGACTCCTTTCGGCGCGGGGATCGGGCGGCCCTCTCGCATGAGAGCAGCGGCACCACGCAGCAGCGCCTGCTGCTGGAGGAGTTTTACCGCACCGGCATACGGATTGCCGGACGCTACCCGCTGTGGTGGCTGGTGCCCCCGGAGCATGAGTCTGACTATCGAAGCTATGCAGATCGGCTGCTTGAGAGGCGCTTTGTCAACCCGCACGAGTGTCTGGACTTTGGCGGGTTGCAGAAGGTTCCAGTGGCAGAGTTTTTCAGCGCGGCACGCTGGCAGCTCTTCAAGGGAATTGAGTCGCCCTACAAGGCCGTGCTCAAGATCCTTCTGATGGAGGCCTATGCGCGCGAGTACCCGGATGTCCGATGGCTATGTCAGCAGGCCAAAGCCGCCATTTATGGTGGTTGCACGGATCTTGACAAGCTGGATCCGTATGTGCGGCTCTATCTGCGGGTTGAGCAGTACCTGCTGGAGCGAGGGGAGCCAAGCCGGCTGGAGCTGGCGCGGCGCTGCTTCTATTTTAAAACCGAACAGGCGCTGAGCCAGAAACAGAGCCAACAGAGAGAGAACTGGAAGGCCGCGCTGCTGCTGTCGCTATCCAGTGACTGGGGCTGGGGGCAGGCGGAGTTTGTCTCACTGGATGCCAGGGACAGCTGGAAGATCGACCGGGTAACAGAAGAGCGTAACCGGCTGGTGCAGGAGCTTTCGTACAGCTATCGTCTGCTGACAACCTTTGCCCGTGAGCATGCGCAGGAGCATCGCGTAGACCCGGCGGAGCTTAATCTGCTGGGACGCAAACTCTACGCGGCTCTGGAGCGCCGCCCCGGCAAGATTGAATATCTGAACCCCGGAATATCCAAGGATATGCTGGAGGAGCATCTCACCCTGCATCGAGTGGCACGCAAGAATGAAGAGGGCAGCTGGTTTCTCTATCGGGGTGAGATTGACGAGTCCGAGCGGGGTTACCACAAGCCGCTAAAGACCAGCACCGGGCTGGTGGAGCTGCTGACCTGGTGTCATCTGAACCAGATCACCAGCCGTGGTACTCACTTCAGGCTCTATCCCGAGAGCGGCCCGATTACGGCTGCCGATGTCAGCGCCCTGCTGGATGCGCTGCGCAGCCTCTGTCCCCATGACCAACAGCCCCTGGTACCGCTGACAGTGCTGGCCAATGTGCCCTATGTGGTCTCATGCGTGCTGTTTGTCAATGTGGGGCATGACCCTATGGCGCATCTGGCGAAACAGGGGAAGCAGTTGACCAGCAGTCGCTGCAATCCGCTTAGCTTTGGTGCCATGCATGTCAGTCTGCTGCACAGCCTGGAGCAGCTTATCAGCACCAGCTGGGGCGAACTGTTGGTTGTCAGGCATGATGGCAAGGCGGGGCTGCTGGATAGCATCTGCCAATATCTGCAGCTTGCCATGCAAGCGCCTCAGGGGGTGCCGGCACCGGTGGTCAATGCACGGGGTTTCTCATCCCATCGAGCCAGCCGCATTGCGCAGCGGGTCGAGGAGGTGTACCAGAATGTCTATCATAATTTCAGCCAGCGTGAGGGGGGGAGCGATAGTCGCTATATCATTCAGATTGATGATGGTTACTGTCTCATCCAGCGTGGTGAGAAGGGGTTCTCATGGTTTGAGATGGATGGCATGCCGGCGCTGCTGGAGGAGCTTGGGCAGCCATTGAGCCGCTACCGCCCTACGGTGGTTGACCCGCAGACATTGATGGGCAGCCCGATCCCCACTATTTTGCAACAGAATCGGGCCGGGCAGATTCAGCTCTTCTTTTACACGGCAAGGGGACATACCGATCTCTATATTCTCGATGAGCAGGGGGCGCTGTTCTGTCAGCAGATAGAGGATGCGGATGAGCATCACCTGCTGGTTCAGCAGCAGCGCTTTTTTGAACAGCACCTGGATCGACGGGATCTGCTATCAGCTGCGGGGGTGACAGGGTATCGCCGTGAATCTGCGCAGTACTACCGCCTCTCAAAAAGTGCAGATGGGGAGTGGTGGCTAACGGATCGGCATCCTCCGGTTGGCGAGATCCCCTTTAACTACCTTGAGCTGCGGCTGCTCAGTGACAGCGCCGATCTGACGAAAGGGCACTTTAGCCTCATCTGCCGTAACAAAGAGTTCAGTGCAGTGGAGTATGGTGATCAGATCTACACTGCGGTAGCTGAGCAGGTGCAGGCCTGGCGCAGAGGCAATAAAAACTATCCGCTATACCTCACGAGTGTAGAGATTGCCGGGGTAACAGCGAATCGCAGCAACAGCACCATTGAGATGCTGCATCTCAAAAAACGTCTGGAGGAGAAGCTCAATCAGGCATTGGGAGGCTGTTCGAGAATAGGGATCACAGTGAGGAAAAGCTGAGTCTGGTCAGGTTCTCCCATTGTTTTCGTTAAATATGCCCGATATTCGCCTCAAATAATGAAAAAACCTGACTCAAACCAGCTTACCTTCACTATGATCCCTATTCTCGGACAGTCTCTCAGCAGGGCTTTCGAGTCAGTAATCTGTAGCCGTTCTTGGGTTATACTGCCCCGCTTATGTAAAGCAGAGGGGCTTTTCAGATGAAAACCATACATTGTCTTCTCATCCTGTTGCTTGTGATGAGCGGCTTGCTGGCAGCCTGCGGGCAAAAAGGCGCACTCTATATGCCGGAGGCGACACAGCAGGAACAAGAAGAAGAGAGGCGGTAACGGCAGCTTATGGATTACTTCAAATACCACAATGGTCGGCTGTATGCCGAAGATGTGCCATTGGAACAGGTCGCCCGGCGCTGGGGCACGCCGTGCTATGTCTACTCAAGAGCGACCCTTGAGCGCCACTGGCGCGCCTTTGATGAGGCATTCAAGACACGGCCGCATCGGGTCTGCTTCGCCGTTAAGGCCAACTCCAATCTGGCAGTACTGAATGTGCTGGCCCGACTGGGTTCCGGCTTTGATATTGTTTCGGTGGGCGAGCTGGAGCGTGTATTGGCAGCAGGTGGTGATGCCGGCAAAGTGGTCTTTTCCGGCGTCGGCAAACGAGCGGATGAGATGCGCCGGGCGCTGGAGGTGGGTATCCACTGCTTCAATATCGAATCAGCTCCCGAGCTGGAGCGCCTGGATCGGGTCGCAGCGGAGATGGGGCTTCAGGCACCCATCTCCGTGCGGGTCAATCCTGATGTGGATGCCGGTACACATCCCTATATCTCGACCGGGCTGAAAGAGAACAAATTTGGTCTGGAGGTCGATCAGGCACTGGCGGTCTATAGCCGGGCGGTGCAGCTGGAGCATATCCGAATCTCCGGGATTGATTGCCACATTGGTTCCCAGTTGACCTCTTTGGCTCCCTTTCTGGATGCATTGGATCGCATCCTGATACTGGTCAAAAAGCTCAAATCCAGAGGTATTGTGTTGGATCATCTGGATTTGGGTGGCGGCCTGGGTATCTGTTATACCGATGAAGAGCCGCCGCTGCCGGCCGAATATGCTGCCGCACTGTGTGAGCGCCTGGGCGACTCTGCGCTTGAGATCTGCATCGAACCCGGTCGTGCCATTGCCGGTAATGCGGGTGTTTTGCTGACCCGGGTCGAGTATATCAAGCCGACCCCGAACAAGGATTTTGCCATCGTTGATGCGGCCATGAATGACCTGCTGCGCCCTTCACTCTATCAGGCCGTTCAGGAGATTGTCCCGGTTGTGCAGAGTGATGACGGCATACCGGGCTGCTTTGATCTGGTGGGGCCGGTCTGCGAGACCGGTGATTTTCTGAGTAAGGCACGCGAGATGAAGCTCAAGAGTGGAGAGCTGCTTGCGGTGCGATCCAGTGGTGCCTATGGGTTTACCATGAGTTCCAACTACAACTCCAGACCGCGTGTGGCTGAGGTGATGGTCGATGGCGATCAAATGCATCTCGTGCGTGAGCGGGAATTGGTTACAGACCTCTACCGTGGTGAATCCATACTGCCTTAACCGTAACGGTTCAGCTCACTTAGCCATGCCTGGCTAAATCTGATTCTTAAAGGACGGAAAACACAGATAAACACAGATTTTGGCTTGAAATACGAATTCTCTGCATTTATCTGTGGTTCAAAACCATGCTTTATGAATTTTTTTTGGTGGAAAATCATACCTTGCATCCGGTCAGAATCATGCTGAGTGGCAACCCTTAATCTTCCATTTGTGGCTTAGAATATGCGGCGTCTTTTTTTCAGTCTGCTGTTACTGCTGCCCCTGGGGTTGGGGTTGCTGGTGCTGTTTGCACTCGAACCCGCACCAGTGGTTAAGGCTGCCGATGCGCTGACGCATCAGGATATTGAGCGGGCACGCCAGATCCTTGCTCAGCATAATCCCTATCGACTTAAAGCGGGCGCGCTGCAGAGCCTGATCCTGAGTGAAGAAGACCTCACCCTGGCTGCCAACTACCTGATAAAAAACACAGGTGATGGTGGTGCTGTCATTAAACTCTTGCCTGGTCAGTTCGATCTCAGCGCCACGGTTCGCCTTCCTGCAAACCCCATCAACCCTTATATAAATTTACAGCTAACCATTACAGAGAGCCAAGGAAAAACCAGGGTTTCCAAACTGTATATTGGCCAAGTCCCTGTGCCAGGCCGCCTTGCGGATTTTGTTTTGATCGAGGTTATGCGCTATCTGCTGCATACCGAAGAGAGAGAGCTGATCAAAGAGACCATTAAAAAATTAACCTTTTTAAATGGCACCATGCAGGTTATCTACAGGTGGCAGCCAGAGTGGATTGCCCGGATCAAGTCGCGCCTGATTTCACCGCAGATGAGAGATCATATCCGCAGCTACTACAGCAAGATGGCGGAGCTGACTCGGCAGCCGGGATTGAAACATCGCTCATCACTTATGTACATCATGCGCCCCCTGTTTGCCTATGCCCGGCAACGCTCAAAAAATGGAGACCCGGTTGCAGAGAACCGGGCAGTGCTGATGGTGCTGGCGGCCTATGTTATGCCAAGGGCTTTTAATGCATTGATGCCCAACGTGTCAGACCTGCCTCGACCCCGCAGGTTCGTTTTAACGTTGGATCGGCGTAAGGATTTTGTTGAGCACTTTGTAGGGTCAGCAGCATTGGCGGCAATGGGTGATGCAAAGCTGGCTGATGCGGTGGGTCTGCACAAGGAGGTTGCGGATTTTAAGGGACGAAGTGGCTTTAGCTTTACCGATCTGGCCGCAGACCGGGCGGGTACGCGTTTTGGAGAGATAGCAACGGCATCGGCTGGTCAGGCGCACAAGGTGCAGCAACTGCTTGCCAGTGGCATGCGTGAAGAGGATCTGATGCCCAAGGTTCGTGATCTGCCAGAAAACATGACGGCAAGGGAGTTCAGGCAGCGATTCAAAGAGATCGGCAGCCCGGCGTTTAACAAGTTAAAACAGCAGATTGAGCAGCGGATTGCGGCCTGCAGGCTCTATCGTGAGGCAGGCTGATTTTAGCAGGGGGTGTCTGATGAGAATGCCTAAGCCCCTACTCCTGGTGCCACCAAAAGGGTGGTTCGGAGCGGGCTTATAGGTGACGCATGGCCTGAGTCGCAGTCAACTGGAGAGTGCCGCTTGGGCATAATGCAGGATCTCTGCTCTGATGCGTGAACGGTAAGGCTCAGGAAGGCGTGACCAGGCTTCAGCAACCGTGCGCGCTTCGGTATCCAGGTGGCTGTTCGGCTCTTCTCCAAACATCAGCCAGGAAGGTGTAACCTCAAGTGCAGAAGCGATCTCATTAATCTTTCTTGGGCGCAGGCTGCGGCCATTCTCAATCTTTTGAATAACGGCCTGGTTGGTGCCGGCATGTGCGGCCAGCTGATCCTGTGTCCAGCCTTTTTCGCGACGCCGACAACGCAGTCGCTCACCCAGTGAAATTTGATAGTTGGCTATTCTGTGCATGTTACTCATAAGCAACTTCCTCTCAGGGACAATTTTTGTATTAACTCAAGTGTCGATGAAGCTAGCGGCCTAAAAGTGAGGGATCTTTAGGTTCCCCAGTTGCTGAGGGAGGGGCGAAAAGCCAGGGTTTGGCTGGAGATGAAGAGGGATGCAAGCGGCAGGGTTGTGCCTGGTTTCGGTGCTTTTACCGGCTGCTGATTGAGCGCAGGCTGAGCGGCTGAGGTTTTTATAATTACTTTGTGATTTGTAAAAAATCGAAGTAAAACATATTGTTATAGTTTTTTCTTAAGCATGTATGCGGTGTTTGACAACCATTTCCAGGGTCAATGAAGGCATCTGCTGTGGAGTATGGTTAAACGCTGTATGGGGGTGTGATTTATATGTTTCCCCCCGGTTTTTTTGCTGTAAAAATGCATTTGTGTGTGTGTGGTAATTTGTGACGAGCATCACACTTTTGGGTATTTTGCCGGGGCAGGCAGAAGGAAGTAAACGACTGTTTCAGCGTGATTTTTATATATACAGTGGCGTCTATATTCTCAAATGGTCTGTTTACAGCTGTGCCCGCTGCCTGGATGGTGCTGAACTAACGGATGCACACAGCATCGTCTGCCCGAACCCTGTTCTCATACGGTTGGCCACCCTATAAAGAACATGTTAGTTTGCGCGCTAAACAGATATTGCCCGTGCATTATCGTGCATTATAAATGCATAGTTTGCAGCAACTATAGTATTGGAGGCTTTGCAAGGTGGGATCAGTTTTTAACAGAACAGCGAATGCCGCTACAGCAAACACCTTTATGATTAAGGGTCTGCTGTTGTCTGCGCTTTTCGCCTTTATGGCTCCTGCTGCGCATGCGCTGGATTATCCCCACCAACCGGCCAACCCCATACTCCCTGATATCAGCTGTCTCAGCTGTCATGATCTGCATGGCTCACTCGGAGGGCTGCTTACGGCCTCTACGCCCAACCCTGATATGGGGGGTGATAACACCGAGTCGAACAATCTCTGCTGGAGCTGCCATACTGGCCCGGCACTGGCACCCTACCGGCTGCCCCACTCCAGTGATCAGATCAGCCAGCAGCACGGTAGCTGGAATATGGAGTGCGCGGATTGCCACAACCCGCACAGCCAGGATCAGATACAGACCTATGGCAGTGCCACATATCTGGCCAGCGGCACCTTGAGTGCAGTTAGCTCAGGTACGATCAGCAGCACCCTGACCGATGCGGCTGCAACCTGGGCGCCAGATGAGCATGCAGGCCGCATGGTCTTCCCGGATGTCAATGCACGTGACCGTCGGGGTCGCCCCATTGGCAACCTCAGCTACCGGGTGCTGGGCAATACTGCTACAACGCTGACGGTGGATGGAGCCATTGATACCTCCTATATTGCGACAGGTGACAGCTATGCTGTCATCTATGGAAAAAACATCCGGGACAAGATTAAGGTACCGGGCACCAATACCTGGAAACCCGTCAAATTCTTCCGCCAGACCGGGGCCAACTCCTTTGCTGATGCTGATGCGGTATATGACGGGGTATGCCAGGTTTGTCATACCAAGACATGGCATATGCGAAATGATGGGGGTGCAGCAGATCAGGCCCATGAGAATGTGGGCGTAGGCCGGGCTGTTGAGCAGAACTGCACGGAGCTTTGCCACCTGCACACCAACGGCTTTGGCCACTACAAAGGCGTTACCACGGATGGTTGTATTGAGTGCCACGGCCATGAGGCAGGGACGCGATATGATGTAGATATGACTCCACCCTATGTCGCTGGTGCCCTGGCAAGTCAGGGCAAGGGCAGCACAGCCCCCCATTCCACCCATACCGAAAGCGGCGTCATGTCACCGGCCTCGGCCGGGGAGGATGATGTGCGAGGGCCGGGGCTCTACTGTGCAGACTGCCACAACATCAACAACATGGCCTTTTTCAAGACCGGCACAGATCAGAACGGCGATGGGTTTTTTAATCTGAATGAGACCGATGTCTGTGACCTCTGCCATAGCCCGGATGGTGCCTATGATGGCGTTGATGACCCGGTTGTGGGCGCCAAAAACAACTGGCGCACGGGTGGTGTCTACGCTGTGGATGGCACCCTCAAGACAGGCAAGGAGAAGTGGTGTGTTGGCTGTCATGATCAGGGCACGGCGGTAATCAATGGCCGACAGGCCCCGGATGTGGCGGGTAACGCCACCACCTATGGATTCTATGTCTCAGGCCACGGTTCAAAGGCGCAGGAGTGCCAGGATTGCCATGATCTGACAGTGAACCATAACTTTGATGGGCAGAAGACCTACAGAGCCGCACTGGACAACTACCAGGCTGGCTATCGCCTAAAGGATGTCAATGGTCAGCCGCCGATGAACATCCCCTTGAATGAAGCACCTTATAATACAAGAAACTGCAATTTTGATGAAAATAACTACCGCCTCTGCCTGACCTGTCATACGGAGCAAGGCCCAGACACCATGGGCACGCCACAGAACCTCTTCACCAATACAGACGATGGCGGGCAGGAGTGCGAACTGAATTACCCTGGGTCTAACCCCTATTATGTTGGCCCGGCTGGAACAATGATCACCGGATTCCGAAATGAATCCGGTGCTGGATTCAACTTCGGTTCAGATGTGCCAGCCAATGGCCACTGGGATCATCTGGTTGATTTTTCCAGCCTCTTTGGCCCACTGCTCTGGAAGTCGGATGATACCGGCACACCAAACTCCCGCATGAGCTGCCCTGCCTGCCACAATCCGCATGGCGCAGGCTTTGGCGTGGATACACCGACCATACGCATGACGCGTAAAGCCTTTGAAATCAGCTGGGGAACCAATGCAAATGGTGACTATGGTCAATTGAACAAGCCTGCTGCTCTTTCAAGTACATGTGCGGTCTCCTGCCATTTTGGAACAGACCCCGCAACGTATAAATACTATCGTGACCACCCTAGCCCACAGATAGCCAGCATAAGCGTGGTGGACAGCAACAGTGCAGATCCGCTGCCAGCTGAAGCAGGCTACACCAATGGCCGAGTCGTTACGGTTACCTTCAATCTTGATGTAGGCGCCGCCCCGACCCAGATGCAGTGTGCTGAAGATGTCTCCTTCGGAGTCAATGCCACGGGCTGGGTCACCTACACCGGGCCAACCATCGACTACACGCTCTCCGATAGCGATGGCAGCAAGACGGTATATTGCCAGCTGCGTACCACGGGTGGTTCATCACATATCAAATCCAGTGCCATCACCCTGGATCGGGTTGCACCCACTGTGGCAACCAATGCACTGACAGCCCCCAATGGTGGCGAGAGCTGGCTGCGGGGAACCACCCAGAATATCACCTGGAATACCGGTGCGATAAGTGATGAAAACCTGAAGAGTGTTTCCACACTCAGCTTTGATTATTCCACCGATGGTGGCATCAGCTTCCCCAACAGCATTGCGACAGGCGAAGCGGATGACGGCAGCTATGCCTGGACGATTCCAGCCGATGACAGCACCACCGCACGGGTGCGGATATCCGCCTACGACAAGGCGGGTAATCTGGGCAGTGACAGCTCCGATGCCAACTTCACCATTATGCCGATTGCACCTGCACTCAGCGGCATCTCCGTGGTGGACAGTGACAGTGCTGACCCTGCGGCGGCAGAGGCGGGCTACACCAACAACCAGTCGGTGGCGGTAACCCTCACAACGAGCAACTTCCCCAGCCAGATGATGCTGGCGGAAGATGCCGGGTTCAGTGTCAACTCCACCGGGTGGATCGCCTACAGCAGCAACTACACCTACACCTTGAGCGCTGCAAATGAGGCCAAAACCGTGTTTGCCAAGGTGAGAAACGGGGCGGGTGAGACAGCGGCCCTGAGTGACAGCATCACCCTTGATACCAACAGCCCAACCCTGTTTACAACTACCCTGTCAGCCCCCAATGGTGGTGAATCCTGGCCTTCAGGGAGCCTGCAAAACATTGTCTGGAGCAGTGCGGATATTACCGATGCTAACCTGAAGACAGCCCCAATTGAGCTGAGCTACTCTGCGGATGGCGGGAGCTCCTACAGCCTGCTATCGGCTGCTGAGGTAAACGATGGCAGCTATGGCTGGACGCTGCCCAATGCCCTGAGTACCCAGGCTATGGTAAGGATTGTGGCCTATGACAAGGCGGGCAACAGCTCATTTGACGCATCAGATGCCACCTTCTCTATCTTCTCCTCCTATATCGTGACCAATACCAATGATTCAGGGGCAGAGAGCCTGCGCCAGGTGCTGACGGATCTGATTGCAGCAGGCGGGAACGGCACCCTTATCTTCAATATCCCGACGGGGCTGCTGACCAATGGCGTGGCCGTCATTAATCTCTCTACGGGGCTGCCAGCTATTACGGCTTCCAATATCAATATAGATGGCTCATCACAGACCACCACGGTGGGCGATACCAATAGCAATGGCCCCGAGATCCGCTTGAATGGCCCCTGCACGGGCACATCCTGCCTGTTTGGTGGGGGGGGCAATGGGTTGGATATCAGCAGCAGTGACACTCTTGTCAAGGGCATGCAGTTTACACAATTTGCCACAGGCATCAGTGTCGGTGGACTACGTGCTACCTTGCAGGGCAACCATGTCGGCTTCTCGTCCGATAGCACGGGATATACCACAGCGAGGAATGTCTACAACATTCAAATCACCAGTGCTGATGTTACCGTTGGTGGAGCACTGCCTGCAGACAGAAATTATGAGGGGTGCGCCTGGTATACCGGAATCACCATCTCCGGTTCTGGCGCGCAAATCATCAACAATGCCACTGGTCTCAGGCCGGATGGCGTGACATGCAGTAATAGTTATTTAAATGCAGGAGCCTCTATGAGTCTCTCAACAGGTGCGAATAGCGCAATCATTCAAGATAATGTATTTGCCGGTGCAAGTATTGGCCTTGATGTTGCTGGAGCCATTGATGGCACATCCATCAAAGGCAATACCTTTGGCGTCTATTACAACAGCAGCTCCGCCATCTGGAATGCAGTCTCTGGCCCGGCTACCGGGGTGCGCATCAATAGCATCGGCGTATCCAACACGACGATTGGTGGCCCCAACCTGGCCTCCAATGATGCCAGTCTCAATGACAGCAATGTATTTGATTCGAACACTTATGGTATCAATCTCGCTGAAGCGACCGATTACACCACCAGAGTCTTTGGCAACTTTATCGGTACCAATCCCGAGCAGGATGAGGTTTTTACCGGCAGTGTGGGCATCTATGCCGGGCGCATTTCAGGCATAACCATTGGTGGTGGTGATGCAGGTGAGGCGGGTAATGTGATTGCCAATATGTCTACCTATGGCGTAAGGCTCTATGGCGGCGGCTCCAATGGCAGTGAGTATATAGAGATCAGCAGAAACTCTTTCTATAACAATGGCTCTGATTCTGGTGATGACGCGATCTTGCTGAATGGCGGGAACAGCAGCTACTCCCGACCAACCATCGGCGCGGTCAGCACCTCAACGGTTACGGTAAATGGTGTACTCAGCGGTGATGTTGTTGAGGTCTACATTGCAGACTTTGGTGGCACGGAATATGGGGAAGGAAGAACCTTTATTGGCTCGGCAGTGGCCAGTGGCACTTCGGTGGATGTTCCGGTCTCGGGCGTCAGCGTGGGGCAGTGGGTAACGGCTACCCGGGCCAAAGATATTACAACTGCGCTTGCAACCTCGGCCTTTAGCCCGAATGTTCAGATACCGTAGATCCAGGAGTTACACTATTTTCATCTCTCCCTCTGGGAGTGCTGATTTTTTCACTATTAGTGGATGATCCGGGTCAAAACGCTGAACCCATTCCAGTATATGCTTCCAGTATTCCGGTGCTTTTTCATCCAGTTCGCTTTCCAGGTTGCTGAGTTCATTGAAAAAAAGTTTTTTCTCTTGACGGAAGGCGTAGATATCCAGACGTTTTGCCTTGAGCCGAATGTCGTCAGGGTGCGTTTTCAGTGCAGAATCAAGCAGCTGCTCAAACATGGAGAAGTGCCGGTAGGCAAGATAAACATCCAGGGTTTTGTATATTCGATCTATATTAGAGGGCAGCTCTTCAGGCTCTTCACTTGATGGTGGTGATTCTGGATGCAGAGGTTCTGCCGTTACAATTTCGAGGGAAGGTAATGCGTCTCTTTCTGCGGCAGCCTGCTGGGTGTTCGCAGGTGCAACGGGTGACTCTTCTCTGGGTGTGGCTGGCATGGATTCAGCGGTTTTACCCTTCTCTTTCTCCCTGGAAGGTTGGGGGTCGACATCCAACTGTTGGCCGATCTCTCGTTCTCGACGTTTCGATAGCCATCTGACAAATGCACCGATGATAACCAGTGGTGCTATCAGCCAGAGCAGAGACGGTGTATCCCACCGTATCTCATCCAAGAGGGTAATGCTCTTGTCAGTGGCTGGCGCTGTCTGTGCTCCCGCGCTATTTTCCTGGATAGCGGCCTGGAGACGGGCAATGTTACGATCACGCACGGCGAGCTCCTCCCGAAGCTTCCCCGCTGTAGCCGTCAGTACCCCGATGGTCTCATCTTTTTCACCCATCTCCTCATCCAGCTGGATCTTCAGTAGCTGGATGGCCTGTTGGTACTGTTTGAGAACACTTTGCAGCGCAGCATAATCGACCCGCAAGCGAGCCACTTCATCTGCTCTCTCCGTGATGACTGCAGGTGATATATTCTCAGTGACTGCTGTCTGCTGCCCCACCTCTTCAAGCCTTAGTACACCGCTGGGTTCGGGGGCTGTTGTTGCAGCCTGCGGCGGCGGGATCTGATCCGGCTCCTTTGGTGGAGCCATGTCCGCCCTGGGAGCCAGTGCCAGCCCGATATTGGAGGCATGATCCATAAAGATACGGCGCGCCTGGCGCTTGGGTATCTTCTCGATCACCTCTGTTTCAGGAACCGTTAAGATGATATTTTTTTTCAGGTTATTGATATTGCCACGCACGAAGGCATGGGGATTGCTGCGGATCAGCGCCACCATGATTTGGTAGATATTCAGATGTGGGGCCGGGCGGATACGGCTGGCAATCTCGGACAGGGTGTCGTTGCGTGTTACCGGTCCGTAGCTGTTTACAGCTGCGGGGGAGTCAGACAAGGCGCTGTCATCATCACTGTCGATCCTGACTGGTGGGGGCGCGGTCTGTGTGGCGGCAGCCTGGTACCCCGGTGGATCCAGTAGAAGGATGTACTCTTTGATCAGACGCTCTTTGCCCGAGTCGACCTCCAGCAGGAAGATCAGGATGGGTTCTCGGAGCAGATTATGCGTGGTAACCCGGATCAGCTGCTCTGTTGCAGAGGGGGATTCGGTTGAGAACCGTAGCTGTTGCAGCAGGTGCGGTCTGTTGAGGCCGGCCTTGTTAAAGTGCTCCTTGCTGGCGAGCTGCACGCGCAGGGTATCGAGCTGACCCGCTTGTATGCCCGTTAGCGGAATGATGGCATTCAGTGGTTCATTCAGTCCGGAGAGGAGCTGGATGGAACCCAGATTCAGGGTATATCCAGTGGAGGGGAAGATCAGTAGCAGCCCGATTAACCAATAATGCTTGTATCTTCGCATCAACGCCCCGCCTGTTTCTGGATTGAAATTAAGTTCACGTAAAACCGTAAGAGCCTCGAGATGTAACTTGGGTGGCTTGTTGATAGGTCATTGCGAGCCGCCCCCCTCTCGGTGGAGCGGCGTACCCTGCGCCACCTTTCGAGGAGTCCTTTCTACAATGGATGCACACCGATTGCTTATAGGGTCAAGAATAGGAACTGCAATCCATAAAAGCAACCTGTTTCACAGCCCCCCAAGATCTGCAATTGATTTGGGAGCATAGGCTTCCTCTTGCCCACCGGAACTAAAGGACTGGCAGTGTTAAAGATAGCTGCTGTTTTGCCGAATCAGTGGGTATGGCTGTAAAATAACGGTTGCTATAGGAGGGGTGGCTCAGGCGGCGCTGTTATCGGTGCTGCTATCTTTTATGGCACCTGCCAGCCATGGATTGAATTTCCCCCACCAGCCATCCAACCCCATACTGCCTCACGGCGGATTCATGCTCCGCCAATATTTCTTATTTAACAGGCAGTTAACATGAAATCTCGTCTGTCGCATTTTCACTATGAGGCATAAGCAAAAAGTCATTTAGAATCATGATGTTACGATTTCCTTACAAAGATAAGCAGGTGATTCTGCAAGGAAATTACGGCTAGAACAGATTCGCCTTGCATACTGCCTGATATTGGTTGCCTCAGCTGTCATGATCTGCATGGTTCGCTGGGAGGGCTGCTTACGGCCTCCGCCCCCAACCCGGACATGGGGGGTGATAATACTGAGGCGAATAACCTCTGCTGGAGCTGCCACACCGGCCTGGCACTGGCACCCTACCGGTAACGGTGTCCGATCGTTATTCAGCAGGTTGTCGTAGATACCGGCACTCAGCAAGCCCTCAGTACCGCCTACGTCATCAACAGAATATTTGAGTATGTTTTTGAAAAATACATTTTTATTGGAGTGGCCGCAGATTTCAATATATACATACAACCTAAATCCTGCAATCCTACTGAATCAATAATAGTATAATGATATACTTATCATGCGGTTACCACATAAATCACACCGAATGATGAGTCATTATTTTCATGAGTAAAAACAGCAGAAATACTTCCT
>JAKISI010000053.1 GCA_021648685.1 Candidatus Polarisedimenticolaceae bacterium
GCGGGGATGAAATCGCCCGCCACCGGCTCAGTCATGACAAAGGCGCGGTGATCAAGAACCGCGATCATTATCGAGACAAGGCGCAACGGATCCAGACCCTGGAGACGGAGATCACCGACCAGTTGGGAGAAGATGCCGGCCAACGCCTGTGTGCACTGCTCAAGCAGACCAATGGCAACATCTACAAGGATCAGCTGGTCGGGCTGAAAACCCTGCTGAAGCAGTTCCACATCTCACCGGCCTTGCTGCGCTACCTTTGTGACCGTTCGAGACTGGCCACCAGTGAGATCCAGGATCTGCTCATCATCTACCAGAGGCACCCGGAACGCTTCGGGGAGGGGTCACTGGAGCAGCCCGGGTCGCCAGACAAGTCCACATCGGATTCACTGCGCCAGTATGCGCAGATTGCCGAGGAGGCACCCTATGAGCACATCCATTGAACAGGTCAGCCAGAAATACCGGGGGCTGCGCTTCAACCGCATTGCCGAGCAACTGCCGGCCTTGCTCAGTCAGGCCGAAGCCAATGAGATCTCCTATCTGGATTTTGCCGAACAACTGGTCGATCATGAACAGCAGCAACGCAATGACAAGCGCTTGCAGCTCAATCTCAGAAAAGCGGGCTTTCCCATGATCAAACACCTGGAAGAGTTCGACTACCGGCATCAGACCAGCATCACCAAGCGACAGCTCAATCAACTGCTGGATTTTAGCTTTCTGGATGACCGGGCCAACCTGGTCTTCATCGGCCCGCCCGGCGTGGGCAAAACCCACCTGGCCATTGGCATCGGACACAAAGCCATCGAGGCCGGCTACAAGGTGCTGTTCAGCACCGCCTTGGCGCTGGTGGAAATGCTGGAGCTGGCACAGCTCAAAGGCGAGCTGAAAAAGAAGATCACCAGCCTGAGCAAATTCGACCTGCTCATCATCGATGAACTGGGCTATCTGCCGATGAACAGACAGGCCAATTACAACCTGTTCCAGCTCATCAACAGCCTCTATGAGTATCGCTCAGTGATCATCACCACCAACAAGAACTTCACAGACTGGGGTGAGTTCTTTATTGACGACAATGTAGCTGTGCCCATTGTGGATCGGCTGATCCATCATTCACACATCTTTATGTTAGGAGGAGAGAGTTATCGACTGAAAGCCAAACGAGTGAAGTAAATCCTGCCCCGGGTGGGTCAATTTTATTGGCCGAAAGGGGGTCAGATTTGTTGACCATTGACAGCGGGGATCGACCTGCACATGGGCGATGTTGCAAAAAAGACAGGCGCCTCTCCTGCTGGCCTCATTCAGCCTTTAAGAGGTGACTTTCGCCGTGCCTGGCTGGAGGAGTGATTTATTGCTGCTGGATTTCTTTTTTGAGGTGATCTCCAACCCCCGGTTGGCCTGAGCGCAGAAATGCTCAAAACTTGTTACACCCTCTTGGGTGATGTTGCGCCCACTGGGTATACGATCTGCATAGATGATGCCGATGGGCTTGTGGTTGATCACCAGTGGGGAGAGGAGAAAATCACCTCTGCCCAAAGCCTCCCGGATATTGGGGGTGATGAGCCTGGCGAGGCTGTACTGCCGGTCTGATTTGACCCAGAGGGTCTCTTTTTTTGCCATGGCGTAGAGGAAGATATTGGGGCTGGTCTTGCTCAGGGTGAATTGGAAATGGTCGGTAAAGGCTTGTCGCTCTGGCCCGAGCGCATATTTGGCCTTCAGCGCCTTGTGGTCGGGCGTCATCAGGGCAAAGAGGGTGCGATCCACGCCGGTTCCCCGATAGATGCCTTCGAGCACCATCTCTAAAAGCCCGCTGAAGGTCGGGTTTTCATGAGTCAGAGCCTTAATGTCCTTGAGGATGTTGAGTTGAAGTTTGGGGTCGGCGGTTGGGAAGTCGGATATTATCGGCTCTTTGCAGGAAGGCTCCTCAATTAGTTCTACCTTCTCTTTCAATTCGGGTGGAAGGGGGATGACTCTGGCTGCATTCGATGCGCCATAGGTGCAGGCGATGACGGCTGCATCTTTGGTGCCTCCATGCAGCAGTTCGATGGTTGTTTCAACTGGTTGCCCAACCAGTGATGCGATCTTTTCCGTCAGTACCCGCACCTCCTCACTTTCCCATCCCCTGTCGGTCGCCTTGGCCAGCTCATGGCTGAGAATGATGTTTTGCACTCTTACGCCGGCATTGGCATCACCGGCTAGCGCATCTTGCAGTGCCTCCCCCAACCCCCACTCTTTTGAGAGTGATTGGGTCAGCTTGCGCAGTGGAAACCCCAGCACCTCCTGTTCGATCTGTTCAGGTGGGGCATCAGATGCCTTCAATGCCCTGTCGAGCTTGCTGGTGGCGGCACTGTCGCTGCACCAGAAGGCGATGTTACCGATCTGCATCAGCAGGGTGGCGATAAAGAGCTCTTCTGGCTCTTTGTCTCCCCGCTCTTTTGCTATGTTGCGCGCCTGTATGGCGGCATGAATGGAGAGCCCCATCTCTTTGGTCAGCTGAACCTGGTTGTCTCTGTTTACCAGGGTTTCAACCAGCTTGATGGTAAGACAGATATTGCAGACGGTCTCCAGCCCTAACAGAATGATTGCCCGGCTGACGGTGCTGATTGATTTTCCCTGAGGGTTGTAGAAGACTGTGTTGACCAGCTTCAGTATGCGGGCGGTCATTGTGGGGTCTTGGAGAATGACCTGGGTCAGGTCAGATACTGTGGAGTCATCATCCTTTGAAATGTCGATCACGGAACGTGTTGTGCGCCCAAACACAGGCATATCCTGTGATGCGATATTGCTGACCCATTGTTGGAGTGAGATATTCTCTTCTGTCACAATGTTATTTTGTTATTAATTTAATGGTGGTACTGAATAAATGAATAAAGACCTGCCTCTTGAAACGCAAGAGTATCTGAATCAGCTGCGGGAAGATATTCAGTTTTCTGAAAAGATATGTGGGCATGATATGAAGTTTCAAACCACCTGGGGGCTCTTTTCTCCTAAAAGTGTAGATGAAGGCAGCCGGTTGTTGCTGGATCTGCTGGAGATCAATGAAGATGACGACACCCTGGATTTGGGTTGTGGCTATGGGGTGCTGGGGTTGACCCTGGCCAAACTGGCTCCCAAAGGGAGACATCTGTTGATAGACAAGGATTTTGTAGCGGTTGAATACAGTCAGAGAAATGCCCGGCTGAACAGGCTGGAGAACACGGAGGTGTTTTTGAGTAATGGTTTTAATCAGGTGGGGGATCGGCGCTTTGATCTGATCGTTTCCAATCTTCCTGCCAAGACAGGCAAAGAGCTCTACTATCTCTACTTTTATGATGCGTTGGAGCGTCTCAATCCGGGTGGACGAATCTATGTAGTGACGATATCCGGGCTGCGGAAGTTTGTGAACCGGGCGTTTAAAGAGGTGTTTGGGAACTATACAAAGGTCAAGCAGGGGAGGGTCTATACCGTGGCGATGGCGGTGAAAATGTAGGGGTCAGGGGTCAGCTATGCTTTTTTCAGCATACTCGCACAGATCTTCGATAATGCAGGAGCCACAGCGGGGCTTGCGCGCAATGCAGCTGTAGCGCCCATGCAGTATGAGCCAGTGGTGGGCATTCATCAAAAACTCGGTGGGCACCAGGCGCAGCAACCGCTTCTCTACCTCAAGCACGGTTTTGCCTGGTGCGATCCGGGTGCGGTTGGCAACCCGGAAGACATGGGTGTCAACCGCCATGGTGGGCTGCCCAAAGGCTGTGTTGAGTATGACGTTGGCTGTTTTACGACCTACTCCGGGCAGTGACTCCAGATCCTCCCGGTTTTCAGGAACCCGGCTGTTGAAGCGTGTTTTCAGCATTTGGCAGGTCTGGATGATGTTTTTGGCCTTGCTGTTGAACAGACCAATGGTTTTTATCTGCGCCTTTAGCCGCGTTTCGCCCAGCGCCAAAAAGGCCTCTGGCGTATTGACCACAGGAAAAAGCCGGGCGGTAGCCTTGTTAACACCTTTGTCGGTCGCCTGGGCAGAGAGAATGACGGCAATCAGCAGCTCAAACGGCGTGCTGTAGTTCAGCTCGGATCTGGGGTTTGGGTTGTCTGATTGCAGGCGCTGAAAGATGGCGGTGCGTTTTTCTTTGTTCATGAGAGGCTATCGCTTAGAATTTGAACCTTGTTGCCACCACAGAAAGCTCACCTATGCTGGATCGAATAATAAAACCTGAACTGCGTGCCAACCAGGAGTTTCAGGCGGCGCTGATTCGCTTCTCCATCTGGCTGTTTGCGGCCAGCTTTATCGGCCTTGGCGGCATGTCGCACTACTACCAGGTGGTTGAAACACACTACTATTGGCTGTTTGGCACCTATTTTGTCATTTTTTGCGGCCTGTTTGCCAGCATCATTCATCGAGCGGCCTGGGAGGCCAGGCGCTACTTCTCGGTGCTGGTCGATATCAGCGCCACCAGCTTTGCGATCTTTTTGACGGGTGAGGTCATCAGCCCGTTTTTCCTGCTCTACATCTGGGTTTTTATCTCCCAGGGTACCCGATATGGCAAGCGCCATCTCACGGTTGCCTCATTCCTGAGTGTTGTGGCCTATGGCCTGTTACTGACCTTGATGGATGGCTGGCGCGAGTACACCTTCGAGGCCTTCTTTTTTATGTTGTCGCTGTTGCTGTTGCCGCTCTACCTGCACTCCCTGCTGCAAAGGCTGCGGGAGGCTCGGGCTGAGGCAGAGCGTCTGAATCGGGCCAAAAGCGAGTTTCTCTCTACCATGACGCATGAGCTGCGCACCCCCTTGAGCGGCATCACAGGCATGGCCACTCTGTTGGAGGAGACGCCGTTAGCGCCTGACCAAAGAGAGTATGTGGCATCCATATCAAAAGCGGCCAACCATCTGGGGGCGCTGGTTGATGATGTGCTGGATATGTCCAGGATTGAATCGGGCAGGATAGTGCTGGAGTCTGCCCCCATTGATCTGGGTGAGCTGATGCAGGGCGTCTGTTCCAGTCTGATGAACCAGGCGCGCGCCAAAAAGCTGGAGCTGGTCTGCCAGCTTGATCAACAGCTGCCCAAGATGATTCAGGGCGATGAGCTGCGCCTGCGGCAGATACTCTTCAATCTCATGGGCAATGCCATCAAGTTCACCCCAAAAGGGGAGGTTCTGCTGCGCGCCAGGCTGCTGGCGAAAGAGGGCAGAGACATCCATCCGTATCTTTACATTGAGGTTATCGACACCGGAATTGGCATCCCGGAACATGCCCTGACAACACTGTTTGAGCGTTTCTCACAGGTCGATGCATCAACCACCCGGCGTTTTGGCGGGACGGGGCTTGGCACCTCGATTGCGCAGCATCTGACGCATCTGATGGGGGGAGAGATCGGGGTGCGCAGCAAGCTCGGCAGCGGCAGCTGTTTTTGGGTCAAGCTGCCCCTGCTGCGGTCTGGTGTGGAGGCGCAAAAACCGCAATACCCGGCGCTTGAGGGGCTGAATGCGGTAGTGTTTGAGCCAAATGCAGTCAGCCTTGCCGCGATAGTGGATGCCTGCAAAGGCGCGGGCATACAGTGCTGCTCGGCAAGAACCGTGGAGGGATTGCAGGATGCGGTTGCGGCGGCAAACCAACAATGTGTGGATCTGCTGATAATTGCAGATTCGCCCCAGGGCGAGGATCTTACAGAAGCTGCTGCGCTTGCATGCGGCCTCTCCCGGCCGGATCTGCCGACACTCTATCTGGGCTACAGCTACCGTCAAACCCACTATGAGGTTCCGCCTGAACAGCTGCTGATCAAGCCGTTTATTCCGAAACAGCTCTATGCCCGGGTAGATCAGATGATGGATTCCAAAGCGCCTGACAGGCCGATGCAGCAGAGCGGGTCTGCCGTGGCGGGTGCAAAGGGTATACACATTCTGGTTGCAGAGGATAATGAGATCAATGCCAAGGTGCTGGAGACGATTCTGTCCAACAGTGGCTATCAGGTGACGCGGGCAAAGGATGGACAGGAGGCGCTGGAGCTGACGGAGCACAACCATTACCAGATCGCATTTATTGATCTGCACATGCCGCGCCTTGACGGCCTGGGCTTTGTTCGGGCCTACCGTGCCAATGAAACGGACACCCCTCCCATGCCGGTGATTGCGCTATCGGTCACCGTATCGGATGAGACGAAGAGTGAATGTCTGGCAGCAGGTATGGATGCCGTTGCCACCAAACCCATAATGGCCGACGAGCTGGTTCGGCTGATTCAATCGCACCTGTGTAGGGGGCCAGCCGAACTC
Organism: Candidatus Polarisedimenticolaceae bacterium; assembly: GCA_021648685.1. GTDB lineage: Bacteria > Pseudomonadota > Gammaproteobacteria > Chromatiales > Chromatiaceae > WFXD01. Next base: position 6,238 of record JAKISI010000053.1, read on the forward strand.
AAACAGTAGGATCAAACCGTTACCACTCCGGGAGGAGTGGTAACGGTCAGAGATTTTAGCGGTTGTCTGCGTGGGAAAAGGTTACCGCTTTCTCTTTTTGGCAGAACATCTCAGAGCCGCGCTCAATCATGGTGTTGCAGGCATAAGAGGTGTTGCTGATGTAGGCCATATCTGAAATGGCGGCTTTGGCGTATAGCTCTGTATTTGCACTTTCACCGCAAAACATGATTGAACCACGTTCCAGCATGGTCTTACAGGCATAAGACAATTGGGTTGGAGAGGCTGTATTGGCCTCTGCTGACTGGCTGGCATTGGCCATGCCAGATGTCAGAGCCAGCGCGATGAGTGAGGTGTGAATTAGCTTTTTCATAATGGCGTCTCCATATAAGTGATAGTAAATTGTTAAACAAAGCATGATTTAAATAGCTTATGGAGATTCTCCACCATAAAAAACAACATGTCAACATAAAATCAACAATGATGACATATCATCATTAGGGTATTCTCTTGCTGCTCAAGATGGCGGTTAAAGAGACGCTACTATGGGGAATCGGTTGCACAATAGATTCAGGGTGAAAAATAATGATGGCATACGCCACCTTAAGAGCGCTCTTCGTTACGACCTCCTTTTGTATGCTATTCATCTCCTTCCCGCTCCTTGCGGCAGTAACGGCTGAGAAGACCCCCAGTGATGTTTATATACAAGTGCAGCTGTTGGCCGATGATGTGCGGGAGCTGCGAAAAAGCAACAACATCACTGGCGCCTGGCCGCATGTGGCGGTAAAGCCCGGGTACAAGCCTCAGCATGTGTTCCAGAAAGCACTGGAGGTTTTGGGCAAGATCAACAGCTATCGAGTCAACATTGCCAATACCGGGGGCATCACCATACCCCGCTTTCCCGGGCGGGATATTACGCCTAATGAGGTTTTTAGCGTGGTTGTCCGGTTGCACCAGGAGTTGGCTCTGCTGGTGCCGGAGCCTGGGAAAAAGCAGAAAAAACAGCCGCAGCAGCAAGTGCCGGTTGTTACCCTCAGGAGCTCAAGTGATGTCTATGCGGCGCTCTCTGAGGTATCCATTGCGTTGGAAGAGACATTGGGTCTGCGCAGTATTACCCCTTCAGAGGTCTATCCCCGCAGCCTTCAGATCATTGAGCGGGTACGCTTTCTGCGCCGAAGCCAGGGGTTGCCGCTGGATTTGCCGCAACCGCCCCGCAGCCAGGGGAAGCTGCCTAACCATGCCCTTCAATCCGTGCATCGTCTGTTGGCGAAGATCCGGCAGGTGGAGCAGAATCTCTGGATGAAGCCGGTCAAGCTCTCTGAGGTTCCGAAGCGGGTGATTACGCCGAGTGATGTCTATGATGCGATGGGTGTTGTTATGGCGGAGCTGCAAGGCATCAAGTTTCGGTTGGGGCTGGAGCGCGAGTTTGCTGAGCCAGAGCCGCAGCAGGGCAAGACACCGGATGACGTGATCCAGAATACAGTCTGGGCAGTTGCGCTGCTGCCTGAATTCAAATTGGGCAAACCGCTGCAGCAGTATGACCGTATGGCATTGAAAAAAACTCCCAATCATGTCTTCTCCATTACCGAGCATATCCTTAAAAGGCTTACCCGCTATCGCCGCCTGCGTGGCATTCAAACCCCTCCGCGCAAGGCCAAGGTGATCCGGGGGCTGAAGCCGCAGCATGTCTATGGCAAGGCGCTGGAGATCATGGAGAAGACAAATGTACTGCGACAGCGGCAAAACCTGGGGCCAATGGCTGTGCCACACTATCCGTTGCGAACCATTACCCCGTCCGAGGTGTTTGATCTGACGCAGCGCCTGGACAATGAACTGGCTTTGATCCATCGGCAGGAGGAGGCGGATATTGAGCTGTGGGGGACGGCTGTGCAGGTGGGTGAGTATGAAGATAAACAGCCCAGTGATGTGTTCCACAATATGCAGAAGATCTCCAATCTGCTGGATACCATCCTCGGTTCAGAGGGTTTCACCCCAAACGATGTCTTTCGTGAGGTGAATATTATCAAGCAGGAGGTGCTGCTGATTGCGGATAACCTGGGTCAACCCATTCCGGAAACGGTCTGGGATGTATCGGCACTAAAGCCTGATACGGAGCCAAGAGATGTATTGGCAAAGGCTCAGGAGGCGCTGGATCTGATTGTCCTGGCCAAGCGGCGAGCCGGAATGTTTGGGGTGCGAGATGTTGCGGTTCTGCCTGGTGAGGTGGTGACCCCTACTGAGGTCTTCAACCAGGTGCGGCTGATCGGGACGGAGCTGACCGAGTTCAAGGTGTTTCTCAACATCATCGCCACCCCGGAGCTGCTGCCGGTTCAATATGGCAAAACCCCAGCTCATGTGCTGCAGGTGCTGGAGGGGATTACCGCTGCTCTTCGATCCCTGCTGCACCTTGATGGTGCGCAACGGTGAGGGTTGCACTGCCCACCCGCTTTGCGCTGCTGGCCAAACCCTTTGATGTGCCTCCGCCCCATGCCTCTTTTATGCTGGCTGATGAGGGGGGTGACTATCTGGTTCACCCAGACCGGGATCGGCGCTTTACCAAAGCCTTGGGCGGCAGTGCCGGCATGCAAAAGGATTATCGGCAGTTTGACCAGCTACAGCATTTTCATGGAGCCTATGAATTACTTGAATTGCCGGGGCAGGGTTCCAGCCTCATTCACTCCCACCTGCGTTACGACCCACTGAATCAGAATCGCCATATCCTGGTTACCGCCCAGGTCTCCCATGAACTGATTGATGAGCTCTCGCTGGGGTTTGGGCAGCGGCTCTCCATCGGAGTGGCGGTGGTGGTTCTCCTCATCAGTATCGGCATGGCGCTGCTGGCCAGCCGCCTGACGCGGCCAATCAAACTGCTTACTCTGGCGGCAGACAAGATAGCCAAAGGTGAAAATGCAACCATTCCGGCCGTTGACCGTCATGATGAGTTGGGGCTGTTGGTCAACTCGTTTCAGACGATGGTGAATCACCTGAATGACTCGCAAGAGGATCTGAAATCACTGGCGGGCAGCCTGGAGCGCCAGGTAGAAGAGCGAACCCGGGAGCTGGGGGTGGCGCTGGAACAGGCCGAGGATGCCAATCAAGCCAAGGGCGAATTCCTGGCCAATATGAGCCATGAGATCCGCACCCCAATGAATGGTGTCATCGGCATGACCAATCTGCTGCTGGATAGTGAGCTGAATGAGGCGCAACGCGAGAGTGCGCTCATTATTAAGCGCGGTGCAGAATCGCTGCTGGAGATCATCAATGACATTCTTGATTTCTCCAAGATCGAGGCAGGCAAGCTCCACCTGGAGCCGACTGACTTTGATCTGGGGCAGTTGCTGGGGGATATTGCCAGCACTTTTGCTTTTTGTGCGGAAGAGAAGGGGATTGAGCTGATCTGCCCCGCCAACCCGGCACTGCATGAGTGCTACCGGGGGGACCAGGGACGCATCCGCCAGATACTGGCCAACCTGGTGGGTAATGCCATCAAGTTTACCGAGCAGGGTGAGGTGGCGGTAAGTTATGAGCGGGTGAGCAGAGATAAAACAGAGTCTCTGCTGTGCTTTAGCGTAACTGATACCGGCATTGGCCTGAACCAGAAGCAGCAGGCCGGGCTGTTTGAGCGTTTCACCCAGGCGGATAGCTCAACGACCCGCAAGTATGGCGGTACCGGCCTGGGGCTTGCGATCTGCAAGCAACTGGTGGAGATGATGGGGGGGAAGATTGGCGTGGAGAGCAGGCCGGGCTGGGGCTCCACCTTCTGGTTTACCCTTAACCTGCCCCATACCAAACAGCAGACGCAGCCGAGTAGCACTCCTGACCTGTGCGGAGAGAAGGTGCTGGTGGTTGATGACAGCGCCAGTAACCGGCAACTGCTGAGTGGGATTTTCAATGCCTGGCAGGTGAAACATGCGCTGGCAGCTGATGGTGAGGCGGCGATACAGCAGTTGCGGGATGCGGCAGCACAAGATGCCCCCTTCAGCATAGTGCTGTTGGATATGCAGATGCCGGGCATGGATGGCAGGCAACTGGCTGCGCTGATCCAGCAGGATGCGCAGCTGGCCGACACCCGCCTGGTGTTGCTCACCCCCCAGGGTCGGCGAGGTGATGCGGGCAAGGTGCGGGAGGCCGGTTTTGCGGGTTATCTCTGCAAGCCGGTCAACCAGTCTGAGCTATACTCTGTGCTGTTGCAGGTGGCGGGTATCGCGCAAGATGATGATCGGCTGGCCGCTCGCCGCATAGTCTGTGAGTGGCCGCAGTTTAATGCCCGGGTGCTGGTGGCAGAGGATAATATTACCAACCAGATAGTGGTTCGCAGCATGCTGGAGAAGCTGAATATTCATGTTGATGTGGCAGACAATGGTGAGGAGGCGCTCCAGGCGCTTGAACGATCCCCCTGTGACCTGGTCTTCATGGATTGCCAGATGCCGGTGATGGATGGCTTGGAAGCCACCCGCCGAATTCGTGATGTCCGGTCACCGGTTAAAGATCATGCCATTCCGGTCATCGCCATGACGGCCAATGCCATGCGGGGTGACCGGGAGCGTTGCATCAAGGCGGGCATGGATGACTATATCGCCAAGCCGGTAGATCCGGCACGGCTGCGCCGGGTGCTGGAGCAGTGGCTGCCGGACCGATGTTTCCGGATTGCAGAATCGGATGGTGCCGGTGGCACCCCATCGCTGGCTGAATCAATCTTTGATTATACGGCCATGAGTGAACGTGTGATGGGTGACAAGGCACTCATCCGTGCTGTGGCTGAGGCCTTTCTAAAGGAGCTGCCGCTGCAGATCGAGCAGCTGAAAGCTGCATTGCAAGCAGATGATACAGCGCAAATGGCCGCCCTGGCGCACAAAATCAGGGGTGCAGCCCTGAATGTGGGTGGCATGGTTCTCAGCTCATCGGCTCATGCCATAGAGCAGGCTGGCAGGAGGGAGGAGCCAGAGATGCTCTGTCAGGCGTTACTGGAACTGGAACAGCATGCTGCGCAGCTTGTGGCAGCAATAGAGGATAGGTTGCAATGCTTATGATCGGACTGATGCCATGTTGAGCAAACTATTCAACCGGCTTTCGGTGAGCAATAAACTGCTGGCCAACATCTTTTTCTTCTGCATCATCCTGATATCGGTTATTACCTACACGGTTTTCACACTGCAACAGCAGGCGGCTGATTCAACCGTTATCGACATTGCCGGCCGCCAGCGGATGTTAAGCCAGAAATATACCATGGAGGTCTTGAGAGAGCTGCAAAACCGCCAGTCTGTAGCGGCAGCCCGGCAGTTTGCCAGTGCGGCCTCGCATCAGATTCTGGCTGACCGCGCCTATTACAGCAAGAATGTGGTAGAAAAACTGCGGCGCAGTAACCTGGGTATTGAGGTTACTGCCCGGCATGCGCTGCAACCCAATGCGATCCCGCTGCCAACGACCTTTATTCAGGAGGTCTCCGCCTCGATGGATGATGCAGTGGACTACCAATACAGCCTGGTCAGTAAGTGGAACATCAACTCGGAAAAGGGGCTTGAAAGTGGCTTTGAACAGCGCGCCTGGAGTGCATTGGCCGCCAACCCTGATCGCCCCTACTCTGAAACGGCTCCTTCAGGCGCGGGTGCTCTTCTGCGCTATGCAACAGCAGATATAGGGAATGCCGATTGTGTGGCCTGCCATAATCGCCATCCAGATAGCCCAAAGCGGGATTTTGTGAATGGCGAGTTGATGGAGATTCTGGTGGTTACCGTAAAGGTTACCGATGACCCGGAGATGGCCAGGGATCTGCTGCAGGAGAGCCAGAAACCGGTAGCGGAACGGACGGCACAGCTGTTTGATATTTCACACAGAGCACTTCGCCAAGGTGGGGAGACCTACTCGGATCTGGCAATGAGCCAGCCCATCACCATCCCCGCCAATAAACAGCCTGATATTGAGGAACAACTGGCCGATGTGGCCGCAGACTGGCAACAGCTGCGTTCGATTGTGGCGTCGATCAGAACCACAGAGGTGAACACCCCAGGCTATTTTGAGCTGCTAAACCGCCTGACAGCCATGAGCAACCAGATACTCCAGGAGATGCACCTGGCGGTGGGGCTGATGGCGCAGGCCTCGGCAGGCAAGGTGAGCCTGATGGTTCGGGTGGAGTGGGCTGTACTGGCTCTGGCACTGTTTCTGACCACCCTGTTTGGCCTGTTGGTGAGTCGCATGATTACCCGGCCGGTCGAGCAGCTTACCGAGGTGGCAGACCGGATTGCCAAAGGGGAAAAGGTAAGCCTGCCCACTATCAATAGTGATGATGAGCTAGGGGCGCTGGCAAGCTCTTTTCAGACCATGCTGAACCACCTGGATACTTCAAAACAGGATCTGGAAGAGCTGGCTGACAGCCTGGAAAAACAGATAGAGGAGCGTACCCAGGAGCTGGGGGTGGCGCTGGAACAGGCTGAATCTGCCAATCAGGCCAAGAGCGAATTCCTGGCCAATATGAGCCATGAGATACGCACGCCGATGAATGGGGTTATCGGTATGACCAACCTGCTGCTGGATAATGAGCTAAGCCAGGAGCAGCATGGCCGCGCCCTGATTATCAAGCACAGTGCAGAGTCACTGCTGAGTGTCATCAATGACATTCTTGACTTTTCCAAGATCGAGGCGGGCAAACTCGAGCTGGAGCCACGGGACTTTGATCTGGGTGATTTGATGGTGGATATTGCGGCTGTTCTTGCCTTTCGTGCGGAAGAGAAGGAGCTGGAGCTGATCTGCCCTGCCAACCTGGTGCTGCATCAATGGTGCAGAGGTGATCCGGGGCGTATACGGCAAGTGTTGATCAATCTGGTGGGCAACGCCATCAAATTTACCGAACGGGGCGAGGTGGCTGTCCGCTATGAATTGCTGAGCGGAGGAGAGGCCGAGAGTCACCTGCTCTTCTCGGTAACGGATACCGGCATTGGCCTGAGTGCAGAGCAGCAGAAAAACCTGTTTGACCGCTTCACCCAGGCTGACAGCTCCACCACCCGCCGCTTTGGTGGAACGGGCCTGGGGTTGAGCATCAGCAAGCAACTGGTGGAGATGATGGGGGGGAGAATTGGTGTTGAGAGCACGCCGGGAAAAGGCTCTATCTTCTGGTTTACCCTGAATCTCCCCAATATTGGAAAGCAGACCCCGCCACCGGAAACCAGCAGCCTGTTGAAAGAGAAGGTTTTGATTGTGGATGATAATGCCACCAGCCGGCAACTGCTAAGCGAGATATTCATGGCCTGGCAGGTGGAGCATGCACAGGCTGGAGAGGGTGAAGAGGCACTGCGGCTCTTGCGGGATGCCGCTGCACAAGAGACCCCTTTCACCGTTGTGTTGCTGGATATGCAGATGCCGGGTATGGATGGCAGACAGCTGGGTGAGCTGATCCAGAAAGAGAGGCAACTGGCGGCTGCTCGATTGGTGCTGTTGACCTCTCAGGGGCGGCGTGGCGATGCAAAAAAGATGCAGGAGGCCGGTTTTACCGGCTACCTGACCAAGCCTGTCAACCAGTCTGAACTCTACAATGTTCTGTTGCGGGTGGTAGGTGTTACGGGTGCTGCCAACCAGGCCAGTATGCGCCATGCCTCTCGCGAGCAGCCCCAGTTTCAGGCGCGGGTGCTGGTGGTGGAGGATAATGTCACCAACCAGGTTGTAGCGTGCGGTGTGTTGAAAAAGTTTGGTATTGATATTGATATCGCAAGCAATGGTGAAGAGGCGCTCAACCGGCTCTCGCAACACCCTTACGATCTGGTGTTTATGGACTGCCACATGCCGGTAATGGATGGTTTCAGCGCCACGCAGCAGATTCGTGACCCCCAATCCGGGGTTAAAGATCATGCGATCCCCGTAGTCGCCATGACCGCCAACGCCATGCAGGGTGACCGGGAGCGCTGCATAGATGCCGGCATGGATGACTATATTGCCAAGCCGGTGGATGTGACCAAACTGTGTCGGGTGCTGAAGCGGTGGCTGCCTGATCATTGCCATCGGGGTGCAGGGGAGGATCCATGCGGTGCAGATGCCCCGGCCGATCCACTATTTGATTATGCGGCCATGAGCGGTCGCCTGATGCATGATGAAGAGCTGATCCATGCGGTGCTGGAAGCCTTTCTGCAGGATCTTCCTCAACAGATGGAGCAGCTGAAATCAGCGGTAGCTGCGGATGACACAGGGCAGATTATTGCCCTGGCACACAAGATCAAGGGCGCCGCCATGAATGTGGGAGGTACAGCGCTTGGCTCCTCAGCGCATATCATGGAACAGGCGGGTAGGGCAGGGGAGCTAGAGGAGGCTCACCGGGAGTTGCCGAAGCTGGAGCAGCATGTTGAGCAGCTCAAGGCGGCCATTGAGGCGCGCCAGAGTGGCTGACGAGATCAGCTGTTATTGGCATGCCGGGTTAATAATCGGTCCAGATGATTTGCGAAGAGCTGTCGATCGCCCTGGTTTAGCGTGGGCGGCCCGCCGGTATTGATTCCACTGGATCGCAGGGTATCCATAAAATCCCTCATATTCAGGCGTGCCTTGATGTTTTCGGTCGTATAGAGTTCACCGCGGGGGCTGAGCGCATAGCCTCCCTTTTCAATCACCTCTGCCGCCAAAGGAATATCACTGGTAATGACGAGATCATCAGCGCCGACCCGTCTGACAATCTCACTGTCGGCCATATCGAACCCCGCAGATACCTGAACAAATTTTATATAGCGCGAGCGAGGTATGCGCATGGATTGGTTAGCCACCAGCGTAAGCTCTGCCCTGGCACGCTCTGCGGCCTTAAATAAGATATCCTTGATCACGACAGGACATGCGTCTGCATCTACCCAGATTTTCATTTCATATCACTTCCGCTGATGGCTATTTGCAATGGCGCTTGATGCTGTTTTTCAGGCGCAAAATAGAGTTTTCATGCTCTCTGTCCGAGAGGTACTCACGCTCACCATTGGGCAGGTTTTTGTAGAGTCTGTAGCGTTCATATTGTTGTAGTTTATCGCGTGCATCGGCGCACTGCTGTGCCCTCTTTTTTGCATCTTCCCTGCGCCTTTTTTTAGCTGCTTTCTTCTCCTCTCGCTCCTGTTGATAGATCTCCAGCAGACGCTGCCGGGTTATCTGGCGTTGTGCGGCATCGGGTGTGGTCGAGGTGGCCGGTTGGAGGCCCTTTTTTAACTGGAGCTGCTGAGCCTGAGCCGAGGTGGGGCGGTCACCAAAGTGTACATTTCCCTCTCCATCGACCCACTTATAGACCGCTGCGCCTGCCGAGCCGGCCGTAGTTATAATGAGTATGAAAAGCAGTCTGATATTGCGCATGGCCATTTGCGATGGAAAAGTGAGTCCCTTGGTATTATAGGGACTGCCCTCTGGTTTGTGCGCTCTTTTTTGGTGCGGCAGCGAAATTGACCGCACCGCGGTGGCGCAAAGATCTGGCTGGAGATGGCAGCTTGTTGGGTAATAAAAAAGCGGACACCAGTGGCGTCCGCTTTTGACAATGCATCAGCAAGTCACCCTTGTGTTGGGCTTAGAATGACTTTGAGACGGTGAAGATGGTGGTGCCGTTACAGGTGGTGTTTTTGCAGCCACCTGATACGCCAGAGGTGTCGGTGTAGGAGAGGTCAAAACCAAAGCCCTTAAACTCTATAGATGCCCCAATGCGCCAGTCTGCGTAGTCGTCCCCTTTGTTATCATCGTCATAGTCGGTAATGCCGTAGTGTGCTGCGAGGGTGACCATGCTGACAGGTACCTCTGCGCCAAAGATCCAGTAATTAGTATCACCAGCGCCAAAGTAGTCGTCGCTATAGTTTGCGGTTACTCCAACCGAGGCCACACCGAAGTCGTAGCCCAGTCCCAGGTGATACTCATTGGTGTTGTTGTCTTTGGTGTCGGTGCCGGGATACTCATAACGCAGAGCCCCTACATCCACGGAAAATCCGCCGAATTCACCGCTCCAGCCGGCATAGATGTCGACCTCGGTGCTTGCGCCGTCATAATTGTATGCAGCGCCCGGATCACTTTCTACACTGGAGGCCCAGGTGCCGACATAGAAACCGCTGCTGTGAGCATAATCAAAACCACCCTGGATGGCAGGGTGGTTATCGCTCTGGGAGTAACCGCGCCAGACATAATCGGTTGTCATGGCTATGTTTGCACTGAATTGGTGCTCTTCAACAGCCTCTTCTGCGGTGACGGCACTGCTGCCGATGGCGGCCAGAATGGCGCATGTGATGGTTGTTTTTTGTAGATTCATTTTCAGGTTGCTCCCCTTGTTATGGATAGATGAGTGGACAAAGTTACCAAAAATATACTCTTTGGTGGCTTGCAGGTTTTGTGCCAAGCCCTGGTATTGTGCTGAATCACTTGCAGCTGACAAGGGGTTGCTGATATGGTTTGCGCATGATTGATACCAAGATATTAGATGACCTTGCCCGGCGTTTGGCGAAAACCCTGCCTACAGGCCTTCAGGTTCTGCAGGATGATGTGAGACACAACCTTCGGGCCGGGCTTGAGGCGGGTCTCGCCCACCTCGACCTGGTAACCCGTGAGGAGTTTGATGTCCAGGCCGCAGTGCTTGCGCGTACCCGCGAGAAGCTGGAGGCGCTGGAGAAGCAGGTGGCCGAGATGGAACAGCAGAAGAGCCAGTAAGTCCAGCAGCACCAGGGAGGGTTGCAATGTCACTCGCTCTACTCTACAGCCGCGCCCGTGAGGGTATCCATGCCCCGCTGGTGGATGTTGAAGTGCATCTGGCCAATGGGCTGCCCGCGCTCTCTATCGTTGGGCTGCCTGAAAAGGCGGTGCAGGAGAGTAAAGACCGGGTGCGTGGCGCACTGATCAACTCCCGTTTTGAGTTTCCTGCCCGCAGAATCACCATCAACCTGGCGCCAGCCGATCTCCCAAAAGAGGGTGGCCGTTTTGACCTGCCGATAGCGCTGGGGGTGCTGGCCGCATCTGGCCAGATCCCGCGCGAGCTGCTGAGCCAATATGAGTTTATTGGCGAGTTGGCGCTCTCGGGCGAGCTGCGGCCGGTGAAAGGGGTGCTGCCAGTTGCGCTGGCTGCGCGTGATGCAGGCCGGGCATTGGTGGTGCCGCAGGAGGGTGCTGCTGAAGCAGCTCTGGTGAGTGGTCTTGATATCTACCCGGCAAGGCACCTGCTGGATATCTGCGAGCATCTGACCCAAGGTGGCCGCATTCCACGTTATACCATCCCGCCACCCAGCAGTGCCGCTGTTTCCGGTGCTGATTTGTCTGATGTGCGCGGCCAGCCACATGCCAAACGGGCGCTGGAGATTGCTGCAGCTGGAGGCCACAGCCTGCTGATGATCGGGCCTCCCGGCACGGGAAAATCCATGCTGGCCAGCCGTCTGCCGGGTATTCTTCCCTCGATGACCGAAGCTGAGGCGCTGGAGACCGCAGCCGTGCTTTCTGTCAGTGATGGTGGTTTTGATGCGGCGTATTGGTCGCGTCGACCCTTCCGGCAGCCGCACCACACCGCATCGGGTGTGGCATTGGTGGGTGGTGGCAGCAACCCGCGACCGGGTGAGATATCACTGGCGCACAATGGTGTGATGTTTCTGGATGAGCTGCCGGAGTTTGACCGGCGGGTGCTGGAGGTGCTGCGGGAGCCACTGGAGTCAGGCCGCATCACCATCTCGCGGGCGGCCCGGCAGGCGGAGTTTCCGGCAAGATTCCAATTGATTGCGGCCATGAATCCATGCCCCTGCGGCTATCTTGGCGATAATAGCCGCAACTGCCGATGCAGTGCAGATAAGATCGCCCGCTACCGTGATCGCATCTCCGGGCCGCTGATGGATCGCATTGATATGCATATCGAGGTTCCCAGGTTGCCAACAGAGATGCTGCACCGCCCCGCTGAAGAGGTTGTTGAGGGGAGTGCTGCTGTCCGTGAGCGGGTTGAAGTCGCCCGCGAGCGCCAACTGCAGCGTATTGGTCGCTCAAACAGTGCGTTGAATTCTCGTGAAGTGGAGAACAGCTGCCAGCTGGATGATGCAGGCCGCACCCTGTTGCACCGGGCAATGGAGAGGCTGAAGCTTTCGGCTCGAGCCTATCATCGCATTCTAAAGGTGGCGCGCACCATTGCGGATCTGGATGGGAAGAGTGAGATCCAGGTTGCTCATCTGAGTGAGGCCATAGGGTATCGACGCCTGGATCGGCAGGAGTAACCAGCCGCCGGGAGTGGTTTTCTAGGGGCTATGCCATATTGAGTGGGGGATACAGCTATTTTTCATAAACACAGACGCCTATATGGATATAGGTGGTAGAGCAACGCAGGAGCAGTTTGCCGAGACCACTGAGAACACAGAGTTATCGTTTGTAACGTTTAATTCCATTGACCAACCTGGATGCATTAAAATTTATCAGCAATCCCGTAGAG
>JAKISI010000054.1 GCA_021648685.1 Candidatus Polarisedimenticolaceae bacterium
AGCCGAAGCCAAGTACGGATTTTAAAATGGAAGTAGAGCCGGATGAATAAACGGGGCTATCCGCCCCGTATCCGGACTTTCAGTCCGAAAATCTAACCCACCGGTCTTTAGCCGGTGGTTGTTGAGTATGCTTAACTGGGGTGTACAATTCCATTAGACCACGTCATGCCACTATAGGAAGCAGAAATAGAACAAATCCAAAACAGAACTGGAGAATAAAATATCTCCTTGCTTCATCCATAGATTGTATAAACTTCACATTACCAGATTGCTGATATTCTCTCGAAAAGAGTGCATTAAGAAAATCAAAGTTTGACATGAGGCTCGTTTTAGAAGCCTCTTTTGAAAGCCCTGGAATGCCAACCTTCTCTCCAGAGCTTAAGCACTCAATTACCTTATCCAGAGCCTTAATGTACTTAGCAGACAGCCAAATTAGCATCGCAATATCAACTAGAAATATTACAAGTATATAGTTACTAAATTGATACAACACATCAAACATATTTAACACCATTTAAATAACATAAATGTAGGGTGCGTTTTACGCACCATTGCGATATATCAATAACCAAACCATTTGAGGTTTAACCATACATGGGCGTAACACCGTAACCATGCATGGTGCATATAATGCACCCTACCTGGCTTTGTAACAGCCCGCCGATAATTCGGCATATCCATTACCCCAACGTAGGGTGCGTTTTACGCACCATTGCAATGTATCAATTACCAAACCATTTGAGGTTTAACCATACATTGGCGTAATACCGTAACCATGCATGGTGCATAGAATGCACCCTACCTGGCTCCCAAAATACTTGTTTGGTGTCGTTAATCCCTTCTTTGTGGCAAGTTATTATGGTCGTCGTCCAATATACTCCTCAGGCAGATCCCGATCCCCCTTCAAAAAGGTTAGCGCCTCTTCTAGCACCTGCCGAGCACTACCGTCTTCCAAATGGTCTTCTGTCGCTAAATGCTGTATCTCCCAGATGACATACCAAAACACTTTCTCAAATTCTTCCAATGGAGGTAAATCTCTTTTCTCAGTTGTGGAAAAGAAATCAATAACTTCCCAGACGAATTTTTGCAAAACATCAGCAGCTAAAGCACCACTTAAAAATTTGGTAAGGAGCATTATTAGTTCTTGATATTTTTCTGGGAGATTCATCAGCCGCCCTCCTTCAGGAAGAATGGGCGGTCTTTGTAATAATTAGTCGGTAGATCTCTCTTCCTTATATCTATATGGCCTTTTCCACCTCTGTGCGAGGGATCTTTATGAAGATTAAAAGTGCGCCCCGTCTTTTCGTTAAAGAATGACTTGTTGTGCTTGCCCCCACCCTTAGGCGGACCAAATTTATCAGTGAGCGCTTTTTCCGCTTCTTTATACGTCTTACTCCCAAAATACTTGTTTGGTGTCGTTAATCCCTTCTTTGTAGCTCTTGCTTTATTCAGCGCCGTAGCACCCTGAATCATTCCAGAAACTGAGCCACCCACACGTGTTGCTAAGCCCGCTGCTATAAAAGGAATCTTCACAGCAGCAGGAACAGCTTGCGACGCAGAAAACATCACACCCGAAACCTTATCTAATGGCTCTGTTGCAAAGCCAACAGCGTTTAGAAAACTATTGCCCACTGAATTAACAGCATTCAGTGCAGAGTTAATAGTTTCTGATGCAGGCCCAAGATCAAAGTTGGATCGAGCCAAAGGCCCCGAAAAATACAAACTATCCGAAAAATTCCTCCCCGTAGACCCCTTAGCATCCGTTCCCCACGGATCCACAAAATTAACCGGACTATTAACCGCATAGGCATACCGATTAACCCCATCCACAAACCCCAGTGGATCTCGCTGGGTAAAGCGCCCGATCTCCGGATCGTAATACCTGGCCCGATAATAGATCAGCCCTGTTGCATCCGGCTCCCGCCCGGTATAGCCAAACCTTGGAATAGAACCCATCGCCTCCGTCGTATTGCCCCAAGCATCATACCGTGCAGAACCCAAGGCAAGCCCTGTCCCATCAGTAACCGCTGCCACACTACCCAAGCCGTCCTGATGGTAATAGATAGCACTACCACTGCTATCCACCCGCATCAGCGGATCATCAATCGCTGACCCATGGGTATAGAGATAATCTGCACTGCCCCAGCTCTCACCATATTCCGCATGGATATCGGAGCCGTTATAGAGGTAGCAGATAACACAACCACCACAACCCATTGTGTGAAACCAAAACATCAATGCGACACCATTATCATTTTTTCGTAGGGTGCGTTTTACGCACCATTGCAATGTATCGGCTGCCAAACCATTTACGGTTTAACCATACATGAGTGCAACATCATAACCATGCGTGGTGCATAGAATGCACCCTACCTGGCTAATCTTCATGTCGGACCCTCTCTCTTCGTTTAGATGGATGTTTTCACCTACCATCTTGGCTCTTCAGAAGCCGATTTAGAAGAGGGATGGGTCCATTTCATTAACCTACGTGCTATTTGTTTAGAAAGTTAAGTAAGATTAATGCAATCTTCATAACAGCAAGTACAATTCCCATTGCAAATCCAAATACTGTTAATGGAATACTGTATTTTAGGTATGCAACAGCAGCTGGAAAGTTATTAACCAAATAGGTGTTCAGTTTAGTACCAGTGGTGCTAGCCAAAGTTCGATAAGCTAATAATTTATTTATTGCAAATCCAAATGCAATGATTATCAAGATGTAAAATATTAGATAAAACAAAATACAGACTCCTATTAACTACTACTCAAATTATGCTTAATTTGAAAATGCATTGCGTACATTATTAGCACCTGTTGCTGCATTATAAAGGTCACCAGCAGTATCAAGACCAGCTGCACCTATAGCACCAGGCCTTATACCAGTAAAGACATCTGCAGCTTGGCCAGCTTTAGCTCCACTTTCACCAAAGAAAAAGCCACCTATTCCTTCTAAAACTCCAGGGTGTTTTGTATCTTCAACAGCATTTTCAATACTTATTACCGAGTTCGCCATTCCTAATAAACCATCAGCCGCTAGCAGGAAGCCTGCCGAAAAAGCTGCTGGTGCTGCACCAGTAGAAGTTGGACTGGCTATCATTATACCGAGTCCTTTTATTGCCAAGTTAGTTGATAACATAAAGTCTGCCACCCCAAGCACTGCATTAGCAGCTCTACTAGAGATCGAATTATTGGTATCTGGCTCATTATCCGCCAACCAATAATCAGAATTATTTATATAGGCATCCGCGCTTGCCCAATCTACGCCAATTGCCTCTCGAAGATCCCCAGTACCCGACGAAAAATACGCCGGAGCATAACTATTCCTCCCCGTAGACCCCTTAGCATCCGTCCCCCAAGGATCCACAAAATTAACCGGACTATTCATCGCATAGGCATACCGATTAACCCCATCCACAAACCCCAGCGGATCCCGCTGTGTAAAGCGCCCGATCTCCGGATCATAATACCTGGCCCGATAATAGATCAGCCCCGTTGCATCCGGCTCCCGCCCGGTATATCCAAACCTTGGAATACTACCCATCATCTCTGTGGTATTACCCCAGGCATCATACCGGGCAGAACCCAGAGTAAGCCCTGCCCCATCAGTAACCGCTGCCACACTACCCAAGCCGTCCTGATGGTAATAGATAGCACTACCACTGCTATCCACCCGCATCAGCGGATCATCAATCGCTGGCCCATGGGTATAGAGATAGCCTGCACTACCCCAGCTCTCACCATATTCTGCATGGATATCGGGGCCGTTATAGAAGTAGTTGGTTGCATCACTGCCAACGGTTTTTTGGATGCGCCGACCCTGATGGTCGTATCGATACTGCTCGGTAGGTTGCCCGGTTCGATCTGCTTGCTCCAGTCGATCTAGCGCATCATAGGTGAGGTTAAGTGTTTCAGCGCCTGTCTTATTAATGAGGTTGCCATTGTCGTCATAGCTAAAACTTTTAAGCAGTGCACCTGTTGCACTGTCCTGATGGATTCCTGAAAGCTGAACCGGATCCCCCGTGGCATAAACATAGGCGATGGTTCCATTCTCATCGGTCTTGGTTCGACGGTTGCCGTACGGGTCATAGGTAAGAGCTTGAATGAGGTTGTCTGCCCCTGCGGTAATGTCCCTTACCTCGGTCAGGCGATCTACATTGTCATAAACATATTTAAATTTCTTGCTCTGAAGCCCTATCTGCTCGGTATAGGTTTGACGGTTGCCTATATCATCATAGGTGTAATCATGTTGGCTTATGATGGTATTTTCATCAGCACGGTTAGCCAGGCTTTTCAGGCTGCCATCTGGGTAGTAGCTGTACTGGGTTTTTGCATTATTTGGCATCCATTTTTCTGTTAACCGCCCACTGGCATCGTATTGATATCCGGTGTAGTCATCATTGGGCGCCCAGATCCCTGCAAGCCGCCCGACCGGATCGTAGAGGTAGTCGGTTCGATTGCCTTCTGTATCTTCCATGGCATTGAGAAAACCACCGGGGCTGTATTCATAGCTCAGTCGTTTATTGCCCCGTTTATCCCAGGCGGTGATAGGGCGGTGGGCTGCATCATAGGTGTAGGCCTGATTGGCCTCTGGACTCTCTACAGCAACAACCTGCCCCAGTGCATTGCGGGTGTAGTGGGTGATGTGGGGCGCGGGATCACCATCAAACTTATAGACACGCTGGTATTCAAGCAATCCACCATAGGTGTAGGTGCGGGTGACTATCTGTAGCTTTGGATCGGTTATCTTTGTGAGATTATTGTGCAGGTCATATTCAAAGCGGTAGGTTTTTGAACGGGCATCGGTGTCTGTGAGTTTTCGTCCAAAGTCATCGTAGGTTGCTGTGGATTGGGTGACCAGTACATCATCATTGGGATCTATACCACCGTTGAGATTGTACCCGGCCTTGACCTCCAACAGATTCCCAAGGTTATTGTATCGGTATTGGGTTACGGCATGGGTGTTGCCCAGTACAATATCTGTGTAGAACGGTTCAACTACGCGCACGGCACGGTTGAGGTCGTCATACTCTATTTTGGTGATGCGGCCCCGGTTGTCGGTTAGCTGGGTGACATTGCCTTTCACATCATATTCAAAATGCGTTTCACGCCCCATGGCATCAACTTGTTTTTTCAGCCGCCCATCCTGTTCCGGGCCATAGTAGTAGCTGGTGGTCTGGTTGCCGTTGGGATCTGTGGTGGTGCGGATGCGACCGATAAGATCAAGCTCCCGGGTTACGGCATGGCCTTCCTGATCGAATGCTCTGACCATACGGTTGGCTGGATCATATTCAAAACCGATCTGGTAGCCATCAGGATTGGTAACGGAGGTGACGTTGCCGGTTGCATCATATCCATAGCGGGTGACAAAGCCGCCTGCATTAATAACACGGGTTACCCGGTCGGAGAGATCGTAACTGCTGGCGCGTTGATCCAGCAGTCGGTTGCCCACCTTTAAGGTTTCAGATATGGGGTTACCATTATCATCATATTTGAAATCACGAAGCCTGCCGGTTGCATCTGTTCCCCGGATAACCTGCCCCAGGTTGTTGTAGTGATATTCAATGCGCTCCCAATTGCCGTTGATGCCGTGGGTGAGCCGACCCAGGTCATCATAGGTTAGGGGTTCGGTATCGCAAGGGTCATCTGTTACCGCTCCATCACCATCCTTATCACCACAGCGGGTTACACTTGTGGGACGGAGGTTATTGGCATCGTAGGTGTAGGTTACTGTGGGGCCACGTTCGTTGGTGAAGTCTCGTACCTGCTTGGTTTCGTAGCGATTACCAAATGCATCGTATTTATGGATTGTCCAGGCCAGGAGATCACTGGCTACGGGTGTGTAGGTTGCCGGATCAATAGCTGCACCGATACCACGCTTGAGGCGCAGGCTATGTTCAAGGTTGCCTTCGGCATCATATTTCAGCAGCGTGTAGATGCCGCTGACATCTTTGATTTTGCCTACCTGTGAGAAGGTGTTGAAATGGCTGTATTCGACTGTGTTGCCTGATGGCGCGGTAATTGTTGTGACATTGCCATCAGCATCATAGGCGTATTGGGTGATATGCCCCATTGGGTCGGTTTGGGTGATCCGGTTGAAGGGGTTTGCCGGGTCATAGGTGTATTCTGTTCTTCCGCCATTTTCATCAATGGTCATGGTGGGATTACCATGCTCATTGAAAAAGTATTTGTGGGTATGCCCCCGCTCATTAACAGTGGTAGATTCACGGCGGAATTCGTTGTAGGTGAAGCTCATGGATTCACCAAGGGCATCGGTATGACGAAACACCTTGCCGTTCATATAGTATTCGAAGGTCATACCACGGCCACTGGGGTATGTGTAGCTGCGCAAGGCGTGGTTTAGGTTTTCACCGGCTCCGATGCCGTAGTATTCGTAATGCTTTGGTGGTTTTCCTTCTGCAACAGCTTGGGGATTCAGGACATTTTCAAGGTCGCCCTCAGGGGTGTATTGGTATTGGTATATCCGACCTGCCCAGTCATTTATCTCACGGATGCGGTGTTGGGCATCGTAGAAGAAGCTGAGGGTTCGGTTGAGGTTATCCTTTACTGACTTTAGCTCACCATTTGCATATGTCAGGGTAAGGGCATTGCCTAAACGATCTTCAATGCGTTCCAGTCTGGCTTTTTGGTCAATCGTGCCTGCTACATTTTTAAACGTATAGGTAAGACCGTTTTTCTCGGTGATGCGGTAGTAGCCGTCGGCATCGCGTCTTACATTAAAGTAATGACCATCAGGGGTTATGAAGCTGCTGCCAATGGCCACACCACCGACGGTGCCTGCTACTTCAATAAATCGTTCACCACCGCTGCCTGTCACCCAGGTAACTGAGGAGGTTAAGCTATCGCTATCTGCATCTTCTAATTCCGGGTCATAATCATCGTCTCTAAATTGGAGGTAATGATTAAAACTATGAGTCCAGCCATAACCCAAGGGGGCTGTCTCTGCATCAGTCTGCACAGCTGCCAGACTGTTATAGGTGCGCTCAAATACAATGGGCAAACCACGCCCCTTGATAGCAATATCTCGCTCTGTGAGATACATGTTGCCTGTCACCATATTGACAGGGTCACCCGCTGTAACAATTGAAGGGTCGCTGCCCAGAGTAATAATTGAATTTAATGATTTTGGCGCAAGGATCTTTGTGGTCGGCGCGCTTGGCTGTCCGCTGTCAGGAATATCAAATTGGTTGCGGTAGATTTGTGGCTTTTGATAGTTGAAACTATAATTATTGCTACTAGGGTTATAAGTGGTCGGCTTCACAAAAACACTGCTTGGCCAACTTGAAGTGTATCCACCCGCATAAGGCCCAATTGCAAATGTTGCCGTCATATGGCCATTCTTGTTTCTGGTTCCAATATATACCTGACCAGTCCAATTGCCATAGACAATCAGGCTTCTTGGCATCGTTACTTCATAACCCTGATTAACCAGACTACTGATACTATCTACAGTAGTGGTTGAATAGTTTAGATCAGCATTGGCATTACTGGTTAGTTTTGGTTTTTCAGCTGCTATATTATGTTTTGTTAGTGTGAGCACCTCTATTCCTTCATCATTTGCAAACTGGATACCACGCACAGAGCTGACTGCATCCATGCGTGCAGTCTCTTGCCAGATGTAGGATTCATAAGCAGAAGCAGAATAGCCACTTAAAATAAACGCCTTATAAGACATACCACCTGTCTCTAAGTCAACACTTCGTGATAACCCCCCAGGCACGTCTACCAAGTATCCTGCTGTATTTACCGCATAAGGAAGATCAAAGAGGTAACTGGTCTCTGTCCTGCTGGATGTTAAACCAATGTGATTTCCACTTGCTCCTGTCTCTCCATAGATCTGTCCAACACGTTTTCCTGCATCGGTATAATTACGCATGTATTTAAGACCAACCAGATGCAGGAACTCACCAAGTGTCTCTTCTTTATTAGTTGCTGGATCAGATATATTAGAAATATTTTTTAGGAGCCTCTCGGATCGCTGGTTGATTAATCGATCTGAACCTTGAAAAGCATAACCTTGAAGTGCATGGTATTCATAGCTGGATATATTGTTATATGTGACTGTATTAATCTCTGCTTCACCTAGTTTAATTGTGAGGGTTAATTTATTTTTTGGTGCACGTTCAACCCAGGCAGCTTCATCTGAAATCCCTTCAGGGTACCAATCATTTAGATAAAATATGCAGGTTGGGTTATTGTCTGTGTAATTAGTTTTCTGCTCTCCATCAACCATAACCATAGGCACTTGGCGATAATCACATAGTATCTTCCCGTGATTCTGTATGTAGTTAGCACTCCCAACCCCATACTCATAATCAAGAAGAACCTTTTTAGCAGCCATTGCATCTGCAATATAGTGCGGCTGCCCTGCACCACCTCCCTTCAAAAAGCTAAGTGTAATGCGTTTAGTAACAATCTCTGGCATATCTAGTATAAGTGGCGGCATACTTGCCTCAGGAACACCTGTAAGAACCACGCGTGAACCAAGGTTTTTTATTTCAAGGTAAAAAGTATACCTGTGGGAATCGGGAAGCGCCGCCACCTCAGCCCCAAGCCCATCATCCCACGCAAGATATCTGATAACCTCATAAGGCACTGATGCTGGCAACACATCAAATTTCTGAGCAACAGCTGTTCTGATATAACCCACATCTGCTAACATGTTATTGCTATAGCGCGGCGGCAGCGCCTTAATATGGTCTTCCACCTGACGCTCATATTGCTCATGAGGGAGCAGTAATGATCGGGATGACATGTAGGTTGCATAGTCAAAGGTTAGATCTACTGAAATGCCCTGGTGATAGTTGTTGTGCTCAAAACTTGGATCTAATGGAACCCAACGATGGCCACTATTATCAAAACGGCTACCGCGGTAGTTGCTGTATGGAAGGCAGGCTTCTACCCACACATGGGTAAGCTTCACACCACCGGATGATGTTCTTGCGGGAATCTTTCCAACAGCCAATATGTTTGCAGCTGCGTAGGGCGTCTTGGCTCCAACCCAATCCAATAGCCGGTTGTCACCGCCTCTAATACGCACTTCGCCTTTAATATACCGCGCAGGAATATTTGAAGCACGTAATAGCGCAATCGTCAGTGACGCTTGGTCTGTTGCATTACCTGCACCACTAACAAGTGCTCCTTCACTGCCTTTAAGAGAGCCGAAGTATGGCTCGAATTTGATTTTATTACGGACATATTCAAAAATTTTGACCGGGGAATATTCTAATTCTTTCGCGAGGTCTGTTATCTCTTGCGCTAGACGCACCTCTGGCTGAACTGTTTCTACAGGAAGGCCTAAGTCAGCATCCGTATAATTGCAGGTTGCAGCCTCTGGAGGGGTAATTGGGACATCCGTTATTGCAAACCCATCCAGGGCCGCATACATATTTGGTGGCGCAGGGAGTGAAGAGAGATATGCCGGAGCAGGCGCGGTTGGTGAGTCGTCATCTTTTAATTCAGGCACGTCCCGCCGAAAATTAGGCGTAATATCCTTGATCGGCAGCATTCTTCCTTGTGCTGGTCGCTCTTGCTCAAGTAACTCTCTCAGTTTTACAGGCAGTGCCTCTGCATTTTCAGGCAGTACAACTGCCCCTTTTCTAACCGCAGTTCTACGGTATTTTTTTAATAATTTCTCCGCATTAGCAAGGGCTTTCCCCACTGTAGCGGTATCTTGTGCATTACGGATTGCCAACAAGGCAGCACTTAAGCGGTCAAACCGCTTTGTTAGCCTTTGTTGAAACGGTTTTTTCTGCTTATGTTTGCTTTCTTTGCTCGTAACGCTTTGTGCAGATACAGGTTGATCCTGTTCCTGAAGGAAGAGCATTTTTCTTCGCGCAGGCTGCTTTATAGCTCTAGCTTTATATTTGGATATTGTTTGTTGAATACTGATTTTAGCTTCTGCTTGAATAAGCTCTAGCTCATGCAATTTGGCATCTATCTGCATTTTTTGACCGGCAGTCAATGCGCCTGCACTAAAGCCACTACTCTTATGTGCTTTTACAAGCTGATTTATAAGCGCAGCAGTTTCATACAGGCTTTGATTTACCGTTGCTAGTAACGGATCTGGCTGCTGCCCAAATCGATCATGGAGTGTACGGCTTAGGATTTCAGGAGAAGCAGGAGCAGCCATGGCCACTATTGGAATAACAAAGAAAAGCATCAGTATCTGTTGAATAACAGTCATAAGTACTGTTTTATTCGATGTCAAAAATTGCTCGTTGAACCCCATTATTTTTCCCTTTTTTTGCGGTTTGTAATACAACTATATTTTTATTTCAATTGCAATCACATCAAGCAGCACATCAGCAAAAATAGCTTACCTGTACCCATCTCACTCCCTGTCAGAATATTCTGATAATCAAGTAGGGTATATCACAAAATGAAGCCATGAGTTACTCTAAATTTGTTTTTACACATAGCTCTTCAGGGTATAGAGCAGCCTGACATAACGGACAGCATAATCGCTCCCTTTATATTCTTTCTAAAGTTTTCCGATTTTTCCTAAGCGACCATGCGTAACAATACACTGATGAAGGGATTTCGCTTGGGTTTATTTGGTTTACGGCAAAGGGTATCAAAATCATTATCAAGAGTTGCTTGAGTAACCAGTTTTCTCACATCGGAAAAGGCGAAATGCTTTCGATTGCTAGTGGCGTAACAACGCTTTGGGGTGTGATCAATTTGATCAGCGTAGATCCAGGTAACCGCGGCCGCCATCATACAGAAGTTGAGATGATTAGTGACGGCATGAGGATTCCGAGTTTGACTTTTTGAGCTGCCAATCTCCTGCTTGATCTCTTTGAAGCCAGACTCAATTTTCCACCGGGCACCATAATACTCGATGATCTGTTCGACAGAGAGATCGAGATCCGTAGAGAAGAGAGCCACCCACTGAGATTTACGATAAACGTAAGCGTCTAGCCAACTACATCTTTCCCAGCCCTTCCGTGGCCGGCATGATGTCCTCATCCTACATCGACAGAGGGCACATCATGGATGCACTGGGGGTCGACTGGACCACCAAACTGGCCGATGCGCGGGTTCAGGTGCGGGACAAGGTAGCGCTACAGGGCAATATGGACCCCTGCATCCTCTACGCCTCCCCCCGAGCGAATCCGTGAGGAGGTGGCCCATGTGCTCGACAGCTATGGACATGGCCCAGGCCATGTATTCAACCTGGGGCATGGTATTCACCCTGAGGTAGACCCGGAGCATGCCGGCGTCTTTATTGATGCAGTGCATGAATTGAGCAAGCCCTACCACTCCTGATCAACCTCAGCAGCAACAAAAAAGGCGGCCTGAATGTGGCCGCCTTTTTTGTTGGTCTAATGCTTCAGTCGCTCATGCAGAGGGCTGCTGCGCGGGAAGTGGGCGCGCAGAAATTCCATCTGGTCTGCCAGGATATGCCGCCCCTGGAGGAAGATATACTCCGCGTGTGTCGGGGTAAATGGGATGGCCAGAAGCTCCATCCCTGCACGATCCGGGGTGCGTCCCGCCTTATGGTTATTGCAGCGGATGCAGGCCGTCACCACATTGTTCCAGTGATCCGGGCCGCCCTGGCTCACGGGCCGGACATGATCCCGAGAGAGCTGTCGGTGGTTGAAATGGCGCCCGCAATAGAGGCAGAGGTGGTTATCACGCTGGAACAGCGCAGGGTTGTTGAGTGGGGGCGTATATTTTGTCCGCAGCTTAACCAGGGCATGGCTATCGCCATAGGTGGCAATAATGGAGTTGACCTGCACCGTGCTGCGCTGCTGCGTACGGGCATTGATCCCGCCATGCAGAGAGTAGAGCACACTGCCGCACCGATATGCGATTTGGTCGAGAAAGTGCAGGCGCACAGCATCCCGGTAATCAATCCACTCCAGCGGCATGCCCGCTATATCTGTGCGCAAAATCTGTTGCCGAAGATCCACCATAACCCTGCCATCATCTGATACCTGAGATTAAGTTTTACACGGTTATACCGATGCTGCAAATCTATAATTTCAGCCCATAAACCCAACCTCCCTTTCCCGAATTATGCACAGAGTAAAGGCACAGCATACTTTCGCCCTTCACCCTCTATAATTTTAAGAGCAGGTTTACTAAAAAATTGTAACTTATTGTTTTAATAGAAAAATTGGACACAATGCCAGCCTCCATAAAGATTCAGACACCGATCCCGTTTAATAAGCACACTTCAAGCGTGGTAAATTCTCCACAAAGTTTTCCACAGCCTGAAAGCCGGGTAGGAATTTACTTATTCTTTTAACGAGTTACTGCAATATTCTGCTTTCTGACACTAAAAACAGCGCATAACTCACCCCCTTAAACCTAGAAAAATCAGGTAGAGTTGCTGCCATGCCCAGCCGACCCATTCTTCGCATTGCAGTACCCGCACCGCTCTACACCTGCTTCGACTATCTGCCGCCAGAGGGGGTGGATGCCGCCACACTCTCACCCGGCATCCGTTTGCATCTGCCCTTTGGGCGAGGGGAGCGCATTGGGGTACTGGTGGAGAAGGTCTCATCATCCACTGTTGATGCCGCCTCACTCAAGCCCGCCACTGCGGTGCTGGATCATCAGCCACTGCTGGCGGACCAGGATCTGCAACTGCTGCTCTGGGCGGCCAGCTACTACCAGCACCCCCCCGGAGAGGTCATCGCCGCTGCACTGCCTGTGCGACTGCGCAGAGGGGAAGAGCAGATGAAGCTGGCACAGCCTGGGTGGCGACTGACGCCCCGTGGAGAGGCAGTCCAGCCAACCCATGCCCCCCGGCAACTACAGATAATCCAGACCTTGATTGAACACCCTGATGGCATCACACAGCAGGCACTTTATACCCTTTGTGGCAGCTGCCGCCCCATCTTGCGAGCCCTAGAGGGGAAGGGCTGGGTGGTGCCCTGTGAGCTTGAGCCGCAGCAGATCCCCCCGACACCGGAGGGCCCCAGACTGGCGCTCAACCCGGCCCAGAGAGCGGCGATTGCTACCGTATCCAGCAGCCTTCAGGGGTTCAGCGCCTTTCTGCTGAATGGCGTGACCGGCAGCGGCAAGACCGAAGTCTATCTTGGGCTCATCGAAGCGGCACTGGCTGCAGGCCGCCAGGTTTTGGTTCTGGTGCCAGAAATTGCACTTACCCCGCAGCTGATGCAGCGGTTCCAGTCCCGTATCCGCTCACCCATTGCCCTGCTCCACTCTGGCCTCTCCGAGCAGAAGCGGGAGCAGGGGTGGCTGGCCGCCAGCCGAGGAGAGGCCGCAGTGGTTCTGGGCACCCGCTCGGCCATCTTCACCCCGCTTCCACAGCTGGGGCTGATCATCATCGATGAAGAGCACGATCTCTCCTTCAAGCAGCAGGATGGCTTTCGCTACTCTGCCCGTGATCTGGCTGTCGTCCGGGCACAACGCCAGGGCTTTCCGGTGCTGCTTGGTTCGGCCACGCCCTCACTGGAGAGTCTGCACAATGTTGCAACCGGCCGCTATCAAGGGGTGGATCTGCCAGAGCGAGCCGGCGGTGCCAAACCACCCCGGATCGACCTGCTCGATATTCGTTCAGCACCGCTCAATGGCGGTCTCTCCCCGGCACTGCTGGAGAGGCTGAAAACCGAGCTGACTGCCGGAAATCAGGTGCTGCTGTTTCTCAACCGCCGGGGTTATGCACCGGTTGTGACCTGCCACCACTGCGGCTGGTTATCCGAATGCCCCCGCTGCGACGCCCGCATGACGCTTCATCTGCGCACCCAACTGCTGTGGTGCCACCACTGCGGCCATCAGCGCCGCCTCTACCGCGAGTGCCCCAAATGCAGCAGCAGTGATCTGCGCCCGCTGGGGCAGGGCACCGAACGGCTGGAGGAGGTACTGGCAGAGCAGTTTCCCAACCACCCCATTGCCCGGATCGACCGGGACAGCACGCGCAAAAAGGGGGCGCTGGAGAGGCTGCTCGATGCCATTCATGACGGCCATTACCGCATCCTGCTGGGGACACAGATGCTGGCCAAGGGGCACCACTTTCCTGATGTCACGCTGGTGGGCATTCTGGATATGGATCAGGGCCTGTTCAGCGCTGACTACCGTGCCGCAGAGCGGATGGCTCAGATGGTAGAGCAGGTGGCCGGGCGGGCGGGTCGGGCCAGCAAACCCGGCCGGGTGCTGATCCAGACGCGACACCCGGATCACCCATTGCTGCAAACCCTGATCCACCAGGGCTATAACGCCTTTGCCCAGGTCTGTCTTGACGAGCGCCGCCAGGCTGCTCTGCCCCCTTTCAGCTATCAGGCACTGCTGCGCGCCGAGGCTACTTCATCTGAAAAACCGGTGTATTTTTTGGAGGAGGCCGCCCGGCAGGCCGCACACTTCAATACCCAGGGCGTTGAGCTGTGGGGGCCCGTGCCCGCACCTATGGAGCGGCGTGCTGGTCGTATCCGCGCACATCTGTTGATTCAGGCCAGCCATCGCCGCACCCTGCACCAGCTGCTGCGCCAGTTGATCCCTTCACTTGGCAAACTGAAGAGCGCCCGCCATGTTCGCTGGTCCATTGATGTAGACCCTCAGGAGATGCTTTAGGCCACAAAATAATTCACAATCTCATCGAGATGTGCACCCAACACTTTGGCTATTCCTGTTATCCTTTACGGTTATCCCCGTTAAACATTTTCCGAGTTGATGAAAGTCCAGATCCAGCACCTTCTCTCCCAGGCTCTTGAGCAGCTTGCCGCAGATGGCACGCTTCCTGCCGAACAGATCACCCAACCTGTTATCGATCGCACCCGTGACATCAGCCATGGTGATTTTGCCTCCAATATCGCCATGGTACTGGCCAGAATGGCCCGCTGCCGTCCACGCGATCTGGCAGAGAAGATCGTGGCGTATCTCCCTGCCTCTGAGACTATTGCAAAGGTTGAGATCGCCGGGCCAGGATTTATCAACTTCACGCTCGCGCCCGATGCCTATCGGGTACTGGTGCCGGATATCCTCAAACAGGGGCACAGCTTTGGCCGCAGCAATATTGGCGCTGGCAAGCAGGTTCAGGTCGAATTTGTCTCCGCCAACCCCACCGGGCCACTGCATGTGGGGCATGGTCGCGGTGCCGCCTATGGCGCAACCGTGGCCGATCTGCTGGAGGCCGTCGGCTTCAAGGTACACCGCGAGTACTATGTCAACGATGCCGGTCGTCAGATGGATATCCTGGCCACCAGCATCTGGCTGCGCTACCTGGGGCTTTGCGGTGAGCATTTTCCCTTCCCTGCCAATGGTTACAAGGGTGACTATGTGCTGGATATTGCCGCCATCCTGCATCGGGAACACCAGGATGATTACCACCAGGATGCCGACCGGGTATTTGCCAATCTGCCACAGGATGAGACCGAGACCACCCCCGATGGCGATAAAGAGGCCTATATCGATGCCCTCATCGCCCGGGCAAAAGAGCTGCTGGGCGATGTGCGTTATCGCTATGTTTTTGAACTGGGTCTGAACCGGATCCTGGATGATATCCGGGATGATCTGGAGGGGTTCGGGGTCTGCTACGACAATTGGTACTCTGAACGCACGCTGGTTGAGAGCGGCGCGGTCAACAAGGTGGTTGAGCGCCTGCGCAGCGCCGGCCAGATGTATGAGAAAGAGGGGGCACTGTGGTTCCGCTCTACCCGTTTTGGTGACGAGAAAGACCGCGTAGTGGAGCGGGAGAATGGCCAGACCACCTATTTTGCCTCGGATATCGCCTACCATGCCGAAAAGCTGGAGCGCGGTTTTGACCGGGTCATCGACGTATGGGGCGCCGACCATCACGGCTATGTCCCACGGGTAAAGGCAGCGCTGGAGGCGCTGGGCGATGACCCCACCAGGATGGACGTACTGCTGGTTCAATTTGCCAACCTCTACCGCAATGGCGAAAAGGTGCAGATGTCCACCCGCTCCGGCTCCTTTGTCACCCTGCGCGAACTGCGGGAGGAGGTGGGGCGCGATGCAGCCCGCTTCTTCTATGTGATGCGCCGGTGCGAACAGCATCTCGACTTTGATTTGGATCTGGCCAAATCCCAATCCAGTGACAACCCCGTCTACTATGTACAGTACGCCCACGCACGGGTCTGTAGCGTATTCCGGCAGGCCGGTGAAAAAGAGATTCCGGTAGCGCTCTCCCCCGGCACCACACATCTGGAGCGGCTCACCGAAGCGCATGAGCAGGCACTGCTGCGCACCCTCTCCCGCTATGCCGAAGTGGTCGAGGCGGCAGCACTGAATGAGGAGCCGCACCAGCTGGTTCACTACCTGCGGGAGCTGGCTCAGGATTTCCATACCTACTACAATGCCCATCAATTCCTGGTCGAGGATGAGCCATTACGGGATGCACGGCTGAAGCTGATCCTGGCTGTGCGGCAGGTGATCAAAAACGGGCTGAATCTGCTGGGCGTCTCCGCGCCGGAGCGCATGTAAGTGGCCCGCGACTACAAAACCCGCGCTAATCCAAAACCCAAAAAGCAGCAGAGCTCTGGCTGGATCTGGTTTTTTGCCGGCCTGCTGGTGGGTCTGTTTACTGCCGGGCTGCTCTGGCTAAAATTTGGCTCACAACAAACGGTTGCCGTCAAACCGGCCCATGCCCCTGCTCATCAAGAAGCTGAGTCGCAGGCATCCGTATCACTGCCACCCAAACCCCGCTTTGACTTCTACACCACGTTGCCGGAGATGGAGGTCGTAGTGCCAGAGCCTGACCCCATCCCAAGGCAGCCTCCCCAGAAAGCCGCTCCTGTCACTACCGGCAGCGCCTATATGCTGCAGATGGGCTCCTTTCGCAAGTACCGGGATGCCGACCGAATGAAGGCTGGTCTGGCACTGCTGGGGATTCAGGCCGAGATCCAGAAGGTAACGATCAACAACAAGGAGACTTACCACCGGGTACGCAGTGGCCCCTACCGCACTGGCCAGCAGGTCAACCAGATTCGCGATCAACTGCGGAAGAACAAGATCAACAGCCTGCTGATCAAGTTAAAAAGGTAGTCTCCAACGCATGATGAAAGCAGGCTAAATCCACCCCAGCCGCTGCTTCAGACGCATTGACCAGGGCGCATCAGCGAGGCGGGAGGCGATATACCTCTTGAGCTGTTTGTGATCAGCGTCGGCCAGCCCCACAAACTGGATGCCAAACCTGCGATCTTTAACGTGCCTGATCCGGCCATCGACCTGAAACCCCCGGCCACCCGATGCAGGCAAAGTGACAATAACGGAGACCGATCTGTTAATACGGCACCCTTTGAACCGATGAGCCACATCGATGCCCATACCGCCCACACTGATATCCGCCGCCTGCAGAACCTCTATAAAGCCCTCGCCATTGATATCAACCTCGATCGGGTGGCCTCTCTCGGGTTGCACACGTATATGCTGGCGTCTGTTGTTTTGCTCGTAATCATTCATTGATCCACCTCACGAGCAGATACTACTTTTATACAGACAAGATTGAAATGATCGGAAGAGTATTACGCCACTCCAAGGCACCACATAAAAAGCCCACCGAAGCGGGCTTTTTATGTGGAGATGGGGAGGGGGGGGAGCGCTACTTTTTCCGGGCGCGGCCTATCCCGAAAAGGGGTCATATATGGTTCGCCCCGCAATGCAAGGAAAAAGTTCGTTTGTGACAAAAAGAATATTGCTCCCATATATCCGGCCTTTAAATGAGGTACTTTATGACCTCTGGCCATGATGGAATC
>JAKISI010000055.1 GCA_021648685.1 Candidatus Polarisedimenticolaceae bacterium
AAGCCTGTAGCCACATTCAAGCTTAATATCCTTATACTGTATCGGAATGGGTGCCTGAACAATAAAGGGTATATCCTTCATGCTTAGTTCATAAGCCAAACATTTCTCATAGGTGTTTTCTAACAATTCAGCACCTCAATAGCATAACCTATCACTGTTTCTGACAGCTCCTTACTACACTCCTTCATGCTCTGTGGCCTCCGTGGTCTCTGTGTCTATTCATTGAACCACTCGATATGGCATAGACCCGTTTTCCAGGCCAGCCACGGATGGGTTTTTACAGGCTGGGCAGCCCTGCGGAGCAAGAATTAAAATCACTGAATGCCTCAAACATCTACAAAACGTCGATTATTCGACGTTTTGTGCTAGAGTTTAATGTAACTTTTGTAGTGAATTTCAGCTTTCTGAGCAACCTTGTTGAGAGAGCGAAAAACCATCTCCTCCGGCGCTAACCAGGCGCTTTTTTTGCCCGTCCGCTCTCCCTGGACGGGTTTTTTTTGTCCTGTTTTGACTGGTCTAAACGTGATTAAGTGCGTATGAGTCTGCCGCTCATGGCATCCTGGATAGGGGTGGGTTGCTTTAGCATCCCCAGCTTGCCATAGAGAATAAAGTCAAGTTGTCCCTTGAGCTGGTTATGGAGCGCCAGGGTGCTCTTTACGGGCGGCTGGCCGCTGATATTGGCGCTGGTTGAGACAATCGCTGATTGGCAGGCGCGGCATAGTCTGGCGGCCAGGGGGTGGGCAGTGACGCGGACGGCAATAGAGTTGTGCCTGCCGGTCAGCCATTTGGGGGTTTCGGGGGCGGCAGGCAGCAGCCAGGTAGCCGGCCCTGGCCATGAGGCAAACAGGGGGGCCATAACTTCGGCAGGCTGTTCAATAATAAAGGGCCGGAGCTGATCGAAATCGGATGCGATCAGAATCAAGCCCTTTTCTACAGGGCGCTGCTTGAGTTGCAGCAGGCGCTGGACTGCATCCCAATCCAATGGGTTGCAGCCCAGACCATAGACCGCCTCTGTGGGGTAGGCGATCAGGCCGCCAAGCCAAAAGTGCCGGGCAGCCTGCCGCAGATGCCAGGGGTGGGTTGCCACGGCAGTGGCTCAATAACAGTGGGTCTTGTTAACGCGCCAACTCAGCCTGTAGTTTGGCATCTTTGGCAATCACGGCGTTGGCATTGGCCTGGCGCTCTTCACTGATGCGAACCGCCAGCTCAGGGTCGGAGAGGGCCAATATCTGTGCAGCCAGGTAGGCTGCATTCTTGGCTCCGGCCTTACCCACGGCCACACAGGCTACTGGGATGCCGCCAGGCATCTGCACGGTGGAGAGCAGTGAGTCCATGCCTTGCAGCGGGCCGGCATCCATCGGGATGCCGATAACCGGCTTCAGGGTCAGCCCGGCAACGGTGCCTGCCAGGTGTGCCGCCAGGCCTGCCGCAGCGATGAATATGGCGCAGCCACGCTGGTCGGCATCTTTTACATAGCTGTGTGTGGCAGCCGGGGTGCGGTGTGCTGAGGTGATCTTTACTTCACAGTGGATGTCGAGCTTCTTAAGCACGTCCAGCGTGGATTGGAGGATAGGCAGATCCGAATCGGATCCCATTAATACGGCTACAAAGGGCTTGTTCATAGGGATTTACTGTAGGTTTAAAGGTTAAAAGGATAGGGTTTGAATAGGTTACAGGCGCTATGCCTGCTCTTCAACGGGTTCTGAGAAGCTGCACTCTTTCTGTGGGCAGACCTTCTCTGTACCGCGCCGTTTGGTGGTTTTGATGGTCAGGATAGGCCAGCCACAACGCGGGCATGGCTCTTCAACCGGTTCGTTCCAGGTGGCGTAATCACATTTAGGGTAGCCAGAGCAGGAGAAGAATATTTTGCCGCGGCGGGACTTGCGCTTCAACAGCGACCCCTTGTTGCATTTGGGGCAGGTTACGCCGGTGTCTTCAGGCTTTTCGAGCGGTTCGATAAAGCGGCAGTCAGGGTAGTTTGAGCAGCCGATAAATTTGCCATAGCGGCCGCGCCGAATGATGAGGTTGGATTCGCATTTTGGGCATTTGCGGCCCTCTATGACCTCGGGCTCTTCCTTCTCGCTGGCGTCGGCGTTGAGGTCGCGGGTGTAGTCGCACTCCGGGTAGTTGTTGCAGCCGATAAAGCGTCCGTGGCGTCCGAGCCGGATAGAGAGTGGCTCGCTGCACTTGGGGCACTTTTCATCCATCGCCTCGTGGGTGACATCGCTGCGTTTTACATTTTTCTCGGTGTGATCTATGCGCTCTTTGAAGGGGCTCCAGAACTGCTCCAGCAGGGGTATCCACTCCTTTTCACCGCGGGAGACGGCATCCAGCTCATCTTCAAGTTTGGCGGTAAAGTTGTAATCGACATATTGTGTAAAATATTCGGTCAGGAACTTATTGACCACGCGCCCCACATCGGTGGGTATAAAGCGTTTTTTATCCAGCTCGGTGTACCCACGATCCTGCAGGGTGGAGATGATGGAGGCGTAGGTGGAGGGGCGGCCAATGCCGTGCTCCTCCAGCGCCTTGACCAGGCTGGCCTCACTGAAGCGTGGTGGCGGCTCGGTGAAGTGCTGATTGGTGTGGATAGTCTTGAGCTGGATGGTTTCGCCCTGCTCAAGGGGTGGCAGCATCTTTTCGTCGCCATCACCGGCCTTGGCATCATCGATCCCTTCGAGATAGAGGGCCATGAAGCCCGGATTGGCAATGGTGGAGCCGGTGGCGCGGAAGGTGTTGCCCTCACCGCAGCCAAGGTCGGCCGCCACCGTGTGCAGGGTGGCGTGAATCATCTGGCTGGCGATGGTGCGCTTCCAGATGAGTTCATAGAGCCGGAACTGATCCCTGTTCAGGCTCTCTTTTAGCTCCTTGGGTGCGCGTTGGGCGGATGTTGGGCGGATCGCCTCATGGGCCTCCTGGGCGTTTTTTGCCTTGGTCTTGAATGTCCGGGGCTGGGCGGGCAGCTGTTTGCTGCCGTAACATTCAGTGATGTATCCCCGGATCTCATCCAGTGCCTCTTGTGCCAGGTGCACAGAGTCGGTACGCATGTAGGTGATGAGACCGGTGGTGTCGCCGCCAATGTCGATCCCTTCATAGAGCTGCTGGGCGGTGCGCATGGTGCGCTGGGTGGTGAAACCCAGTTTGCGGGCCGCTTCCTGTTGCAGGGTCGAGGTGATGAAGGGGGCTGCCGAGTTGCGTCTGCGCTGCTTCTTTTCGACCTTCTCTACCGTCAGTTGACCATTGGCCGCCAGCAGCAGGTTTTTTTCAGCCTGGGTTGCAGTCTGTTCGTCGGTAATGCTGAACTGGCTGAGCTTTTCACCCTGGTAGTGGGTCAGTTTGGCGCTGAATGGCTGCTTTTCCTTGAGGGTGTCAGCCTCAATGCTCCAGTACTCCCGGGAGTCGAAGGCCTCGATCTCCAGCTCGCGCTCAACAATCAGCCGCAGTGCCGGGCTCTGCACTCGTCCGGCTGAGAGGCCGCGGCGTATCTTCTTCCACAGCAGCGGTGACAGGTTAAAGCCAACCAGGTAGTCCAGGGCTCGGCGTGCCTGTTGGGCGTTGACCAGATCCATGGAGAGCTCACGTGGATTGGCGACGGCATCCTGTACGGCGCGTTTGGTGATCTCGTTGAACACCACGCGATAGACGGCCTTGTTTTTTAGCTTGTTGCGCTTTTTCAGCAGCTCATACAGGTGCCAGGAGATCGCCTCACCCTCGCGATCCGGATCTGTTGCAAGATAGAGGGTGTCGGCTTTGGCCAGGGCCTTGGTGATGGCCTGGACGTGGCGGTCATTCTTTTCAATGACCTGATACTTCATCTCAAAGTCGTTGGCGGTATCGACTGCGCCCTCTTTGGGGACAAGGTCGCGCACATGGCCATAGGAGGCCAGCACTTCAAAGTCTTTGCCCAGATATTTTTTGATTGTTTTAGATTTTGCCGGTGATTCGACGATTACCAGATTCATAGGTGGGTTTGCAAACCTGCGAGTTTGAGGTGGATGGTTAAGCGGTGTGCTAAAGGGGGTGCTTAGTGAAGATGGCGTGGCGTATCGTTATAGATAAGCTCTTCCATATGCGCAAAGGCGGACTCCCGGCCTGGCTGGTTCATCAGCACCAGCAGGACGATCCAGCGCAGATCCTCCGCCGAGATGTGCGCCGTCTCCAGAGCCAGGGCGCGGTCGATAACCAGCTCTCTGCCGACCTGATCGAGAATCTCATGCTGCTCTAAAAACAGCAGCATGCCACGGCATTCGGTGTCCAGTCTGATCGACTCTTGTTCGGTGTAGATGCGGATGGCCTGGCGGGTGTGGGTGGTCTGCTGACAGGTGCTTTGGCGCCAGGCCAGTTCATCCAGCCAGTGAAACGCCTTTTTAATCATGGGCAGGGTAAAGCCGGCCTGTGCCAGCTCTTCCTGCAGCTCGTTCTGGTCAGGCTGGTCAGATAGCTCTGCATCCATGAAATTTTCAAACAGGTAGATGAGTATGTCTACGACATTTTCGTTCATTATGTTTCCTTGGAATGCTCCGTTCTGTACGGTGCATTGGGGTAGTTTCAGGCCTTGCCGCTGCGGGAAAAACAGCCGCCCGGCGCCGATGATACATATCCTTCCAGTTCAAGCAACAGCAGCATGGAGGAAACTGCCTCTGCGGTCAATCCACTTTGGGCAATTATTTCGTTAATTGGCAGTGGATCATATCCAATGCTTTCAAGCAATTGGCAGTACTCGACGTCCATCTCAAAGCGGTTTTCAGGGGCGCTGGTTTGGGTGCCGGGCTCTTCGTTGGGGATCAGAGTGTGCAGGAGTGGCCCCAGCTCTTCGACAATATCCTGCGCGGTCTCAACCAGTTTGGCCCCCTGACGAATGATGGCGTGGCAGCCGCGGGCAAGCGGGTTGTGGATGGAACCGGGGATGGCAAAGACCTCGCGACCCTGCTCGGTGGCTTGGCGGGCGGTGATCAAAGAGCCGCTGCGCAGTGCGGCCTCGACCACCAGCACACCCAGACTCAGGCCGCTGATGATGCGGTTGCGGCGCGGGAAATGCCCTGCACGTGCGGGTGTGCCGGGCGGGAACTCGGTGACCAGTGCCCCACCCTGCTGGACGATCTGCTTGGCCAGTCCGTGGTGGCTTGCCGGGTAGACACGATCCAGCCCCGTGCCCATAACGGCGATGGTTGTGCCATGCGCCGCAAGTGCGCCCTGGTGGCTTGCGCCATCAATGCCGATGGCAAGCCCGCTGGTGATGGTGATGCCAGCACCGGCCAGATAGCGGGCAAACTCCTTGGCGGTGCTTTTGCCTGAGACGGAAGGGTTGCGGCTGCCAACCATGGCGATCTGGGGTGAGGCCAGCAGCGCAGGGTCGCCATGCACAAAGAGGGCGGCGGGCGGGTCTGCCGTTTCACGCAGCAGGGTTGGGTATTCGGGATCTTGCAGGGTGACCAGGTGGTTGTCTGGCTGCTCAAGCCAGGCGAGATCCTGCTCAACAAGTGACCAGTCTGGGCGGCGCAGCTGCTCCCGAACCTTGGGTTTCAGTGTCAGATTTTCAGGTATATGGGGCGTGGCTTCAAAGAGTGTGCTGATCTCTGAAACCTGTTCCAGCAGCTGCCCAATGCCCCGGCTGCCCAGCCCCGGCGTACGCAGAAGTGCCAGCCAACAGGCTTTTGTATCGCTCCGGGAGCGATGGCTTGCAGTGGCTGGCATGCTGGTCAGTGAGCCTGACGGGTATCAGGGGGTATGGGCGCGGTCAAGTACATGGATCACGGTGGTGGCAGACATGATGATGCCAAAACTGACGCGGGGGAAGGTGCGAAAGACCATAAGCACACCGGCTCTTTCGTCAGGCAGCGTCACTTTGTCATACGGATCGGGTGAGATGCGATCAAAGATGGTTGCCCCGCGTTTGTCTACGGTCAGGACATGGCTTGGAGCGAGTCCATCGTCGGCGCCGCGATCCAGCACCACAATATTATGCTGACCAATCTGACTTACGCCATTGAAGACGGCGATGATCGTTGCCTTGATGGAGGTGTCGGGTGATTTGGGGTGAAAATCCTTCTGTCTCTTATCGTAAACGACCGGCAGCAGGCGGTAACCCGCAAGGGCCTCTATTTTGGAGTTCAGGAGTATCAGTGAGGCCGGGTCGCCAGTGCGCTCCAGCTCTGCGGTGCCGATGTACATGGCCTCGTAACCCAGGATCTCGCCAGTATCTGCATCCTTATAGGCCTTTCCGGGGCGCACGATATCATATCGGCTATGCTCTTCACTCTCTATTGAACGTACATAGATCTTGTCGTGTGTGGTGCCTGCAATGCGCTCCTCCCGGAAGCTCACAATGTAGGGGGCCGCATCCAGATCCTCTTTGTCCATCACATAAGGTCGTGATAGAAAGGGCAGGATATCACCCATGGGAACAATGGGTATGGCCGTATCCAGTGGGGTTGAACGGATGTGTGGCGAGAGTTTGACTGTGCTGCCCAGTGCATTGCCACGCTGGATGGAGAGGCGCGGTTTTCCATTGAGATAGGTGAGGATGATGGTATCGCCCGGATAGATCAGGTGCGGATTTTCGATTTGCGGGTTAACATGCCATACCTCTGGCCACTGCCAGGGATTGCGCAGGAAGGTTCCGGCAATATCCCACAATGTGTCGCCTTTAACGACGGTGTAGCGATCAGGGTGAGCGGGATTAAGGGCTACCGGCTCAGCGGCAAATGTTGCACAGGACAGCAGTAGGCTCAGCAGCAGTCCTGTTAGCTTGAGGCTTGAGTGAGGCATGATGGTCTCTTTGTGTCTGTCAATCGGGTTGAGTGTAGCCCACATAACCCGGGCTTTCAAAGTCAAATAGTTAAGCAGAATCCTGTATGATCATGATGTTAGCGTATAATCTTACTTTTGTACTATAAATATGGCACTCTTGGAAATATTGCGTTACCCCGACAGCCGGCTGCGCAACCGGGCAAAACCTGTTGATACGATAGATGCAGAGACCCGGCAGCTGGTCGATGACATGTTTGAGACGATGTACAAGGCTTCGGGCATCGGCCTTGCGGCAATCCAGGTGAACTCCACAAAACGCCTCCTGGTACTGGATATTTCGGAACAACGTGACGACCCGTTGTGCCTGATCAATCCTGAAATCCTCTCCAAAGAGGGGGAGTCGAAAGAGGAGGAGGGCTGCCTCTCTGTGCCGGGGATCTATGAGCCGGTCAAGCGTGCAACACATATCCTGGTCAAGGCACTGGATCGGGATGGCAACTCCATCGAGCTGGAGCTGGAGGGGCTGCCAGCGGTCTGTGTTCAGCATGAGATCGACCACCTGGATGGCAAGTTGTTCATTGATCATCTCTCCCGCCTGAAAAGCACCCGCATCCGCAAAAAGCTGGAGAAAGAGGCGCGTCAGGCCGATGATTAAGTTACTGTCTTTTCATTATTCCGGTTAATCGCCGCCGTTACCGAGACCCGGTTCTCAATCTTTAGGTTTACATCATGAAAGTCATATTCGCGGGTACACCGGAATTCTCTGTTGCCTCACTGGCTATGCTGCTCGATTCGGAGCATCAGGTGGTGGCAGTCTATACACAGCCTGATCGCCCCGCTGGGCGTGGACGCAAACTTGCGGCCAGCCCGGTCAAATCACTGGCGCTGGAGCACGGCATCCCGGTCTATCAGCCGAAAAGCCTCAAGGGCGAGGCGGAGCTGACTGAACTTGCCGCGCTACAGGCCGATCTGATGGTGGTCGTGGCCTACGGCCTGCTGCTGCCAAAGGCGGTGCTTGAGGCACCCCGCCTGGGCTGTGTCAATGTCCATGCCTCACTGCTGCCACGCTGGCGTGGTGCAGCACCGATCCAGCGCGCCATCCTGGCTGGTGATACCGAGAGTGGCGTCACCATCATGCAGATGGATGAAGGGCTGGATACCGGTGGCATGCTGCTGCCCCGCAGCTGCCCGATAGAACCGGAAGATACCGCCTCGGATCTGCACGGCCGGCTCGCGCTCCTGGGTGCCGAGGCGCTACGGGATGTGCTGCCCGGCATCTTCGATGGCACACTGCGGCCGCAGACTCAGGATGAGAGCCTGGCCACCTATGCCAAAAAGCTGGAGAAGAGTGAGGCGCGCCTGGATTGGAGCCAGCCGGCCCTGCTGCTGGATCGCCAGATTCGCGCCTTTAACCCCTGGCCCGTGGCGCAGACCAGCCTGGAAGGGGGCGTGGTGCGCATCTGGCAAGCCACGCCACTGGCGGATGCTGTTGGTGCAGCGCCGGGGCAGGTGGTTGCCACCTCGCGTGATGGTATCGATGTCGCGGCGGGGGAGGGTCTGCTGCGCATCAAAACCCTACAACTGCCGGGTAAGCGCGCCATGAGTGCGGCTGATTTCCTCAACGCCCACGCCGTTGAGGGGGTGACATTTGGTTGATCGGGGAGCAAAAAGGCGGAGCAAAGGCCGGGGGACGCATCTCAACAGCAACCCACGCGCCATTGCCGCCCGCATGATTCATCAGGTTGTGGGGGGGCGTTCACTCTCGGATATTTTGAGGCGGGATCTGGAACAGGCCGGCCCTGAAGATCGGCCACTGATCCAGGAACTCTGCTACGGGGTAATGCGCTGGTATCCGCGCCTGGATGCTCTGCTGCAACTGTTGCTGGAGCGTCCACTCAAAGCCAGGGAAGGTGATATTCGCGCGCTGATCCTGGCGGGCTGCTATCAGCTGCTCTATATGCGGGTGGCGGATCATGCAGCCGTGGCCGAAACCGTAGAGGCCGCCAAGGCACTGGGCAAACCCTGGGCTGTGGGGCTGGTAAACGGGCTGCTGCGCCGTCTCCAGCGTGAGCAGGACCAGTTGCTGGAACGACTGGCGGACAATCCGGTCGCCCAAAGCGCCCATCCGGCCTGGCTGCTGGAGATGATCAAAACCGCCTGGCCGGAGCAGTGGCAGGATATTATCGAGGCCTCCAACCAGCGGCCGCCGATGAGCCTGCGGGTCAATCTGCGCCGGCAGGATCGTGACCACTATGCTGCACAGCTGAAACGCCAGGGGATTGCGGCTTCGGCTATCCCCGGTCTGCCGACAGCGCTGATACTGGAGCGGCCGCAGGATGTGCATGAACTGCCCGGGTTTCTGGATGGGTCTGTCTCAGTGCAGGATGCGGGTGCCCAGATAGCGGCCGGATTGCTGGATCTGCAACCCGGTCAGCGGGTGCTCGATGCCTGTGCTGCCCCTGGTGGCAAAAGCGGCCACATCCTCGAAGCCGAGCCAGCACTGGCCCTGCTGGTGGCCCTGGATGTCGATGCCACCCGGCTGGAGCGGGTTAAGGAGAATCTGCAACGGCTGAAGCTGAGCGCGCAGCTGTGTCAGGGTGATGCCAGCGCCCCGGCTGGTGAATGGGCGCAGCAGCCGTATGATCGAATTCTGCTGGATCTGCCTTGCTCTGCCACGGGTGTCATTCGACGCCACCCTGATATCAAATTGCTGCGGCGAAAAAAGGATATCCCTGCACTGGCGGCACTTCAGTCGCAGATTCTGGATGCCATCTGGTCACTGCTGGCTCCCGGAGGGAAGCTGCTCTACTGTACCTGCTCGCTGCTGCCGGATGAGAATGAGCAGCAGGTTGCGCAGTTCCTACAGCGCCAGCCCGATGCCCAGGAGCTGCCTATAACAGCAAGCCGGGGGCATAAACGCAGTTGTGGCCGACAGGTTCTGCCTGGTGAGCAGACCATGGATGGCTTCTACTATGCGCTGCTGGAAAAGCGGGGATGAGCCGCTGATGCGCTGCGCCCTGCTGCTGGCAGTGATCTTGCCTGGGCTGTTATGGGCGGAGCCCGTCGTGGTGCAACAGGTTGAGATGCGGCAGCAGGATGATCGCTACCTGCTGGATGCCATGATCCATTTTGAATTTAACGAGACGGTGCTGGAGGCGCTGGAGCATGGCGTCCCCCTCACCATTGAGCTGCAACTGCGGGTGGTGCGCAAAGACGCTTGGTTTTGGGAGCCGGATGCAGTGAGCCTGCAACGCTATCGTGTGCTTCGGTTTCACGCCCTGACCCGGCTGTATGAGGTACAGGATCTGGAGAGCAATCACTCACAGAGCTTCGCCACCCGTGATATCGCCATTGCCGCACTGGGCGAGATCGATGCCCTGCCGGTGGCGGACAGGCGGCAGCTTGCCGCGGGGGCGCGCTATGAGATCAAAATACGCGCCAGCCTGGATATTGAATCCCTGCCACTGACCCTGCGGCCACTGGCCTATCTGACCCCGGACTGGAACCTCTCCAGCCGCTGGCACCGCTACTCCTTATGACCTCCAGACGGTTTTTTACCCGCATCCTGCCGATGAGCGTGCTGCTGGTGCTGCTGCTGGCCTCGCTGCACCTGATGACGACAGCGGTGCAGAACTCATCTGAACTTAACCGCCTCTATGTCCCGCTGCTGCTGTTCAGCATCTTTGGGCTGGTGGTGCTGGTGGTGATGATCACCGTGCAGCTGGTGCGGCTGGTGCGCCAGTATCGGCGCAAAAAGATGGGCTCCCGCCTTACCGTACGCATGGTGCTGCTGTTTGTGCTGCTCTCACTGACGCCGCTCTCGGTGGTCTACTACTACTCGCTCGATTTCCTGCTGCGGGGGATCGACAGCTGGTTCGATGTGCAGATCGATCAGACCATGGATGATGTGCTGGAGCTGAGTCAGGCCTCGCTCGACCTGCATAAGCGCGAGCGGCTGAAGCGCACCGAACAGGCGATGAGCAGGATAGTGGACACCTCTGAAGCGGCCATGGGGCTGAGTCTGGATGTGTTGAGAGAGCAGTATGGTGCTTCCGAGATGTCGCTGCTGAGATTCTCCGGCCGGTTGATCGCCTCCAGTCATGAGAACCCCACCATACTTGTTCCTACAGCAACAGATAACTACATTGTGCAGCAGGTGCGACAGGGTGAGCACTATGTCGGACTGATCACGCAAAACGGAGATGACAATCTGTCGGTGCAGGTCGTGGTGCCGCACAGCCGGGGGCGCGCTATTCTGTTGCAGGCCATCTACCCCACTTCGACCAACATTGCGGTGCTGAGTGAAAAGGTGCAGGCGGCCTACTCCCACTATAAAGAGCTGGCCTATCTGCGCCAGTCGCTCAAGTTTAGCTTTACGCTGAGCCTCTCGCTGGTGCTGCTGTTTAGCATGCTGACGGCGGTCTGGGTCGCCTTTTTGACCGCCCGGCAGCTGGCTCGGCCGATTGCCAATATTGCGGAAGGCACCCGTGCCGTCACCCAGGGCAACTATGATCTGCAGCTGCCGGTGCCCAAATGGCGGGATGAGTTGGGTTTTCTGGTGGAGTCCTTCAACACCATGACCCGCCATATTGCCCACTCCAGGGATGAGACCGCTCGCAGCCAGCGCCAGGTTGAGTCACAACGCGCCTACCTTGAGACGGTGCTGGGGCGGCTCTCATCCGGCGTCATGACAGTGGATCGGAAGCTTGCCCTGCGCACCGCCAACCTGGCGGCGCACAGCATACTGCAGGTTGACCTTGATCGCTTCAGAGGCCGTCCGCTGAAGGATCTGGCCTCGGTCTCCAGCCGGATGCAGCAGTTTGTCGATGCTATTCTCGAACCGCTCTCCGCTGAAAGGGGTGAATGGCGTGAAGAGATCACCCTGTTTGATGATGAGGGGCGGCAGGTACTGCTCTGCCGCAATACCCCGCTATCACAACCGGATGGTGAACCGTCCGGCCAGGTGCTGGTGTTTGACGACATCACCGCCCTGATCAAGGCGCAGCGTGATGCGGCCTGGGGCGAGGTGGCGCGGCGACTGGCGCATGAGATCAAGAACCCGCTCACCCCGATTCAACTCTCGGCAGAGCGTCTGCGGCATAAGTTTCTGAAAAAGATGGATGAGTCGGATGCCAAGGTGATGGATCGGGCAACCCACACCATTGTGCAGCAAGTTGAGGCGATGAAGCAGATGGTCAACGCCTTCTCGGATTTTGCCCGCCCGCCTGATATGAAGGCCTGCCAGGTGGCGTTCGACACCCTGGTTGCCGAGGTGATGGATCTCTACCACAGCAGTGCTGTCGGGGTGGAGCTGTCGTGGCGGCTGAATGCCCCGCAGGCGCAGGTTGAGGCCGACCCGGTGCGCCTGCGCCAGGTAGTGCATAATCTGGTGAAAAATGCACAAGAGGCGGTGGCAGGGGTCGAAGGAGCCACAGTAGAGATCACCAGTCAGGAAAAAACGGTAGGGGAGTGCCGTTTTGTAGAGCTGCGGGTCATGGATAATGGCCCAGGCTTTGATGCCGGAATGCTGGGGCAGATCTTTGAGCCTTATGTAACAACCAAGGTCAAGGGGACGGGGCTTGGGCTGGCGATTGTAAAGAAGATTATAGAGGAGCATGGCGGTATGATCCGTGCCGAAAACCGTGCACAAGGGGGGGGCTGCATCGTATTGCGGCTGCCGATACTGGGTGAGCGGCTCTGTCTGATCAACGATGCTGCCCTCACAAGCGAAGATAAAAATGAGGAGTAATGCCGCATGAGCGGTTCCTATATTCTGGTGGTGGATGATGAGCCGGACATTCGCCAGCTGGTGAAGGAGATCCTGGAGGATGAGGGGTACCAGGTGGCTGTGGCCGAGGATGGCATCGCCGCCCGCCAGGCACTGCGTGACCGGCGCCCCGATCTGCTGCTGCTGGACATCTGGATGCCGGACCTGGATGGCATCAGCCTGCTCAAGGAGCTGGCAGAGGGCGATGGCCTGCCCTGCCCGGTGGTGATGATGTCGGGC
This sequence comes from Candidatus Polarisedimenticolaceae bacterium, assembly GCA_021648685.1. Taxonomy (GTDB): domain Bacteria; phylum Pseudomonadota; class Gammaproteobacteria; order Chromatiales; family Chromatiaceae; genus WFXD01. Next base: position 12,758 of record JAKISI010000055.1, read on the forward strand.
CACGGTACGGTGGAGACGGCGGTGGAGGCGACCCGGCTGGGTGCCTATGATTTTCTGGAGAAGCCGCTCTCGCTGGCCAAGCTGCTGCTGACCATAGAGCGTGCATTGGAGGCGGACAAGCTTCAGCAGGAGAATGTCGGGCTGCGCCGTCAGGTGCAGCACACCCAGGAGCCGGTGGGCAAGAGCCCGGTGATGCAGCGCATGCGCGAGCAGGTCAAGCGCATTGCCCAGCACGATACCTGGGTGCTGATTACCGGCGAGCCAGGCAGTGGCCGGGAGACCTTTGCCCGCTACCTGCATAGCCAGAGCGCCCGTAGTGAGCGCCCCTTTGTTGACCTGGGGGTCTCCTCCATCACCCAGGGCAATGAGGCGCGCGAGCTGTTTGGCAGCGAAGAGAACGGGCGGATTCACTACGGCAGCCTGGAGCAGGCGCGTGGCGGTACCCTGTTTTTGAATGAGGTGGGGGATATGGGGCTGGAGGCACAGTCAAAACTGCTGGGGGCGCTGGAGACTGGCTCCTTCCTGCGGGTGGGCGGCAGTGACCCGGTAGAGATTGACGTGCGCATCATTGCCGCCACCCAGCGCAATCTGGAGGAGGAGGTGCGCGCGGGTCGCTTTCGGGAGGATCTCTTCTACCATCTCAATGTAGTTCCGCTGCGGATACCGTCACTGCGGGAGCACAGGGAGGATGTCCCGGAGCTGCTCAACTACTATATCGACTTCTATGTGGCGCGTGAAAAACTCCCCTATCGCCATTTTGATATGGCGGCGCAGAACTTTCTGCGCAACCACATCTGGCATGGCAATATCCGGGAGCTGAAAAATCTGGTACAACGGCTGCTGATTCTGGGCACAACCGGCGATATTGCTGTCGACGAGGTGGAGTCGGCAATGGGGATATGGGAGCAGAAATCGGGTGGAGGGGTGGTGGTGCCACTCTCGTTTGACCTCCCCCTGCGGGAGGCGCGAGAGCAGTTTGAAAAGAGCTATCTGGAGTATCAGCTGGAGCAGCATGCGGGCAGTGTGACAAAGGCGGCGCAGGCGGCCGGCATGGAGCGCACCCACCTCTACCGCAAACTGCGGGCGCTGGGCATAGAGATAAAAGACCGGAAATAAATCATGAAGATCATAATCCTTGGGGCCGGTCAGGTTGGCTCTTCTGTAGCAAACAGTCTGGCCAGTGAGTCAAACGATATCACCGTGGTCGATCTCGATGCCCAGCTTCTGGGTGAGATGCAGGATCGTCTGGATCTGCGCACGGTGCAGGGACACGCTTCACACCCGGATGTGCTGCGCCGGGCAGGGGCAGACGATGCGGATATGATCATCGCCGTCACCAACAGTGATGAGACCAATATGGTTGCCTGCCAGGTCGCCTGGACACTGTTTCACACCCCCACCAAGATCGCCCGCGTGCGCGAGCTGGGCTATCTTAACTATCCGCATCTGTTTACCCATGATGCGCTGCCGGTTGATGTGCTGATCAGTCCGGAGCAGCTGGTGACCGACTATATCCAGCGTCTGATTGAGCACCCCGGTGCACTGCAAGTGCTGGATTTTGCCGGTGGACGGGTACGGCTGGTGGCGATTCGGGCAGTCACGGGCGGGCCGCTGGTGGGGCATGAGCTGGCCACCCTGGCAGAGCACATGCCGGGAACCGAGGCACGGGTTGCTGCGATCTACCGGCAGGGTCAGGCGATATCCCCGGAGGGTAATACCGTGATCGAAGCGGATGATGAGGTCTTCTTTATCGCCGCCGCCTCCAATATCAAAGCGGTAATGAATGAGCTGCGGCGTCAGGAGAAGCCCTTCAAGCGTCTGATCTTTGCTGGTGGCGGCAGTATCGGGCGACGCCTCTGTGCCGCACTGGAGGACAAATACCGGGTAAAGCTGATTGAGCATAATGCGGCCAATGCCAAGTGCGTGGCCGAGGAGCTGGAGAAGACCATTGTGCTGCGTGGTGATGCGGCCGATGAGGAGCTGCTGCTGGAGGAGAATATTGAAGATACGGATGTCTTTTGCGCCGTAACCAACGATGATGAGGTCAATATCCTCTCTGCCATGCTGGCCAAGCGCCTCGGTGCGCGCAAGGTGATGGCGCTGATCAACCGGGGAGCCTATGTGGATCTGGTGGAGAACACCTCGGTGGACATTGCTATCTCGCCACAGCAGGCGACCATGGGCAGCCTGCTGACCCATATCCGCCGGGGTGATGTGGCCAATGTCCACGCCCTGCGCCGTGGCGCGGCAGAGGCGATTGAGGCGATTGCCCACGGTGATAAAAACTCCTCCAAAGTGGTTGGGCGCACCATTGAGGAGATCAAACTGCCAAAAGGAACCAGCATCGGTGCTGTGGTGCGCGGTGAAGAGGTGCTGATCGCCCACCACGATACGCTGATTGAACCCGAGGATCACGTCATCCTGTTTCTGGTGGATAAGCGGCAGATCCCGGAAGTGGAGCGCCTGTTCCAGGTGGGTGTGACCTTTCTTTAGGAGTCTCTTATGTCTGCGCTGCTGTTTCGGTTGAGGAATGTACCTGATGATGAGGCGGAAGAGATCCGCCAGCTGCTGACCGATCATGCCATCGGATTTTATGAGACCTCAGCCGGAAACTGGGGGATCTCCTTTGCCGGGATCTGGGTAAAGGATGAGGCACAGCTGGCAGTAGCCAAGGCGGTGATCGAAACCTATCAAAAGGAGCGGCAGATCAGGGTCAGGGCAGAGTACAGGCAACAGCTTAGCGAGGGTCGCCAACGGCGGATGCTGGATGTGATAAAAGAGAGCCCGGTCCGTTTCCTTATCTATGTAGCGATTATTGCACTGGTGCTGACCCTTTCGATAAAGCCTTTTTTGGATCTTGCGGGCAGTTGATGGCCAACAACCTGCAATAGTCATGAGCCACTTTCCCGGCTAAACTCCCACCCCTTGCTAAATGACCAGACAATAAACCTAGAATCGGCAGTTGACCGCTCCATTCTGATGCTAAGTTACTGTTATGCAAGCTATTGATCTCGAGAACCTTATTCACCTGCTGGGTGAGTCACGCTACGGAGCGGATTGCACGCTTGCGGGGGTGCATGTCTGCGTTGCAACTCCTTGGAATAGAACAACTATTCTACGTCGTTGCGCCTTGCCCTGCGCCCCCGCAAGCGCACACTCCACCCCGTCCAACTGCCGATTCTAGGATAAAACGTGCAACTATTCGTCGTTCAACGCATTCTCGGTATCCTGCTCATGGTGTTCAGCGTGACCATGCTGCCACCCCTGCTGGTCTCCTGGATCTATTCAGATGGTGCAAGTGCCGCATTTTTTGATGGTTTTGCACTGACGCTCGCAATGGGCGTGCTCTTCTGGGGGCCGGTTCGCAATCAGAAAAAAGAGCTGCGCCTGCGCGATGGCTTTATGGTAGTGATCATGTTCTGGACGGTGCTGGGGCTGACCGGGTCACTGCCATTCGTGCTGGCGGAAAACCCGCAGATGTCGATAACCGATTCAATCTTTGAATCCATCTCCGGCCTGACCACCACCGGCGCAACGGTCATCGTGGGTCTGGACGCACTGCCGCAATCCGTACTCTATTACCGGCAACAGCTCCAGTGGCTGGGCGGCATGGGTATCATCGTGCTGGCGGTTGCGGTGCTGCCGATGCTGGGCATTGGCGGCATGCAGCTCTACCGGGCCGAAACCCCTGGCCCGATGAAGGATACCAAACTCACCCCGCGTATCACCGAGACGGCCAAGGCGCTCTGGTATATCTACCTTGGGCTGACAGTGACCTGCGCGCTGGGTTACTGGGCGGCCGGGATGAGCCTGTTTGATGCCATCTGCCACGCCTTCTCCACCGTCGCTATCGGTGGCTTTTCAACCCATGATGCAAGTATGGGGCACTTTGACAGCCGCCTGATCGAGATGATTGCGGTGGTTTTTATGCTGCTGGCCGGGGTCAATTTTGCACTGCACTTTATCGCCTTGCGACAGCGCAATCTGCTGGTCTATTTTGCCGATTCGGAGTTTCGCTACTATCTGGCCAATATGGCGGTTATCACGGTGGTTGTAATCCTTACACTCTACACAAGCGGAACCTACAAAACCTGGGATCAATCCATTATCCAGGGGGTCTTTCAGACCGTCTCTATCGGCACCACGGCGGGCTTTACCACGGCGGAGTATTCAGCCTGGCCTGCCTTTATCTCGATCCTGCTGCTGTTTAGCAGCTTTGTGGGGGGCTGCGCCGGATCAACCGGCGGTGGTATCAAGGTGATCCGCTATGTGCTGCTGATCAAACAGGGGGTGCGGGAGATCTTCCGCCTGATTCACCCCAGCGCTGAAACCCCCATCCGCCTTGGGGGTAAGACGATATCCCCCCGTGTGGTGGAGGCGGTCTGGGGCTACTTCTCGCTCTATGTGGCCAGTTTTATCCTGATGTATCTGGCACTGATGCTGACGGGGCTGGATGTGACCACCGCCTTCTCTGCAGTAGCGGCCTCCATCAACAACCTGGGGCCGGGGCTGGGCGAGGTGGGGCTGAACTACGCCAGTCTAAGTGACCCGGCCAAACTGATCCTCTGTTTTGCCATGGTCTTGGGGCGGCTGGAGATCTTCACGCTGCTGGTGGTGCTGAGTCCGGCCTATTGGTCTAAGTAGTGTCCGGCAGAAAACTCAGTTTTTTAGCAAAATCGTACTACCACGCTTGGTTATTTTAGGCCGCATTATCAATGCCAGCGCTGTTTTTTCCTATCACCACGCTCTAGATGAGAATAACTCCCATTTGCAGCGTTCACCGGGCATACGAACCCCTACCGCTTTGGCGACCGGCTTAACTCATGTTCCTTAAGCAGCCTTCTTCTTGCGGCCACATTTTCGACGCTCTTTCTCT
>JAKISI010000056.1 GCA_021648685.1 Candidatus Polarisedimenticolaceae bacterium
TTTGATGAAAAAGAGTGGATTGTTTTGCGGGTTATTGAAGATAAAAGAGGATTGCAATCCGTTCTGGCAAATGAATGCTCGGTATTTATACAAAAGTAATCTTCAATTTGCAGCGGTGGCTGTTCAGTAGCAATCCATGCTATAGAGCTATGCCACCCAAGCCCTGGCATTACGGAACATCCGCATCCAGGGGGCATCTTCACCCCATTCGTCAGGGTGCCATGAGTTCTGCACCGTACGAAATACCCGTTCCGGATGCGGCATCATAATGGTTACCCGGCCATCGGCAGTGGTCAGGCCAGAGATGCCGTCGGGTGAGCCATTTGGGTTAGCCGGGTAGCGGCTGGCAATCTCGCCGCTGTTTTCAATATAGCGTAGCGCCACCTGGGGCTGTGCCTGTTGCCGATGCGCTGCATTGCGAAACTCGGCTCTGCCCTCACCATGTGCAACCGCGATTGGCATGCGGGAACCGGCCATACCTTGCAGTAGCATGGAGGCGGAGTTTTGCACCTCAACCATCGCCACCCGCGCCTCAAACTGTTCGGAGCGGTTGCGCACAAAGCGTGGCCAGTGCTCAGCACCGGGGATCAGCTCATGCAGGTTGGATAGCATCTGGCAGCCGTTACAGATGCCGAGGGTAAAGGTCTCTGGGCGCCGAAAAAAGGCCTCGAACTGCGCCCTGGTATGGGTATTGAAGAGGATGGATTTAGCCCACCCCTCACCGGCGCCCAGCACATCACCATAGGAGAAGCCGCCACAGGCGACCAGACCACGGAACTCGTCCAGCCCTCTGCGCTGCTCAATAATGTCACTCATGTGCAGATCAACGGCCTGGAAGCCGGCACGGTCAAATACCGCTGCCATCTCGATCTGGCCATTGACCCCCTGCTCGCGCAGGATGGCGATGGGTGGGCGGGCGCCACTATTTATATACGGTGCGGCAATATCTTCATCCAGGTCAAAACGGAGGCGGGCCTGCAGCCCGGGGTCATTTTGATCGGCAATGCGGTCATACTCCTCCTGCGCGCATTCCGGATTATCGCGCAGGGCCTGTAGATGATAACTGGTCTCGGACCAGGCTTGTTGCAGTGCCACCCGGCTGTGGCTCAGCACTACCTTCTGTCCGTGGCTAAATTCAATCTGCCCCCGCTCATTGGGGCTGCCGATAACATGGCTGTAGCGACCCAGCCCGGCATCATGCAGGCGCTTCAGTACGGCATCTGTGTCGGCATGTCTGACCTGTACCACGGCACCCAGCTCTTCACTGAACAGCGCTGCCAGCAGGTCACTGTCCAGATCATCCAGCAAAACATCCACGCCACAGCGACCGGCAAAGGCCATCTCACAGAGGGTAACGAACAGGCCGCCATCAGAGCGGTCGTGGTAGGCCAGCAGCAGGCCATCCCGATTCAGGCTCTGGATCACATCAAAGAAGCTCTTCAGCGCCTCGGGGGAGTCCAGGTCAGCACCATGATGGCCGACCTGTTGGTAGACCTGGGCCAGTGACGAGGCCCCCAGGCGGTTGGCTCCCTTGCCCAGGTCGATCAGGATCAGGTCACTGTCACCCTGGTCACTGCGCAGCTGTGGCGTCAGGGTGGAGCGCACATCCTGCACCGGTGCAAAACCGGAGATGATCAGTGAGAGTGGCGAGGCCATCACCCGCTCTTCGCCGCCCTCCTGCCAGACGGTCTTCATTGAGAGGGAGTCTTTGCCCACCGGAATGGCAATGCCCAGTGTCGGACAGAGCTGCATGCCCACCGCCTGCACGGTATCGAACAGGGCGGCATCCTCTGCGCCGTGTCCGGCAGCTGCCATCCAGTTGGCAGAGAGCTTGATGTCGCTCAGCTGGGCAATCGAGGCCGCAGCCAGGTTGGTAATCGCCTCGCCCACAGCCATGCGGCCGGATGCCGCCGGGTGGATCAGCGCCAGCGGCGTGCGCTCGCCCATGGCCATCGCCTCGCCGCGGTAGCCGTGGTAGCTGCTGGCAGTTACTGCAACATCGGCCACCGGCACCTGCCAGGGGCCGACCATCTGGTCACGGCAGACCTGGCCGGTGATGGAGCGATCACCAATGGTGATGAGGAAGCTCTTGCTGCCCACAGCTGGCAGGTGCAGTACCCGCAGTGCGGCCTCTTCAGGGTCGATCCCTGCGGTCTCAAATTTGGGTTTATGGAAGCTGTGGTGATGCACATTGCGCAGCATCTGTGGGGTATTGCCAAACAGCAGCGGCAGCGGCAGGTCGATTGGGTTGTTGTTGAAATGAGCATCGCCCAGCAGCAGCTTCTGCTCCTGTGTCGCTTCGCCCACTACGGCGTAGGGGCAGCGCTCGCGTTCGCAGATGGCGGCAAACTCAGCCAGCTGGTCGGCGTTGATGGCCAGCACATAGCGCTCTTGTGATTCGTTGCACCAGAGCTGCATGGGAGACATGCCTGGATCATCACTTGGCACCGTGCGCAGCTCAAACTTGCCGCCACGGCCGCAATCATGTACCAGCTCTGGCAGGGCGTTGGAGAGACCACCGGCACCCACATCGTGAATCCACAGCACCGGGTTATTCTCTCCGCGTGCAGCACAGCTGTCGATCACCTCCTGACAGCGCCGTTCAATCTCCGGGTTACTGCGCTGTACCGAGGCAAAATCCAGCTCCTCGGCACTGGCTCCGCTGGTCATCGAGGAGGCAGCACCACCGCCCAATCCGATCAGCATGGCCGGGCCGCCCAGCACCACCAGCGGTGTGCCCGGCGGGTAGTTGTTTTTCTGTACATGCCCGGCGCGGATGTTGCCCATGCCGCCAGCGATCATGATAGGCTTGTGATAGCCTCGCAGCTCTTCGCCATTTGGGCCGGGAACCTTCGCCTCAAAGGTGCGAAAGTAGCCTGCCAGATTGGGGCGGCCAAATTCGTTGTTGAAAGAGGCCGCACCGATCGGCCCCTCCAGCATAATATCGAGTGCCGAGGCCATCCGCTCGGGCTTGCCAAAATCCTCCTCCCATGGCTGCACCGCCTCCGGGATACGCAGGTTGGAGACAGAGAACCCCATCAGCCCGGCCTTGGGTTTGGAGCCTCGGCCGGTTGCACCCTCATCGCGAATCTCGCCACCGGCACCAGTTGCTGCCCCCGGCTCGGGAGAGATGGCCGTCGGGTGGTTGTGGGTCTCCACCTTCATCAGGATATGAATATCCTCATCCTGATAACCGTAGACACCCTCAGTGGGGTCAACCAGAAAACGCTTCCCACGGCTGCCCTCAATCACGGATGCATTGTCTTTGTAGGCGGACAAAACCCGGTCGGGTGATTTTTCAGTGGTGTTGCGAATCATCTTGAACAGGGAGTGTGCTCTCTTCTCTCCATCCACCACCCAGTTGGCATTAAAGATCTTGTGGCGACAGTGTTCCGAGTTGGCCTGGGCAAACATCATCAGCTCCACATCGGTCGGATTGCGCCTCAGCCCCTGAAAGCTTTCGACCAGATAGTCGATCTCATCGGCGGAGAGTGCCAGCCCCAATGTGCGGTTGGCGACCATCAGTGCTGCCTTGCCGCCGCCCATAATATCCACGGACTGCAATGGAGCCGGTTCCGTGCGGGCAAAGAGGCCGTTCGCATCTTGTGGATCGGTCAGCACAGACTCTGTCATTCGATCATGCAGTAGCACCATCGTCGCATTCAATTCATGGTCAGAAAGCGGCGCTCCGGTTGTGGCAAGGTAGTAGGCGACCCCGCGCTCCAGGCGTTTAATGGTGGTCAGGCCGCAATTATGTGCAATATCGGAGGCCTTGCTGGACCAGGGTGAGCGGGTGCCGGGGCGCGGCACAACCAGAATCAACGTCCCCTCAGGGGTATGCTCGGGCAGATGCGGCCCATAGCGCAGGATACGATCCAGCACCCGCTGTTGCGTCTCATCCAATGTCTGCTCAATATCAGCAAAATGGAGGTACTCTGCATACAGGGCGACAGGCCTGCCTATAGACTCAACGATTCGCTGTTGCAGTTTTTTCAGGCGAAATTCAGAAAGCGCGGGAGCGCCACGGAGAATCAGCATCGTGCACCTTGGTTTCAGAGTAGAAAGGAGGGGCAATGATACTAAAATTTGATGGTTTAGTATTGAGGATTGAGCAAGGCTCCTGGAGGTTGTTCCGCACTTGTGCCCGCTTTTTGGGTAGCAGGTATTCTATTCTCGGGCAGCCTCCAGGCTAAGGTTGCTCCGCTGTATTTACCACAATAATTGTCAGCTTTTTTTACACTACAAAAAAGTGGTAACTATTTGATTATTGTGGAAATGTAAAAAAACGATATTTTTTGTGCCGTGAAAAAATCTGACAAATGTCTTGAATACCCCATATTTGTCAGGTTTTTTTACACTCCAATAGGAAGTAAATGCTGAATCGCTTAAAGAAGGGGGGAGTTACTCTTTAAAAAAGCGGAAGTTGTGAAATGTTTATTGCTGGGCAGCTATGCTGCTTGAGCAATCCTTTGCTCAAGCCCATGGTTTATCAATATTTAATCAGGTGCGCGTTCGACGCCTTAAGAGCGGCAAGGCAAACCCCAGCAACAGCAGGCTGGAGGGTTCCGGTACGCTGCCGCCACAGCCGCTTCCGCCGCCACTACAGCAGCCGCCACCGCTACAGCCGGAAGAGGTCGTTTCGCCGGACAGTTTGTAAATCTTGAAATAGTCGTTGTCGTTGGTCCAGCTTTTACCGCTAAACACAGGGTTGAAGGCTCCGATCAACCAGTAGCTGGAGGAGATATTGGCTGTATTAATAGTCTTTTCCATATTGGTTTTATCGTGGATATTGGAGTAGTCACCAACATGTGCCCAACCATCAGCGATAAGGCCCGAGTACTTTTTATTTGCCAAGGATGGCGCCCCGCTGCCTGTATAGGCCAGCACTGTAAGGTCAGAATCCTTTGTATTGTTTAGAACTGGAGTTGGATCATTGTTCCATCTGCCAGCCCAACCCAACCTAATTTTATTCAACGCAATCGAATCGCTGCCAAAGTCGAACAGCACCGAATCGTAATATCCATCGGCACCACCATTATCAATAGCATGGTTGGGAGCGCTGCTTAGGTCGCTGCGGTTCTCTGCCCCCAGCCCTGTCCATACTTTGATTTTTCCGGTTTCCAGGTTGTCGCCACTACCCGTATTCGACCAAGCGGAAACGGTCACATCATTGTGCCCGTTTGCTCCATTAAAAACCCACTGGTTGCCATAGTCTGCATTGTTGTTATCACAGTTAGCAGAGCCACCATCACAGTTCCAATCCTTAAAGGTCCAGTCATAACCCGCATGAACCCCAGGTGAGGCAAAAGCCGCCACCAACCCTAAAATTGCTACTGACTTAAATATTTTTAATTGCAACATCTGTTTTTCTCTCCTGCAAAAGCAAACCTTCGTTCCAATGCACCCCTTCTTCGGCAGGATGGCCAGAACATTTAATAAACACAAATAGCATTGCAATTTGCAGGCCATGTTTGTTTTTCTGATTGTAATCAATGGCATGCATAATAATAAGTGCTCTGCCTGTAGCGGGGTGTAAAAAAAGCTGACACTGTCCCGATTGTGCTTAAGCAGGGTTTTCCTGAATTTAAAGTAACTCAAGCAGGATATAAGCCGTTGATGTTAAGTGTAATAACCTCTATTCTTTTCGGCTGGTTCCCATAGCAAGGGTCAAAATCAAGGGGTCGTCTCCTTACGCAACGGAAATAAATCTATGTTTTATAGGCGCTTTATGTTGTTTGGGATGCTGCTGGCATCTTCTGTTTTTTCTGTCTCTACCGTTGTGGCGGAAGGGGCAGGGTACAGGTTGCAGCCGGGCGATATTCTTGAAATATCGGTCTGGAAAGAGGAGGGCATGCAGGGTGAGGTGCTGGTAAGGCCGGATGGCGGGCTCTCTTTTCCGCTGGTGGGGGATGTGGTTGCTGAAGGGCATACGGTTAAACAGCTGACGGATGAGATCACAGCAAGGCTTAATGACTATATCCCCGACCCTGTGGTTACCGTCTCTCTCAAGCAGATTCTTGGCAATATTATCTATGTGCTCGGCAGGGTTAACCGTCCGGGTGAATTTACGTTTGTTCGCAAGATAGATGTGATGCAGGTGCTGAGTAAGGCGGGTGGCATGACTCCCTATGCTGAAGTGGAAAAGATAAAAATCCTGCGCCGGACAGATGGTGCGCTACAGGCCATAATGTTCAACTACGATGAGGTGGAAAAAGGGGTCAAACTGGAACAGAACATATTGCTGGAGAGCGGTGACGTGGTTGTGGTGCCATAGGTGGCAAGCAAGATCGTCACCGTGATACGGCCTGGTAGTACAGGGCTGCTTGCCGGGTTAATGATCGCCTTTTCCGGTGCGCTAAATGCGGCACAGTGGTACTCGGAATCCTCCGCGCGCGCGCAAAGTCTCTATGACGATAATATTCGACTGACCAGCGGGAAGCATGATGCCGTCGTTGGTATGGTGCTTGCCGGTGCGATTAAAACAGGCCGACGCACAGAGACCACGGATATTCAACTCAATGGTGAGGCGGCGTTACAGAAATACTCTGGAGAAGATGACCTGGATACCAATGATTTTGACCTTGGTATAGATGCAACTCACCGTACAGAACGTGATGAATTCACCTTTAATGTAGCGATTAAACTTGACTCTACCTTAAGCAGTGAGGTTGAAAGTAGTGGCTTAATGGAGGCTCGCAAGCGCCGAATTAAAAAAAATTTTGCATTATCCTGGACACATGCTCTTTCCGAGCGTACATCACTTAAACTGAGCCATAGCTATATCAATACGAGGTATAAAAACAGAGAAAACTCAGGGCTGGTAAATTACACCTATCAAGTAATCGACAGCATGCTCTCATACTCGCTGAATCAGAAGACCGTACTTTACTCCACATTAGCCTACTCACTGTATAAAGGATTAGATTTGGCTAAAACCAAGACGCAGGATCTTGGTTTTATGGTCGGCGTCAACCACAGCTTCTCCGAGATGTTCAGTGCCGGAGGCGGTGTCGGCATGCGCTATGCGGATACTGAATCCAGATCAGTCCAAAATAATAATGATACCGGATATCTGTTAAGTGCCAATATCAAGCGCACTTTTGAACAGATGACCATTGGTGGCCTCTTCAGTCGCAATGTACTCCCCAGTGGGGGAGGGGATTTGCTGGTAACAGACAAACTCTCTGTAAGGGCAGATTACCGGGTTGATGAACGCCGCAGCCTGCACCTGGAGACAGTGATTTATCGCAATGCCTCTACTGATGAAAATGATAAATCCCGTGACCGGGTCTTTTATTCAATCTGGCCAAAGATACGCTGGAGAGTTGCGCGCTGGTGGTTGATTGAAGGCTCATACCGTTACAGACACCAGCGGTATGATGCTAGTGGGCAAACGGCAGATTCCAATGCGCTTTTTCTATCTGCAAAGTACATTTGGCCTGCAAAGCCATCTGCTGGGCTATGGTAGTCAGATTGTGAAACAAAAAAACAGATTTTTTCTCTTTGGTGAAAATAATGGAAGAAGATATTAAAGGGCTTGGCGACTATATCGCCGTCCTTAAACGCCGCAAGGTTCAATTTATCGCTACGGTACTTGTGATTTTGACTGTCAGCGCAGCAATTGCGCTGTTATGGCCCCCGACATACCGCTCCAGTGCAACGATTCTTATCGAGCAACAGGAGATCCCGACAGACCTTGTTCGGTCTACCGTGACCAGCTATGCCGACCAGCGTATCCAGCTTATTAGCCAGCGGGTTATGACCACTACAAACCTGCAGCGGATTATTGAGCAGTTTGGTCTGTATGAGGAGAAGTTGCAGACAGAAAGCATATTAATGGTGCTGGAAGAGATGCGTGAAGACATCTCGCTGGATATGATTACAGCAGATGTTGTAGACCCCAAACATGGAAGACCAGTGGCTGCCACTATAGCGTTTACGATCTCATTTGATTATGAATTTCCAGCTATGGCACAGCGCGTGGCCAATGAACTGGTAACACTGTTTTTAAATGAGAATTTAAAGCAGCGAAGCAGTCTGGCAGGTGAAGCATCCAGGTTTCTTGGCGAAGAGGCGCAAAAGCTAAGAGAGCAGGTTGCAACGTTTGAAGCTGAAATGGCTATATTTAAAGAGAAGAATGTGAACCAGCTTCCTGAGCTTGTTCAGCTTAATCTACAGCTGATGGAGCGTACAGAGCGCGAGCTTACAGAGGTTAAGCGCCAAATCAGAGCACTGGAGGAGCGCCGAATTTACCTCGGCTCAGAGCTTGCACAAATAGCACCTAATAGCCTGCTTTATACCGCAACTGGCGAGCGAATCTTCAGCCCGGAAGACCGCTTGACAGATTTGCAGGCAAAATTTATTACCGCCTCCGCCGTTTATTCCAAGAACCACCCTGATCTAAAAAGGATGCGTAAGGAGATTGCTGCATTAGAGAAAGAGACCCAGCCAGGGGGGATGGCGCTAGAGCTTCAAACCCAGTTAAAAGACCTGGATACCCAGCGCATCGAGCTAACAGAACGGTATTCAGTTCAACACCCTGATGTGAAAAAAATCCAGAGCTCTATCAAGAATATGCAACTGGTTCTTGATCAAGAACTCATTAAAGAAAAGCCTGGAAAAATATCAATGTCCAAGCCGGATAACCCGGTTTATATTCAGTTGCAGGCACAACTTGAGGCCGCGGAGTCTGATCTGTCATCCTTCCGCAAAAGTCAACAAGAGCTTTTGGCAAAGCTGGATGATTATGAAAAGCGCATTATGAATACGCCACAGGTTGAAAAAGAGTACAGGAACCTGAGTCGCGATTATGAAAATGCACTGGCCAAATATCAGGAGATCAAAGCAAAACAGATGGAGGCGGAGCTGGCCGAGAGCCTGGAGAAAGAGAATAAAGGTGAACGCTTCTCTTTGATAGAGCCGCCACAATTGCCTGAAGAACCCGAAACCCCAAATCGTCTGGCGATTATGTTTCTTGGCTTTGTATTTTCTATGATTGGAGGTATTGGAGTCACAGCAACGGCAGAGGCGCTGGATGGTGCAATCCATGGTGCTCGCAGCGTTATCCAGGCAGTAGGGATGCCGCCACTTGCTGTTATTCCATCCATATCGAATGCTTCGGACCGTAGGCGAAAGGTTCTGCGACAACTAATGGGTCTGTTTTTGCTGCTATCCATCATTGGAAGCACGCTTTTGCTGGTGCATTTCCTGTTTATGCCGCTGGATGTGCTTTGGTATTCAGCGCTTCGTCGCATGGAAGGACTGTGATGGACAGGTTGGTTAATATCGAATGTATAAAATGCGATGTGATCGGATTTTATTGCAATAATGCACAACAGAATATTATGCAGTTTGCTGCATTAAGGTGAAGCCAAATGGAACGAATCAAACAAGCGTTGGATAAGGCTCGTGGTGAGAATAATGGGGGGCTTTCAACAAAGTACAAAGAAGGGCCAAAGCCTGATCAGAATATTACATATACCGAGACAAGTGTTGTCTCTCTGCATCCTGACAGCCTGTATGAAAAGCGTGTGGTTGCCATAGATGAAAATGATCCGGCAACTGCTGCCTATAAAGTATTGCGCACACAGGTGCTCCAGCGGCTGCGCGTTAACAAGTGGAACTCATTGGCAATCACAAGCCCCACAGAAGGGTGTGGTAAAACATTAACGGCAATTAACCTGGCGATTTGCCTTGCACGGGAAGTTAATCATACTGTGCTGCTGGTCGATATGGATCTGCGCAGGCCAAAACTGCACAGCTACTTCCCTGGTATTCCCGGCCTGGGTATCAGTGACTACCTGCTGAACGATGTAGAATTAAGTGGCATACTGATCAACCCGGGCATCGAACGTTTGGTCATTCTTCCTGGTCACAAGCCCTTTTCCAGCTCATCCGAGACACTCTCTTCTCCAAAAATGGTTGAGCTGGTAGAAGAGCTAAAGAGCCGTTATCCCTCTCGCATTGTGCTGTTTGATCTTCCCCCTGTATTGCCATGTGATGATGTGATTGCATTTGCTCCCTATGTTGATGCTGCGCTGCTAGTTATCGAAGATGGAAAAACACAAGAGAACGAACTGAAGCGTGCGGTAGAGCTATTGGACTCTGTCAATATACTTGGCACCGTGCTGAATAAATCTTCAGAAAGCACCGTGGATCATCTCTACTGATCATGTATGAATCCTATTACGGCTTCAATGAGAAGCCATTTTCGCTGCTACCAGACCCTGATTTTCTCTATCTGAGCAAAAGTCATGAAACTGCCCTGACTTTATTGGAATACAGTTTTATGAGTCAGGCGGGTTTTACTGTGATTACTGGTGAAATAGGCAGTGGAAAAACCACCCTTAGCCGACATATGCTGAATCAGATGGGCGGCGAAGTGACGATTGGCCTCATCACCAATGCACAGAAATCGTTTGGTGAGCTGTTGCAGTGGGTGCTGCTTGCCTTTGGATTGGACTATAAAAACAGAACCAAAGTAGAACTCTATCAAGCTTTTAATGAATTTCTGATTGACGAATACAGTAAAAACCATCGTACAGTACTGATGATTGATGAGGCGCAAAACCTCAGTATTGAAACCATGGAAGAGCTGCGCATGCTCTCCAATATCAATGCAGACAAACACCAGGTTTTACAGATGGTACTGCTGGGGCAACCTGAACTTCGTACCATGCTGAGGCGGCCAGAGCTGGAGCAGTTTTCACAGCGTATATCGGTAGACTTTCATCTGAAGCGGCTTGATGAAGAGGAGACTAAAGCCTACATCAAACATCGCCTCACAGTAGCAGGCGGAAACCCTAACCTGTTTGATGACGAGGCCTGTGAAGCAACGTTTATGTTAAGCCATGGCACACCACGAATCATTAACCGGGTCTGCGACCTGGCATTGGTCTATGGTTTTGCAGAGGATAGGCAACAGATTACAGCAGAGATAATGCTAGAGGTCACCATGGATAAAGCCGAGGTAGAGGATGCTGCAACACCACGTTTGGGGCTGGTTGGATATCCAGCGGACACAAAAGAGCAGGTCTCAAATGAGGCGGTTCAGAGTGGTATTGGTGAAGCGGTTGCACATGTGCAGAAAGAGCTACAATCGCACCTTGGCCATGCAATGGATACGCTGAGAAAAATGAAGCTTCCAAGATTCTAATAAGAATATGTATCATGTTGAAAGGCCACTAGGAGGCTGTCCGAGAACTCGGTTTTTTGTGAATCGAGATTTTTAACTTGTTGAATTATAAGGAGTTAATATTTGACAAATCGCACATTTACCTATTCTCGGACAGCCTCCTAGTACACCGTCCAGGTTATATTGACGGATAGCAGCGCTTTAAATTGAGCTATTCCATCACTCTTGGCCGTACTCTTTATCCGCCAATATAATGTGGTTGATGTACTAGGCAATTCTGTAGTTGAACAAGATGGTGCGATGCTTTAGATCGTAAGTGCAGGATTTATGAACAAACAGGAGTTTTTCCCATGACAGATGTAGTGCCCATAGATAAAGGAACAACACTTTGATGCGTTGGTTATTCTTTATATGGGTTCTTTCAATGCCCTTCTATCAGTTCTCTGTTATTGGCAGCTTTTCTGTTGATAATATATTGGCTCCTGTTCTTTTATTTGCATGGTTTGCGCAGATGACCGTTGGCGGTGGATCTGTGGCAGCTTTTCAAGCAACTAACATTGTTAAATCTATTGTTGTAGCTGTGTTCTATTTTATTGCACACATTATTGGCTTAATTGGAACACAAGAGGCTGTATGGCATTCGGCCTACTTGGCAGCAACAAATATGCTTTATTTTATTTTACCAATATTGTTTATTAGATCATTAGATGACCTAAAAAGATTCAAGGATGCAGTTATTATTGTTGCAATAATTGCAAGTATATCTGGGTTACTGTCTGCGCTTGGCATTATAGAGCTAGAGTTTGCAAGGCAAGCAGAATCACGGATTGGAGTTGAATCATTACAAAAATCTATTGGTGTTTTTAGTTCATATGGGGATGTGGGTATTTTATTATCTCTTGCACTGCTGACAGTTATTGCCAGACATAAAGAAAAAGGCTTTTTTCTACTAAAATCCTACTTCGGGATAGGTACACTTATCGTGATTTGCTTGATTGCTATTATAAGTATGCAATCAAGAAATATCGTATTAACAATAATAGCGGCGCTACTTGCCTATTGGATGATAGGCCATTTAATGAAAATCAGTAAGAATTGGAATTATATTCTCTATGCGGTAATTTCGTTGGCAGCCGCATTTTCAATAACAATTGTTGCTTTATTTTCCGCTCCACTCCTCGAGTTTGTACAAGGGATTGGGGGTACAAAAGAGGCTGCAGGAACTGTCTCCAACAGATTGGAACAGTATGGAGTTATGTGGGATCTGGTCAAAGACAGAGTGTGGATTGGTGTTGATCCATCTGTATATGAAAAGCGTATTAATGAAATTAATCTAACACATAATATATGGCTTAAGGAGCTGGTGCAGGGTGGAATTATAACTGTACTAGCAATGCTTATGATTTTTTGGCGGGCACTAATGGTTCAAGTAGCTAACTATAGAAGAGGGTGTGAGTCAAAGGATGTGCTTGTCTTCTTATCCTGTGTGATTGGAATGCTAGTTGCAACCCAATTTTATCCAGGTGGAACATTGGTGTTCTGGTGTATTCTCGGGGCTTGCTCCACAATGCCATTGGTAGTAGATAAAAAGATTACTGAGAAGATAGAAAATAAATTCCCCCATGTTTTACGATGACTTAATTTAAAATCATGAGTGCGAGAAAGTATGGATATGACAAATATTTGAAAGTAGTAGGAGCCATATTGTTATTTGTTTTATTTGGCGCGATTCAAGCGGGTGAAGTAACAGATGCGGTTTGTGGGGTATTTGATCAAAAACCAGGCTTGAAAATAGAATTAGAAATCACTCAGCATGAAGAAGCATATAAAACCAATGAATTAAACTTTGGATTTAATGCTGGGCTTGGGCAAACAGCTGGGGCTAATGGAGATTACTATAGCAATAATTTTGTTCGGCTTGTTTCAACTCAAATGCCAAATACGCTTAGGTACCCAGGAGGAACCGTAGCAAACTACTTTAATTGGACTAGTGAACAGCTAAGCGAGCAACATGTTGTATTGTATGCTAATAAACATATAAATTCACTATTGAAAAGACTAAAGAAAGAAAACAACGGAATGGTTCCCACCGCAAACCTTGCGTCATTTTCTAACTTAGTGACGCACCAGAATATTAAGCCATTTATTGTGCTTAATGTTTTTGAGTCTAACGATAATATTATTAAGGCCATCAGTAAAGTAAAGAGAGAAATCAAAATCCCTGTATATTGGGAGCTTGGAAATGAAATTGCATATAGATCATATCAAAAAAATATTAAGCTACAAAATGGCATGGTATGGGGAGAAGAAGCCTACCTGAAAAAAGTCATTGAAATCTCAAAATATATTAAAAATAAATATCCGCTAGACAAAATTGGTGTGGTTGCATCTGAAATGGCAGAGTGGAGAAACCCAAAATCCAAATCCACTTGGATAGTGGAGTCGCGCAGGGAATCGTGGGATAAAATAATTAGCTCCGCGAGCCATTATTATGATGCAGTCATTGTTCATCCCTATATTTTTGCAGGTGATAATTTTATTTCTGATATTGATGTTCAGTGTCTAAATAACACTAGATTAGGCCGGGGTGAGAAATATAAACTGTGGATCATGTCTAATGTTAGCAATCTTCCATCACTCTATCTAAAGAGGCTAAACAAAAGATATCCGGGAAAAAAAATATGGATTACTGAATTTGGAGTTATGGATCCAGGTGGAAAGAATATCAACCTAAAATTGCAAAAACATACAGGTTTTAGAGTGCTATCTAGTGCTGCTAATTATATTTCTTGGCTGTCAGAATACCCAAAAGTTACAACATTGCTTACACATGGTTTGTTTGTTGGGTATGACTGGACGCATACTCTTTTTCCAGACTATTCATTCACCGCAAATGGTATTGCTTTTAAATTTATTCGGGAGTATTTAAGCAATATTGATGAGATTTCTCCAGTATCACTTAATGGATACCAAGCAACAAGGGGCGTTGATAGCTTTGCTGACATGAGCATGCAAACAATCTATTCCATTGCAGGGCATGATAAAAAATCTGGTGTGCAAAGTTTTCTTATTGTTAATGTTGCAAATTATGAGCTCAATCTTAAACTGCCGTGGCGTGCCAACTCAGTAGTGACAAAAAGCTTTGAATGGAGTGAAAGAATAAAGCCTGGTGATTATACTGATTTGACGGTTTTTAATAAATATAAGGTTGATCAAAGCGATATAATGCTTCCGCCAAGATCAATTAACTTGGTTAAATCTGATGCCCACTAACCTGATTGCTGCTGAGCGTCGGTAGATAATGTTGCAGAATAAAAAGCTGCCAAAATTCATTACTCAGTTTACGATTGATAGTTTTTGGGTGTCGCTTGGGTTTGGAATTAACGCACTGTCTGCCCTGATTATTAGCATCTTATTAACCAGAATTCTAGATGCAGAAAGTATGGGGGTTTATTTTTTAGCATTCAGCTTAATAATGATCTTTAGCATGGCTTCGCAGCTTGGTTTAAATACAACTGTGGTTAGAATTATTAGCAGTGCCACATTGGAGGAGAAGAGGTCGTTTCTAAATAAAACAATAATTAAAATGCTTCTGGTAATTGCATCTATAAGTGCATTAATGATGCTCTTTTTTATGAGTGATTATGTGGGTTTGCTTTTAGATCTGTTTAGCTCAATGAATTTAATATCATCAAGCATGTACATTATTGGATTGCTGATACTGATAATTGCTATTCGCACGTTTATTGCAGAGGTTTTTAGAGGGTTTGGTGATATTAAGCGCGCATCACTCTATCAGCGGATATTGCCAAACATATTAATGTTATCAATGCTGTTTTTAATTGTTGCCAGCAACTACAAAACAGATCTGCATATTGTTTTAAATATATTATTATTGGCCAATTTTATTCTTTGCATGATTATTTTTGTGCCATTTAAAAATAAACTTAATAAGTTATCTGGCAATGACAGTTTGGCTATAGGGACGCTTTTATCCTCATCTTCCCCCATAGCCGCGAGCCAAATATGCCAGTTAATTTTTACTCAAATACCCCTGTGGGTGCTTGGGGCAACTTCACTGCCAGAGGATATTGCTAACTATGGTGTTGCATTTCGCTTGGCTGCGTTGGTTTCTTTACCATTGCTAATTGCAAATAATGTGATTATGCCGCATGTTGCTAAGCAACATGCAACAAATAATAAGCATGATTTAAATGCTTTAATTCAAATTACAGTAATAATTACCTCTTTAGTTTCGCTGTTATTTCTAGTGGTATTTGCCTTTTTTGGAGATAAGGTGCTGGCTCTGTTATTTGGCGAAGAATATGTAATTGCATACCTGATTTTGCTTGTTATTGGGTGTGGGCAGGCAGTGAATGTATTCTCAGGCTCTCCTGCTGTTATATTGGCTATGGCTGGCAAAGAGACATATGTGCTATACAGTAATCTTTTTGCATCGATTATTGTTTTAGTTGCTAGTGTTATTATTATCCCAATATATGGTGCCGTGGGTGCTGCAGTGGTGACAGCTATTGGGCTTATTGTTGTTAATATATTCTTGAGTTACTACAGTTATAAAATCATTGGTTATAAAACATACATATCTGTAGCCTCAATAAAATCAGCTAAATATAGGTTGCTTGGATAATGTGGAATGATAAAAATATCATTTTTCTTATATCCATGCCAAGATCTGGATCTACCTTGTTGCAACGCATCTTAGCAAATCATACTGATATTAATACAACGTCAGAATCATGGCTTTTACTGCCTCAGTTATATGCATTACAAGAGGAGGGGGTTTTTTCTGAATATAGCCACATAACATCTTCGCGTGCTATCAATGATTTTTGTAGCTGCCTCTCTGGTGAAAAAAAGGCTTATTTAGATGTAATAAAGCGTGCGATTATTGATTGCTACAAATCCTCAACAAAGAGTAATGCTCGGTTCTATCTGGAGAAAACACCTCGAAATAATCTTATATTAAAAGATATTTGCTCCATGTTTCCAGATGCTAGATACATTTTCCTGTGGAGGAATCCTGCCGCGATTGTTGCGTCTATGATTAACTCTTTTTCTGATGGAAAATGGAATATTTACCGCCATGAAATAGATTTGTATAAAGGATTTAAAAATATGCTAGATGCTGACAGTTTTGATATTAGACATAGGCATGACATAAAATATGAGGATTTAGCCACATCGCCATCAGTAGTGACTAAAGAATTATTTCGCTTTCTAGATCTGCCCACATCATCCACTGATAAGCCGGTTTTGGGTGATGTTTCTTTGCTGGGGCGAATGGGAGATAAATCAGGCGTCCAAGAATACAAGCAAATATCAGCTTTGTCATTAGACAAGTGGAAATCGTCTTTCCCAAACACCTTAAGGCAAAGATGGTTGAAAAGCTATTTGAATGATATTGGTTCAGAAAATCTTTCAAAAATAGGGTATAGCAAAAGTGAGTTAATGAGAGCTATTTCATCGATTGAATCCGGATCAAAATATCTGCTTAGTGATTTTATTAGAATGACCTATGGTGCACTTGATGCAAGATATCAAATATCTTTAATACGTAGATTGCGCAAGCAAAATAAAGGTAAAAGAAAGTATGTTCTTCAATAGTGTTTGTTAATTATGGTGCCAATAAAACATTATTTAAAGCGAGCTCTTTACACTATTCAGATGTATTTTGGTTTGTTTCCAAAATTATATATTCCTATCTATAAATTATTTGGTAAAAATAGACGTTTATTGGTTAATGAATCTTCTGAGATAGTAATTGAAGGATTTCCTCGATCAGGAAATACTTTTTCTGTTGCAGCACTTGAATGGAGCCAACACAGGCCATTAAATATTGCGCATCATTTGCATTCTGCATCACAGGTTATATGGGCTTTTAAGCACAATATTCCTGCCGTTGTCTTAATAAGAGAGCCAAAAGATGCTGTAGTCTCTTTTGTTATTAGGGAGCCGTACCTTACCCTTAAAATAGCCCTCCGCTCCTATATTAGTTTTTATACAGCAATACTGCCTTTGAAAAATGATTTATTAATTGTGACCTTTGATGAGCTGACAACAGACTTTGGCGGCGTTATTAATAAGATAAACAAGCGTTATGAAACGGCGTATAGTTTGTTCGATCACTCGAGTGAAAATGTAGAGAAGGTGTTTGAGCTTGTACAGTCTTATGGGGTCTCTGAGTCGCCAGCAAAGAGATTGGATGAGAAAAAGGTTGCTCGTCCATCCTGCGTAAGAAATGAGATGGCAGTAAAATACCGAAATGAGTTGGATTCTAAAAAATATGATCAGTTAATAATTGATGCTAAAAATTTATATGTAAGTTTCACAACTCAACAACCACCGGCTAAAGACCGGTGGGTTAGATTTTCGGACTGAAAGTCCGGATACGGGGCGGATAGCCCCGTTTATTCATCCGGCTCTACTTCCATTTTAAAATCCGTACTTGGCTTCGGC
>JAKISI010000057.1 GCA_021648685.1 Candidatus Polarisedimenticolaceae bacterium
TCCGTGCTGGACATGAACCTGTGATTGCTGAGTTTGTTGCCAATGGCCTGCTGGCTGGTCTTCAATGATTCTTTATAGTCAAACTCGGGAGTGGTTGAGCTTGAGATGTCGGGTTGTGGGGTGATCGTAGGCGGCTCTGCCTGTGCAGAGTCTAAAAGACTCAGGGCAAGAAAGAGTGCGCCAGTGATTAGTTTAATAGATTGCATGGATTTAGGGCTGAGGCAGAAAGTAAAGTATCAGTCCCGTGCAGTGAGGGCGTTTTGCCCCCACCCATCAGGTTTCAACCGAGCAGGCTGACATCAACTGTAGCACAGACCAGTAAGAGACCCAGTTGTACAAGGGATGCAAAGAAGCTGTTCATGGCCACTTTGCGTGATGGGTCATTTACAAGCTGTATATTGCGATAGATGAAATAGCCACCACCTGTTACGGCGCCAAAAAGATAGATCCAGCTCAGCCCAAAGAAGAAGGGCAGAATGGATACGGTTACCAAGGCGAGCGTATTAAAAAGCACGGCCTTGGCAGCGGTTTGGTCGCCAACCACAACCGGCAGCATAGGCACGCCGGCAGCAGCGTAATCGTCATGCTGGGCGATGGCCAAACTCCAAAAATGTGAGGGTGTCCAAAGAAAAAGGACAACGGCGAGCAGCGCCGGAATGGGGCCGATGCCACTTGGGTCGGCTACGGCTGCTCCAGCCAGTACAGCAAAGCTTCCGGACGCGCCACCGATAACGATGTTGAGCCATGTCCGACGCTTGAGTAAGACGGTATAAACAATGGCGTAAAAGAAGGCGCCAAGAAAGATGAACAGGGCGGTTAAGCCGTTTAGCGCAAAACCTGCACCTGCTACTCCGGCCAGTACCAGGCCAGAGATAAAAAACAGCCAGAGGCGGTTATGCTGAAAATCTCCGTTGATGAATGGGCGCCCTCGCGTCCGCTTCATCTTAATATCGAGGTCAACCTCATAATACTGATTGAATGCACCGGCTCCGCCAGCGGCAATAAGGACAGTCAATGCGAGGATCACCACTTCCCAGCCTGCCACAGGCTGACCAGGAGTGACGGTCATTGCAACAACGGCAGTAACGGACATTACAATGCCGATACGTAGTTTTAATAGATTAATAAGTTGCTTGACCATCTTGGAATCTGAAATGCTGCCGTTTACAGGGGTTGATTTACTGCTTCTGTGCAGCGTCGGTAATTGTACTGCTTTAGCTGAACGTCTGCGCTAAAAAATCTGAAAGAAACGAGGCGAATCCAAGCTGGATCCGCCCCGTTTGCAGGGTCGCTTAAGAGATACCCCAAACTTCAGATAGATACTTCCAGTTAATGAAGTAGTAAATCACGAAGCTTACCAGCAGAACCATAGCCAGGATAAAGGTTCCTGGAGCCTCAAAGCCAGATTCACCGTGATCCGCCTCTACAGCCTCAGCTGGAGCCATAGGCAGGCGAGCAGGTTTCTCGTTTGTGTAGGCTGAATCTGCAAGAGGAACGCCAAAGCTCTGCAGAAGGCCGGCCTCTTTCTGTAGCTTCTCGCCAAATACCAGAGAGCCAACGGCAATGATGCAGAACAGCGCACCACCAATAACACCGATGACACCGCCGACGCCAGCAATACCCATCAGCAGGTAGGCCGTAGCGGGGTATTCGAAGCCCAGTGGATTGCCTGCAAAGCCCATGTCCCAGTGGCGACGTGCGACACCCAGGGTGCCAGCAGCCATGTGGAAAACAGCTACCATGGACATTCCGAGGGCGAAGATGTACGGCTGCATTTTTGCTGCCTGCGGAAAGATCATCTTGCGACGGAACAGTACCGGAATCAGCAGGTAGGTCAATCCCATCCAGGCCATAGTAGTACCAATTACCACAGTA
Source organism: Candidatus Polarisedimenticolaceae bacterium (assembly GCA_021648685.1). Classification (GTDB taxonomy): domain Bacteria; phylum Pseudomonadota; class Gammaproteobacteria; order Chromatiales; family Chromatiaceae; genus WFXD01. The sequence continues at coordinate 1,876 of JAKISI010000057.1, forward strand.
GCGTGGAAGTGACCCGGTACATAAATGGTGTTGTGGATGATGATGCTGATCTGCTCAGTACCCATGACCACACCAGAGATACCGCCCAGGAAGCCGAAGCCTACCAGAGAGATAAACATGCTGGAGAAGACCGGGTTACCCCAGGGTGCCTTGCGCAGCCACTCGAAAGCGCCATTGGTCAGCCCTTTCTTACGTTGAGCAACCTCGATGGCACCAGGGACGGTCAGACCGTGGATCATGGAAGCCAATACTGCCAGGTACATGGCGTATGAAGTATTGAAGAGCTTCCACTCAACACTGAGGCCTGGATCGGTCAACAGGTGGTGAGCTGAGGCCAGCTGCAGGAAGAAGATGTAGAGCAGGTATGCAGCTCGACTGACCTTCTCCGACATTGGGCGGGCGCCAAAGATAACGCCAGCAATCAGATACCAGACTGCTACATGAGCAGCAACGTTGATCTGCTGTGAGGAGTGACCCATTGCCCACCAGATAAGCCGGTACATGGCCGGATCGATATGGCTGATGTAGCCAATAGACCAGAGGTAGGTCGGGATCAGGATCTCAGCACCAGAGGCGATGGTGAAGATGGCGATGATGCAGGCTACCGTGGCACCAAAGGTGACCAGAGGTACAGAGCCTTCGTAGGTCTTCTCGTTCTTGGCCACAACCAGGGTGCCCAGGTAGACAAAACAACCGATCAGCGCACCAACAGCGAAGATAACCAGCCCCAGATAGAAGTGTGGTTCTGCCCGCATGGGTACGTATGAAGTCATCATCACGCTTGACTTGCCGCCGAAGATAGCAGCCAGCGTCATGACGGCGCCAATGACCATCATCACGAAGCCAGCCCATGCCCAGCGCGGCGTTGCCAGCCTGCTTCGCAGCAGGGTGGAGCCTGCAAAGTAGAGGATCGCCATCTCGAAGAAGATCATCCAGAAGATCAGCGCGCAGACGCCGTGAGCGGTCAATACCATGTAGAAGCTATCAGCTGGTAGCAAGTGAATTGCAGGCCAGCGAGTCAGTACAACCAGCAGCGCAAGGATGCCGCCAATCAGCAAGCAGACAACACCTGCAACGGCGTTGGCCTTCATCAGGTTTTCTGCTTCTTTGTGGAAAAATAGTCCAGTATCAGGACATTGTCTAAATTGTGCCATTTTTAATTACTCCTTCACCCAGATCTTGCCCAGCATGGCGTGGTGCATGATGCCGCAATATTCGTTGCAGACAATCGTGTACTCACCTGCTTTGTTAGGCGTTATGTTCAGGACCATTTCGTAGCCCGGGACGACCTGAATATTGATATTGACAGGCTGCAAGGAAAAGCCATGGTTCCAGTCGATGGAGTTCAGGTGAAGACGATAGGTCACGTCTTTCTTGAGTTCCAGCATTGGATACCACTGCCAAAGGCGCGCCAACAGGTAGACATCAGCACCATCGGGTGGCGCAACCACGGGTATTTTCATGGCTGTCTCTTCACGAACCTTGTACTTCTCGATCATCTCGTTAACTTTTGCTTGATACTTGGCCGGTGTGACCTTGTATGCTTCGGTTGGGATGTTCTGGTTACCATACATGTGCCACAAAGGCATCATGAAAAACATAATCAGACACCAAACCAGCGCAATTGCAATCCAGATGATCTCCTGGCGGCCTACCGGAACGGCCCACCAGTTCTTCTGGGCTGGAGGCAATAATGAAGTCATGCGTTACTCCCCTCTATCATTTTAAGTAAATTCTGTGACTAAGCCGTGTGGCCTAGTATGGAGCGACAGGAATCGAGGCAATCTCCATGACTCCCCACAGTGTGTAGAACACAGTAGGCATTGCTACGCCAATGAAAAGCAGTAGAAATGGATTGTCGATAATTTGTTGCCACGGAGAGATGTTTTCATCTTCCTCCCTCTCGTCGGTGTTGTTTTCATCAGCCATGGGCTGTCTCCTAATAGTGTTGTTGTGAAATGGTGTAAACCAGCAATTTATTTTCGCTGCGATCCCCCTGTACTCTCCTGGTCTGAATCCGGAGGAAAACAATGCGGCTCCCCATCCTTTGCTACCACTTGATTCAGCATGTGGCTGGAGCCAGTCGTCTTTATGGTAAGTGCCTGAAAAGCCCCTAGAAAGTAAAGGGGGATTAATGTCACAGCGACCCATTTTCAGGTTCATCGGCATTAGATCATCGGTCGCACAGTTTGCTTTTGATCTGTGTCAATTTGCCGCAGATTTTAACCCACTTTTTATGTCGGTTTTTATGTAGGGGTAGTTTGCCATCGGGAATCTATTTGGTACTATCGCCGGTCTTTGTTATTGTAAGCCCAGCCTCAAGGGCAGAGCAGGATCTATGAAACCTACCACAAACCAGCGACCTGTTGCGGTCTGGTTATTCGTCTGTTGTATCGCAATCTTTGCCATGGTCATACTTGGAGGCGTTACGCGCCTGACGGGCTCTGGGCTCTCTATGGTGAAATGGGAGCCAATTACCGGTGTGCTTCCGCCAATGAACCAGGTGGAGTGGAATGCGGTCTTTGAGCTGTATCAGCACTCGCCACAATATAAGAAGGTAAATTCCCATTTCAATCTGGAGGAGTTTAAGTCAATTTTTTGGTTCGAGTATCTGCACCGCATCTTGGGTCGCCTTATCGGCATACTCTTTCTTCTTCCCATGCTCTTTTTTGTCGCTACACGCCAGGTTGGTCGTAAGCTTACGCCTAAACTGGTTCTAATGTTTGTGCTGGGTGGGTTACAAGGGCTGTTGGGGTGGTATATGGTAAAGAGTGGGCTGGTGAATGACCCGCGGGTAAGCCAATACCGTTTAGCTGCGCATTTTGGGTTGGCAGTGGTGGTTTATGGTTATATATTCTGGGTGGCGTTGGGGCTCTTCTTCCAGCGCGAGCCGGGGCGCGCTTCCGGTGGTGCCAGGCAGATTTTGGGCTTCTCCCGTATTGTTACGGGCTTGATTTTTATTACGTTGCTGTCAGGCGCTTTCGTGGCGGGATTAAGAGCCGGATTCGCCTATAATACCTTCCCGCTGATGAATGGGCAGATCATACCGGATGGCATTTTCCGGCTTGTTCCGCTATGGACAAACTTTTTTGAAAATATCGCTACCGTTCAGTTTGATCATCGTGTTTTGGCAACACTGCTGTTTTTTCTGATCCCGATATTCTGGTGGCGTTCAAGAAAATTTGAACTAAGTTCAAAAGTGCGCCTGGGAATCTATCTCCTGCTGGGAGCGCTGCTGCTTCAAGTCACGCTGGGTATTTCGACTTTGCTGCTTCATGTCCCTATATCTTTGGCCTCGGCGCATCAGGGAGGAGGGCTTTTACTATTTACGGCTGCACTCTTCGTATTGCATCAGCTGACGATGGCTTCCAAACTCCAAGTGAGTGGCGGGTAGATGCCGAGCACTTATCTTTAATAATTTTCCAGAGGTTTATAATGGTTCGATCATTGTGTGTGGTGCGAGTTGCTGTAGCGGTTATGCTGCTGGCTCCTTGTGCGGTATTTGCGGATGTCACCTGGATTGTCAAAGGTGATGCCAAGGTTATTGATGCCAGAACCCTTGAGATCAATGGTCAGCAGGTTGTGATGCGGGAGATGGATGCCCCGGATCTGGATCAGATCTGCTTTACTAAAAAGGAGTATTACAAGTTTCGCTGTGGTGTGGTTGCGGCAGAGAAGCTTACAAAGTTGATTGCCAACAACCCATTGAGCTGCGAGGGCGCCGAAACGGATGACAAGGGCCGCCTGCTGGCGACTTGCTGGGTGGGCGAGGCGCCTCAGCGGATTGACCTTAATCAGCAGGCCGTACTAAGTGGCTGGGCGGTGTATGACCCGGCGCAAAGTGAACGGTACAAAAGTGTTCAGGTTGTTGCACGTCAACTGAGGCAGGGGCTATGGCGTGCTAAATTCGTAATGCCATGGGAGTGGCGCAGTGGAAATCATGAGCCGCCCAAAGAGAACCCGCCGTATAACCCATGATCCTGAAATCTGCAGTTGGACGGGGAGAAGTGTGCGCTTGCGGGGGGTGTATGGCACCAAAAGCAGGTGCTTTAGGCGAGGCGTAACGACGTAGATTGGTTGTCCTATTTCAAGGAGTTGCAACACGGCAATACGCCCCTGCAAGCGTTGCAATCCTTCCTGTAGCGCAGTTCACTCAGCACGCGGGAAGGCGTAAAATGTCATGTATCACTCGTAGCGGTCAACTGCGGAATTTAGAACCATCTAATGGTGATGGTGCGCCTCTTCGCTATCAGGGGCTGAGATACTGTCAACGGCATCTCGCAGCTGCTGGCGGATGCGCGCCTGATAGGCTTCAAATTTCTCTTCATCGAGCTCACTAAAGGTCAGCACTGAGCCGCCAAACTCTTTTGCGAAGTTTTCGGCATCTGTACGGAGGCTAAACGTGGCCAGGGTAGGGCCCATAGCGCCAAGTTGGCTGCTGTCCATTACAAAAAAAGCCTGCTCTGCCTCAATCCAACGGTCGTTATAGCTGCCCCAGCTGCGCTTGCTGAAATCCTGAACAAAGGCCTGCTTGATTTTTGTTTTGTAGTTGGGATCGTAGAGCGCAGAGAAGAGCCCTTTGGTATCACAAAAAAAGTGTGGCTCGCCGTTTTTAAAGATGGCCTGCCCTTTGGGGCCAGGGTGATCAAGCAGTATCATGCCATCCAGCATGCATACGGCATTCCGCGTCAGATCCCTGGGTGTGCTTGTAATGTTGTTATTGCTATCTTCACTGCAACCGAAAGAGAGCGTCAGCGTCAGTGATAAAAATAAAACAAGGGGGTATCTATTCATCTTTTCGTCCGGTTTTATTTGCCTAAGGCACCGATGCGCCATCCGGCGATGGCTGCGGGTATGACCGTCCAGGCGGTAATGGCTGCAAAAAGTGCAGGTGTTGGAGGGATCTGCCCCATCAGTCCAAGTTGTGTAATCATCGCATCATCCATCATAAGGTCAATGGAGAGAAGGCGATAGAGTGCGGTGGGGTTCAGGTAAAAGAGAAGATTCACCAGGCCCATCGGAACGTCGCCCTCTGTGGAGACCAGTATGCCGATAACGCCAAGATCAAACAGTACGACAAACAGCAGCCAGATGCCAATGGCGATGGCGATCAGTTTTCCCCGATCCAGAATTAAAACAGAAAACATGATGGCGATGGAGATGAAGATAGCACCGATCCAGACTGAGGTTATGAGCAGCAGTGTCCAGGCTTGCAAGGTGTGCCCACTGTAAATAGAGACAGCTGCCGGTGCAGTCAATCCGACGATCAAGGTTGCTGTAAGTACCAGAAACAGCCCAAGCCATTTGCCATAGAGCAAAAGAGTGGTATTGAAGGGATAACTTCTTAGCAGGTCAAGGGTGCCGCGTTCATGTTCACCTGCTATGCCGTCGTAGCTTAACAGCAGACCCAGCAGTGGGACGAGATAGATCACCAGGTTGATCAGGCTGAAGAGTGTGCTCTGTTCCTGCCCAATACCAACAGAGCCGGTAAAGCCAAAACCAACAAAGGTGATAAGGAGCGAGAAGATGGCAAAGGCCAGGCCAACCGCAATGATCCAGCCATTGCGTAGATGGTCAATGAACTCTTTTCGTGCAATGGCAAATAAGATGGTGAATGTGGACATTGATTAAAGAATCAGGTGATTTTCAGGCCGTTGTTCAGCTGAAGAAAAAGCTCTTCAAGACCGGGATCGTTAACAGTAAGTTTTGCAACCAGGTTGTCGGTTGTGAGCAGTGCCAATAGCAGCGCTTGCTTGTGGCTTGGGTGACAGCTCAACACAAAGGTCTCTGTCTGCTCAATGTATCTTTTCTCGGTGGTGTGTTGCTGTAAAATTTGATCCAAGGCCTGTTGATTGTAATTTTGGCCTTTTTGAAATTTAATAATGCTGGGCAGTTCGGCATCGTTGATAAGTTCAGCAACTGTGCCATAGGCGCTGATAATGCCATCTTTAAGCAGCCCCAGGGCATCTGATCTGGGTTCAATCTCGGCCAGCAGATGGCTGGACATTAATATAGCAACGTCTTCACTCTTGAGTCGCTCAAGGATCTGGTAAAATTCGTGGATGCCAGAAGGATCCAGTCCATTGGTTGGCTCATCAAGCAGCAGCAGTTTTGGGTCACCCAGTAGCGCCTGAGCTAGCCCAAGGCGTTGCTTCATCCCCTTGGAGTAGGTTTTAACCCGTTGTTTCGCTGCATGTTGCAAGCCGACAATTGCAAGCACCTCTGCAATCCTGGAGTGCGCCCCCTGTTTGAGAGAGGATAGATAGTTTAGCGTCTCCTGGCCAGACAGATTGGGATAGAAAGCAGTGGTCTCTGGTAGATAACCAAAGAGCGCCTTTTGGCTGGTGGTTCGTGAGGCAGCGACGGTTTCTCCATTGATCAGAATCTCGCCTGTGTCAGGCGTCAGCAGGCCGAGAACTAACTTCATCAGGGTTGTCTTGCCCTGGCCGTTGTTGCCAACCAGTGCTACCAGCTGCCCCGGGGCAACCTGCAGGTCAATGGATTTTAATACCTCTTTGCCAGGGAAGCCTTTACGAACCCCAGAGAGAGAGAGGATCATCCCTTCACCCTGGCTGCTATTGATCACAGGTCTCTGCAACATCTTTAGAGGCATGCCTTTTCAGGGGCAGTGATCTGACTGGGGGTTGGTGTTGTAGGGTACATAGCAGGTTTTTTATCAATAACACTGGCTGACCGAAGTACGGGAAAGTGGGTCTCAAGGGATTGTAAAAGCTGGATAACCGGGCTCAGTGCAAGCAGCCGCATCTTTGGGTGGCGATGCATCAGGTGATCCATTCGGTTTGAGGCGTAGTATATCCTGTCGCCTATCCCATCGCTATCGTAGTCCCAGCCAAGGTAGTCGCTCCAGTAGTTGCCTTGCTTCTCATCGTTCCAATAGAGTGAAAATCGCCAGGAGAAGAGCACCTGCACCGGGTTTGATATAAAATTGTTGCCAACCATCCTGGTGTTTTCAGCGCCAGCCATGACAGCGATGCCAATGGCATTGTGTTCAACCCAGTTGCCTCTGAATTCGTTGAAGTCGGAGTCGTTTATGAAGATGCCTCTGTTGTTACCGTAGGCAATGTTGCCATCAATTTTGGAGTCATAGATGGCGCGCAGCAGCATGCCATGCTCTTTGTTGTTGATCATGGCATTATTATTGATGACCAGCCGCTTTGAGAACATCATCGCCTGCCCAACCGTGGAGTTGCAGGTGATATTGCCGGTAACCCGGTTGTTGTCGTTGTACATGTAGTGGATGCCGAAGCGCACGGAATCCATGACATTGTCTTCAATGGATGACCGGCTGGTGTTTGAGAGATAGATACCATCACGCACCCCGAATACCCGGTTTCCCTTGATCAGCCCATTCTGAATGTTCCAGAGATGGATGCCGTTGCCGCGGTCGGAGATGAACTTTTTTTGATAACCCGTAACGGTGTTGTTGGCTACCAGCGGGTTGTGGCTGCCATTGATCCAGATGCCAAAGGCGCATTGAGCGAGTGAATTGTTATCCAGTTTTATATTGGTGGCCTCTTTGGTGGCATAGATGCAGGCATCTGAATCCTCAATAATATCACCACTATTGCGCACCATTACTCCAGAGATATGGACATTTGGGCTGGTTATAGTGATAACCGTGCCTTTGCCTGAGCCATCGATAATGGATCTGTTGTCCGGGCTGCCAAGTAGCGTGAGTGCTTTATCAAGCGTGATGTTCTCTTGAAAAACGCCTGGGGCAAGATGGATGCGGTCACCGCTGCGGGCGGCGCTGATGGCGTCGCTGATAGTGGGGAACTGTTTGCTGGGAACCTGAAGGTCGGCCGCAAGAGCGGTGCTGGCAAAAAAGAGAAAAAGGAGTGAGGCAGCGCCACAACCTTTATCAAACCACGATCGGAAATGGGACTTCAGTCCCGCAGAGCGGTGATAAGCCTGGCGGGGCTGAAGTCCCACCTCCGAAAACAATAATGCATCACTATGGAATCTTGAGTTTGATTGATGGAAGAGAGGCCGGCTGATCAATGCGTACCTTTCCCGCGACTCTCCTGCTCTTTTAGCCGCTTCTGGATCACCTTTAGATCTGCCTTGCTGATCTTCTCCAACTTGCCCTTTTTTAGATAAACCAGCGGAGGACAGACCTCTTCATCGTGATAGGCCTGCTCACATTCGAAGCAGGAGTAGCACTCATAGCGGTTGATCTCACCTTTACGGTTGATCGCCATAGAGTCACAGTTGACCTCGCAGACGTTGCAGCTTTTGCAGAAATTGTAGCGTTTGATCCGGTCGATCTGGAAGTAGCTGGCGATAGAGAATGCTGCACCCAGTGGGCAGAGATAGCGACAGAAAAAGCGGTAGATAAAGATGCCGATACCAAACAGGGCAAACCAGTAGAGTACCAGATACCAGTCGCGTGAGAAGATACCCACCAGCCAGGTGGTTTTGAATGGTTCCACCTCGGTGAGGCGTTCGGCCATCTCCACCGAGAAGAGAGAGATGCCGACCAGAGCGAAAAAGATAACATAGCGCAGCTTCCTCAATACCTCATGCACCCTGGGTGGAAAGTTGTAGTTATATTTTTTGGGCAGTATGCGCCGTGACAGGCGGTGGGTCAGCTCGAGCAGTGCGCCGTAGGGGCAGATCCAGCCGCAAAACCAGCCGCGCCCAAACCAGATGAGACTCAGTGCGATGGCGATCCAAAAGACAAACTGGACAGGATCAGAGAGATAGAGGTCCAGTTGAAAGCCGCTTTCAAAGGTATGCAGCAGCGGGTAGAGATGGGTCATTGAAGGCGGTGATTTCAGTATCAGCCCCACAATCAGCACGGAGAGTATCAGGATGGTGATGTGTACCGTATCCAGCCGCTTGGCCGAGCTTCTGATCAGGTCGCGCCGAACAAACAGAAAGGCAGTGACGGCCAGAAAGAGTATCAGCAGAGTGACATCCCACAGCTTCATCGCCCACATCTTCTCTATCAGAGTGGGCCCCTTCTCTTTCTCGATAATCTCCAGATCAAAATGCTTTTCAGGGAACTGAAAGTCCACGCTGTAGGTTTTGAATATCTTTGAGGTGGCCGTTTCGCCCGTCAGGTGGCTGGCGATATAGTAGAACTGCCAGCGGTTGGATGAGTCAAACTTTTTGTCACGCAGAAAAAAAAGGCCGCTCTCTTTGAAGTTCGGGGCACCTTCGATCTTTAGGCCATACAGGTGCTCGTAGCTGAGATCACGAAAAACATACTTATTGAACCCCTGTTGAAAATAGAAGCGTTCGAATATACCGCCGCGCACAAAGCCTGATCCCTTGTAGCTGTCCTTGCCGTTGGAGATGATAATGAAGATCTTGCCATCCTCTCCAGCCCTCTCCTTTGCCCAGTTGTAGTTTGACTCGCCCAGCATGTTGATGCCGATGACCGGCTGCGTGACGTCTGCAAAATAGATGTCGACCCAGGCCTCGTTTTTGTCTGCGGTCGGGACGAGATCGGCCGTGGGTACAAAGAGGTGACCGATGCTCCCCTCTTTGAGCAGATCATCCCAGGTTTTGGGTTGGTACTCTGCGTGCCAGGTAACGATGCGGGTCTCGTCGGGTGGCAGGATGCCCAGTGCCTGTGCGACCATGCGGCCGGAGGTGATCAGGGTCTGATCCATCACTTGAGCGGTTACTGTGGCCCCCGTGATCATGTCGATCGGGACGTTCCCGCCAATCTCTGAGGCATCGCTGTGCTGGGATACGTCTTCTGTTTGATCCGCCCCTTGGCTGAGTGTCCCACCGGAGGTGATCTCAAACTTATCGGCAATATGCTTGCCGATATACTGCTCCATAAAGACCCCAAGCACAGATTCTGGGATGCCGACCAGCAGAATAGGCTCGCTGTGGTGGACGATCTCGGCATTCAGGATGGTGCCTTCAGGGCTGATGGCGATGAGTGTCACCATCGGCTTGCCAGAGTAAGCCGGGATCTCAACCAGATCGGTTGAGAGGAAGATATAGGCGAAGACCTTGCCCCCTTTCAGGGCCTCAATGACCGGCAGGGCAATGGCCTTTGATTGCTGAAAATGGTCAGCTTCTGGCAGTATGTGGCTGCATTTGTAGGCTTCACAAAAGGGTTTTCCATCTTTTAGAACAAGCTCGTTGGTGCTCCAGCTTGCGGTGCTGAACAGCAGTAAAACCAGCAGTAGTTGGAAATATTGGTGTTTGCGCAACAGACTGGAGAAGCCTGAGAAGAGGGATACAGGCGGCTGAAGGCGTGTGTTTTTGGGCATATGGGTAGAAATCTGTCTCAAATAGCCAGGTGAACCAATAGGATATGGTAGTTACAACTGTTTTTTTGAGTTGTGGCAGTGGATCAGTGAAGGCCGCAAGCGGGCAAGTCTCAAATTAACCAGGTGGGATATTAAAGGAATTTGATAATAATTTCTACCCGGCTATTTTAGAATTTACTAATGTTCAAATGCGACTCCGCCCTTTCTCCCAAAAGAAGAAAGGGCGGAGTGTGGTGCTTGCTAAAGTCTCTTAAGAGACAATCATTCTACCGCGCATCTCAAGATGCAGGGCGTGGCAGAACCAAGGGCAGTAGTACCAGAATACGCCCTTCTTATCGGCCTTAAAGGTGACCGAGGCGGTCTCTTTAGGTGAAAGGCCGAAGTTGATGTCGTGCTGGGTCAGGCAGAAGCCGTGAGAGAGATCCTCTACGCCGTCCATGTTGGTTACTACGACGGTGACTGTATTGCCCAGTGGCACATTGAACTTGGGAAGAGAGAATGCAGGGGCGATGCTAATCATGAAGACATAGGTATGGTTGCCATCGTGAATAACATTGGCGGCAGCTTCTAGCGTAACGCCGTGCTTTTTAGCCAGTGCGCGCTCGAACTCAAAGCGGCGGTCGTCGCGTGGCCATACCTTCTCTGGGCGAATCAGGTCACGGGTAACGATCAGTGCATCATGTGGCTCTGCGTGAGCAGCCCCTTCATGCACCATCTTCATCTTCTCGCCAGAGATATTGAACAGCTGCTCGTTCTCTGCGCGGAAAGGGCCAACCGGCAGGAAGCGATCCTTGGAAAATTTGCACAGAGCAATCATCCAGTTGCCGTCGGCATCTTTGGTCTCGCTCATGGAGGCATTGATGTGGCCGATCTGGTAGTGTACGTCAACCTTCTCGATAACCGGATTCTCACCGGCTATCGCCTTGGCGATGTTCCATTTGGTGACGACAGAGTCAAGGAAGATGGAGGTGTAGGCGTTGCCTCTGTTATCAAAAGCGGTATGTAGTGGGCCAAGGCCAACCTCTGGCTCGGCGATAACGCAGTCACGCGGCTCGATCTTGCCTGCGAAAGCATCGTCAACTTTGCTCAGCTCAACAATAGATACGGTGGGTGAGAGCTTGCCGGAGCAGACAGCGTACTTGCCGGTTGGGTCTACGTTGACGCCGTGTGGGCTTTTGGGGACAGGGATGTAGAGGGTAAACTCTGAGTCACCCCGGCCATCCAGCACAGGCACATCGGAGTCGCCGATCTTGATCCCTTTGCCCGCCTTGATTGCAGCCTCGATGCGCTCCAGGTTGAAGACGACCAACCAATCGCGATCCTTGGCCATCATCTCAGGAAGCGTGACACCCTCTTCCGAGTTGTAGCAGCAAGCCATGGAGTACTTGCCTTCGTAATCTGTGGCGCAGAGGTCGAGGTTGCCATCGACCATGATCTGCCAGCGCACTTCCATGCTCTCGGCATCGACGCAGCTGTGCAGGCAGCCATATTTTGTTGGGTCTTCCATGTCGCGGCCATCATTAGGCAGCGGAATGCGGAACTCAGAGTTGCAGTAGACGGCATCAATTTTATGGCGTGAAGGGAAGATGCCGTGGGTGCCGGCTGAGTTCGGGATGTCAATGATCTTGTCGGTTACCAGCATGTCAAGGCGGACGCGTGCCAGACGAGCCTGCGACTTGTCGTTTACGAAGCCGTATTTACCGTCGTAGGTGCCATCCTTATAAGAGAGATGAAAATGGTGGGTGTCACCAGAGAGCCGACCTTTCATCTCGCTTTTGCTGAAGTTGGTCGTGCCCCAACCATAGGCGGCATCCCAGTTGAAGACGGGGATGCGCTTCAGCTCCCTACCGGAAGGTATGCCGATGATTCGAACTTCACCAGACTGACCACCAGACCAGAAACCGTAGTACTCATCCAGCTCACCCGGGCCAACATGCTCTTTTGGGCCGGACTTTGAGCTGGCTTGTGCATCTTTAGCGGTGCCAAATGGCAGGATGCCCATTGAGAGGGCACCAGCTCCAGCCAGACCAGCAGCAGTGGTTTTGAAGAAATTCCTGCGTGATGGCTCTACTTCGCCAGTCTTGATTTCGTCCGTATGATCAGTGTTTTTTTTGCTCATGGCTACCTCTCCTCGTTATTGGGGGTGTTTTTTGTTGAATGGGTTAAAAGTTCTCATCTATATAACTTCACACTGCTTACCCCGTGATATTAGAGTTCAAATTTCAATTTAAAGCCGTAGGTGTCATTGGCCTTGTGATTCAATACGTCCCCCATCTTGATATAGGCTACGGATGCCGTCATATTGTCATTGACCACATACGTTATGAAAGCAGACCACCAGTCATCTTCTCTTTCTATAAGGGTTGGGATTGCAGCATATTCGTCCGGTTTTTGACGGTACTCGCCGCCAATGACGAGGTTATCCAGAACCAGGACACCAAAATTGGCTTCAAAGAGTGTTTTCCGCTTATCCGTAAAACCAAGCAAGCCAATCTGGGCTGCTTTGGTAGAGCGAAGGCCCGCATTTATAAAAAATGGGCGCGGCGTAGAGGTAAATAGTTTGCTCGCATAAAGGGTTACATCAACACCGTCATTGTCTTTAAGACCGATACCATCAAGCGCTCCTCCCAAACGGCTGTCTATATCGTCAATAGTAGAGTTGTATTTGTAGTGCAGTCCTAGGGTTACCGCAGGCATCCAGCTTTGGTCAAGGTCACCATCTTTCAAGAGTAGGGCGCGAGCGTTGAAATGGTGCAGTTCCACATTGTCTTCCTTAATATCGGGAAGCGCTGCCGCCATGATGTCTGTATCCAGATCACCCAGGTCAAGGCGGTTAAAAGCGTATCCCAATTCAACCCGTCCCCCAATAGTCTCGGTTAGGGTGTAGGCTTCTAAATTTCGGCCATTGCCTAGATTTGCAAATGTTGCCCCCATGCTTGGTAGCCCGAACAGGCTGTCATCTTCGGCAGGATTTACCAACCAGGCTGAGCCTGTTATCAGGATGCCACCGAAACCTTCAACGGAGTGTAGCGGGAGTGGAGGGGCGGCGAAGGCGGCTGGAACCAGCATGAGCGCCATTAGGGGAGAGAGGCATTTAACGGTGTATTTTTTCATTTTCTTCCTCGTTTTTATTATAAAACTTTTACTCAGGGCTTTTTAACTGAGATATGTCATTATGCGGCTTGCGATAAATCAAATAAACCATATCGCAACATTCACCAACCAAGCTACATGAGTGCCAAGCGATGCTAATCCGGAACTCTATTATGTAGCTTGGTCTGTGTCAAATTGTCGCGGCCAATGTGTTGATGTGCATGGCGCTGTATTTTTACAGTGGCATGTAGGATTATGGGCAGATGAAAAAAACGCTACGTCAATTACTCTTGCCGACTGTGCTGTTATTTATTACAGCGTGCTCTGGTGATCCTGGAACGGGCGCGGTTGTGGTGGAGTGGGAGCAGGATGATTGCAAGCGCTGCAATATGATTCTAAGCGACCGGTTTCATGCGGCACAGGTGCGTCACAAGCCAACAGATGGCCCTTCAGAGATTTACCTCTTTGATGATATCGGTTGTGCTGTGGTCTGGTTGGAGGATCAGGCTTGGAAAGATGACCCTGCCATTGAGATCTGGGTCAATGATCATGCAACGGGCAGCTGGCTGGATGCACGCAAAGCGTATTATGTAACCGGGCATCAGACCCCGATGCACTACAGTTTGGGTGCCCAGCTAGAAGCTGTTCCTGAGAGCATGGATTTTGAGCGTGCGCGGGAGTACTTATTTAAGGTGGACAGATACCTCCATCAGCATGGTGCGCAGTAGAGTTATCAAACGATAAGCGAAGCCATGCAGAGCACCCTGGTAATTGATCAAGGAACCCATGCATCACGGGCCATACTCTACTCGGCATCGGGTGAGTTGATTGATCAGGTTGAGGCCCCGGTTGATCTTGTGCGGATTGATCATGAGCAGATTGAACAAGATCCACAGCAGATTCTGGAATCCATTCAATATGTGCTTGCTACACTTCTGGCGAGAAATAGGCTGCCTGTTGGGCGGGCCGCTTTGGCAACGCAAAGATCTACAGTTCTCGCCTGGGATAAACGCGATGGCCGAGCATTAAGCCCCGCACTGAGTTGGCAGGACAGGCGTGCATTGCATGACTTGATGCAGTTTAAATCAGAAGAGGCAGATATCTATCGTCTGACCGGGTTGCCGCTCTCGCCGCATTACGGTGCGGGCAAATTGCGCTGGTTATTGCATGCCAATAAAGAGGTGCAGCAGGCGCGTAAAGATCAAATTCTCTCTCTTGGGCCGTTGGTGAGTTATATCCTCTATCACCTGCTTTCAGATGCGCCGCATCTGGTTGATCACAGTAACGCACATCGAACCTTGCTATTTGATTTGGCAACACTCAGCTGGTCAAAACCGCTCTTTAAATTATTTGATATCCCCATGTGTCCACTGCCTCTTGTGCGGCCGATGCAGGGTATGTGGGGTCGGCTTACAGAGCGTGCCATACCACTGACAGCCGTCTGTGGTGATCAGAATGCAGCGCTCTTTTCTCAAGGGGATCTGCCGGAAGATACAGCCGTTGTTAATCTTGGTACGGGTGCGTTCATTTTGATGCCAACCCACGCCATGCTGCCCCAGCCCATGGGGCTGCTTCAAGGGGTCGCAAAAAGTGATGGGGAGAGCCGCTTATATTTAATAGAGGGGACAGTAAATGGCGCTGGGGCAGCACTGTCGTGGGCGCAGCAGCAATGGCCAGTGGATGATCTGTTTGAGCAGCTGGATGAGTGGTTGGCGCAAGTTAAATCGCCACCCATTTTTATCAATACCGTAGGTGGGCTGGGGTCGCCCTGGTGGAAGGGCGCGTGTTCGCCCTATTTTATGAGCCACACGGATGCCGCCGTCAAAAACCGCTATGTGGCTATCATTGAAAGCATCGTATTTCTGCTTCAGTGCAATCTGGAACGGTTACAACAGATAAAGCAGTTAACCCGGTTGCGTGTGGGGGGTGGTCTCTCGCAATTGGATGGGTTGTGCCAGCGATTGGCCGATCTCAGTGGCTTACAGGTTGACAGGTTTCAAGCGTTGGAGAGCAGCGCCAGAGGTGCTGCGTGGTTGGCGATGGGTTCTACAAAAAAGTGGCAAAAGCCAGCGATTGATAAGGTTTTTATGCCAAATCAGAACCCAGCATTACAAAAAAGATATGAGAGATTTAGCAAAGAAATTAAAGTGCTTTGTGATGGATGATCAGCAGTGAAGATGCCAGCACTGGTTGCGCACAGAGGGCAGATGGAGAGCTGCCCGGAAAACAGCCTGCTGGGTCTTGAAGCTGCGCTGAAATGTGGTGCGTCCAATGTTGAATTTGATGTGCA